>CP063163.1:3814629-4159444 GCA_014960805.1 Cytobacillus suaedae | reverse complement strand
AATCATAAGTATGATGCGACTGATTTTAAAGAGGTTGATCCGATGTTCGGTTCACCTGAAGAGTTTAAGGCGTTTACAGATGAATTAGCAAAACGTGATATGCATTTAATCCTAGATGGGGTATTTAACCACGTTGCGGATGACTCCATCTATTTTGACCGCTATGGAAAATATGAAACGGTTGGAGCCTATGAATACTGGGCAAAAATTTATGAATTAATGAATGAAGAAGGTTTGACGCAAAAGAAAGCAGAGCAGAAGGCCCATGTTTATTTTAAAAAGGATAAACAAAAGTTTAGTCGTTATGGCTTCCATAACTGGTTTAATATCGAAAATGAAATGATTGATGAAGGAAAGCCAACTGAGCGTTATAAATACCAAGCTTGGTGGGGCTTTGATAGTTTGCCAGAAATTAAATCAATTTCAGGTGAAGCAGTAGATTATGATAGCGAGCTAAATAATAAGCAGTTTGCAAACTATATTTTTTATGAAAAAGATTCGGTTGCCAAAAGCTGGTTAACAAACGGTGGCTCAGGTTGGCGACTAGACGTAGCCAATGAGGTTGACATGGAGTTCTGGAGAGAGTTCCGTGAAGAGTTGAAAAACGGTAACTACAAGCGAGGAGCAACACTTCAGGATGGTGAGGAGCCATTAATCCTAGGGGAAATTTGGGATGATGCCTCTAAATACTTCCTTGGAGACCAATATGATTCCGTTATGAACTACCGATTTGAACGTGCGATTTTAGGTTACTTAGAAAATGGGAATGCCGGGCAAACTGAAAAACTGTTAAAAGCAGTCCAGGAGGATTACCCAGAAGAAGCATTTTACGCATTAATGAATTTAATGGGTTCACATGACACGCCAAGAGCGGTGTATCTACTAGGCGGTGGAACGGACTCATTTGAACGTGCAGAGTTTGACACGAATTATAATCATGAACTTGGTGTGCAGCGACTTAAGTTAGCTTCGATTATCCAAATGGGCTATGCAGGTGCACCGACGATTTATTATGGTGATGAAGCGGGTGTAACAGGCTCGAAGGATCCGGATGATCGTCGTACGTATCCGTGGGGCAATGAAGACCAGGATCTAATCTCTCATTATCAAAAAATCGGAGCAGTCCGCGAAGATAATGCAAATCTCTTTGCATATGGTGAGCTTCACCATGCTTATGCGAAGGATGATGTGTTAGCTTATGTTCGAACGAATGATGAAAGTGCTGCAATTGTTGCGATTAATAGAGGTAGTGAATCGAAAACAATTGAGCTGCAAGTGAAAGAGTTAGTAGCGAATGGTGTAAACTTTAACGATCAATTAGAAACAAGTTATGGAGCAATTACTCACAATGGAGTGATTGAACTTACAATACCTGCGATGTCAGGAAGAATGCTAGTTTCAGAAAATCTACCAACGAAGGTTGAGCCGGTTACATCTTTAACTGCAACAGAAGGTTCGAAAATGGCTCAGTTAAACTGGGAAGGAAACGCGAGTGATTATGTTGTATACCAAACGACTGTTGAAGGAGCACTATACCAGAAGCTTGGTACAACGGCTGATGAGACATTTACAGTCGAAAACCTTCAAAATGGACGTCAATATTTCTTCGCAGTGGCTTCCGTTGATGAAAATGGAAATGAGTCTGAAAAGGTAGCTACAAATGCTGTTATCCCACATTATGATTTATCAACGGCGTGGGTAGGAGATTTAACTACATTAGATAATAGTACATTAGATTTATCGGCTGCAAAACAAATAAGTGCAGAGTTATATGTGGCTGGTGCAACCGAAACTGAGCAAGCAGAAGGCGTTATGGCTAGATTAGAAGTCAAAAAGGACAGTGAAACTCAGTGGGAGATTCTGAAGGCAGGTTACGCTGGTCAAGCTGGAAACAATAATGTGTTCTCAGGCAGCTTCTTACCTTTAGAAATAGGAACCTACGAGTACAGAATTGGTGTTTCTTCTGACTTAGGACGTGAATGGAAGTATACAGAAACAACGAATACTGTTACTTTTGTAAAAGATGAAGCAGACCAAGCAGCACCAGCAACTTCAGTTGAGCTTGCACAACCGATGCAAGAATCTGGTCAGGTTAACTTAGGCTGGAGTTTAGTAGACTCAGATGATCCATATCTATTCACGATTTTACGTGATGGGGTGGTAATTGAACAGGTGGTTGATGGTGGGCTAACAACGTACCGTGACTACCAGGTTGAAAACGGAAAAACATATCAATATCAGGTTCGCGTTTATGACAAAGCGGGTAATTTTGTGGATTCAAACATAGTTACAGTCACTCCTGATATTGTCATGGTTCAGGTAACCTTTAAAGTGAATGCACCTGATTATACTCCTTTGACTACAAGCGTTAACATGCCAAATAGTTTAAATGGATGGAACACTGGCGCGTGGTCAATGACTCGTAATGGTGCAGTAACACCTGATTGGGAGTATACAGTAGAAGTCCAAGAAGGAACTGAAATTACCTATAAGTATGTAAAGGGCAATTCATGGGATCAAGAAGGACTTGCGGACCACACACCTAATGACCGTGCAGATGATGACATCAGTTACTATGGTTATGGTGCCCCAGGTACAGACATGAAAGTTATTGTGCAAAACCAAGGCAATAACAAAATGGTTGTACAAGATTACATCATACGTTGGATTGATATGCCTGTTGTCGTAACTTCTCACGAAAACAATGCAACACTTACGACAGAAACAATCGAACTAAAAGGGACTGCAATTAAAGGCGGAATTTTAACCATAAATGGAGAACAAGTAACGATTAATGATGACATGTCATTTAATCATACAGTTACTCTAACTGAAGGCAAAAACGACATCAGTATCTCTATTGAACCATCAGAAGAAAGCAAAACAAATATCTTTAATGGTGAAGCTGATCCAATATCCAAAAACACAAAAACAATTGTCCTAACTGTGAACAAACAATGACAGAAGGGGCCTGACCCCCACCGTGTTAACGCGTCAACGTACCGGGGGTCAGGCCCCAAAATAGTACTATTTCCTTATAGCTATTCGACAAAATTTTCAGTATACTACAGTCAAGTATTTCGTCCCATTCAAATAAAGGCAAAATCGTTGAAAAGCGATGACGCAAAGCCACAGGCCTAACGTATATTACCATGGCGGCTGGGTTGCTAAGAGTGAGGAGTAACGTGCATATTTGTTATTTCTTTATATTCTTGCAATCTATTTAACTACTAATAGAATGCAAGAATTTTTTTATTTAGCGACAGAAACCGAAAAACTGGGCTCGAATACCTTTAAGTACAAAGTATTGCGAATTAAGGAGGAATTCACATGTTTTTCGACAAGAAGGTTAGAAATGTATTAGCAACAAGCGTAATTGTTACTGCTTTAACACTCACATTAGGGACAAGCAGTGCTTTTGCAAATGAAGACACAGATACGTCTACTACAGAGGAAACAACTACTGAGACACAAGATACAACCGTAGACAGCTCAACACCTGAGGATAATGGTGTTGTTACTGAGGGCTCAACAGATACAAATGAACCGACTGTGACAACTGAACCAGAGAGCGAGCCAATCTCAGAAGTATCATTAATCCCTGGGGATTTCTTCTACTTCTTTAAATCTTTCACTGAACAACTAAAGTTAGCTCTTACGTTTGATGATACTGCCGAAGCAGAACTTTTAGCAGCTTTTGCTGAAGAACGTATCAAAGAAGCAGAAGCACTAATTGCTGCTGGTGATGAAGAGCTTGCAAAAGCAACACTGGAAAAAGCAATTCAACAAATGGAAGTCGCATCTGATTTAACTACACCTACTACTTCTACTGATGAGAACCCGGATGGTGATGTTTCAGAAGAAGAAAGTACGGACGAATCAGAAAGCTCAGATGAAACGACTGGTGATGGTGAAGAAACTTCCGAAGAAACAACTGAAGAAGGAACAGAGGAAACAACAGATCCATTAGCAGAATTAAAAGAAAAACTAGGCCAAAATATAATTGCTTTAACAGCTGCTATGGAAAAAATACAAAACCCAACAGCGAAGGCTGCCTTAGCTAAAAATATTGAAAAAGCAGAGATAAAACTTGAGAAAAAGCTGGCTAAATATCTTGCGCAAGAAGAATTAGAAGAAGAACAACCTGATTTAGAGGAAGAAGTTGTTGAGGAAGAATTAACAGAAGAGGAAGCTGAAGAGGAGAATGTAGAACTCTTAGCAAAAGATACTGAAGAGCAAGAGGAATCAGTAGTTGAAGCAACTAAGGAAGTTAGTAAAGCACTAGCAAAAGTAGAAAAGAAAACAGCAAAGCAAGTAGTAAAAGAAACAAAGAAAACAGAAAAGGCTAAAGATATAGCTGGTCAAGCTGTCACAACATCTCAAAACACAACAGTAGAATCTAATAATGATGACGCGGAAGTAGAAGAGAAAGCAAGTGAAGAAATTGCAAAGGTAGAAGAAGAGACTCGTAAACAGGCAGAAAATGCAGCAGAAGAAGCTCGAAAACAAGCTGATAAAGCAGCAGAAAAAGCACGTGAACAAGCGGATAAAGCAGCAGAAGAAGCTCGCAAACAAACAGAAAAAGCAGCGGAAAAAGCACGTGAGCAATCAGAAAAAGCAGCAGAGAAAGCCCGTGAACAATCAGAAAAAACAGAAGAAAATGCTAAAGGCAACGCAGGAAATAGTGGTGAAAAGGGAAACGGTCGTAACAAAAATTAGGAACACAACCTAAATTTGAAGACGATGATAAACCTAATTTAAGAGCTGTATTGCGAAAAAAGCTAAATGGGCAGCCCACGGTACGTAAACTTCACGTACTATGGGCTGCCCCATTTTTAATTGAAATTGATATTAACTGCGATGTCACCATCAATAGAATCCCCACTTAAAAATTGTCCATCCACTGATGGAAAAACTGTATATTGAACTGAACTATCAATAGAAATTTCCACTTTATACATAAAACGGTTAGGTTGCAAAGGTATGACGATTTCATCACCAGGAAAATAATTATTCCTCAATTCCGCTTTAAAAAACTCAATAAATTTAGTCCGTTTTTCTCCTTCACTAGGTTCTGGTACGGGGGGCTCTAAATTTCTTTGTTCCTCAATCCAGGCTAGAGTTTTTTGTTTAGCTTCCTCAGAAGAAACTTCCACAGCTTTTTCAGTATACTGAACACCCATTGTGGCGAGTTTTGTTAACTGAATATCTTCCTCTGTTGTCTGAAACTGCTTTGAACTATTCAACATGGATGATACAAGAATTGGGATAACTAACATAATGACTGTAATCGTTATAAGGACAATAATTAAAGCATATCCTTTTTCACTTTTTATATATTTCATCACAATTAGCCTCCACTTTCAATATAACCATAAATTTCAGAGGCGGGCTCAGAGGTTGGATCAAAATACTCCTCGGTATAAATCTTAACATGAACTCTTCTTAAGCCTAAGCTGCTTTCTCGACCAGTCTGATTAGTACCAACCGAAATGCTAGGATAATATGTTTTCCCGTTGATTGTAATAGGATCAGCGGAGTTAGGGACAGATCTTTTAACATTATTTAGTACTTCTTCCGCTATATTAATGACGGTTACTTTATCTTCAACTTTCACTGAAAATGTGATAAGTTGAGAGAAGATAGTCATAAAAGAGAGAATGACAATACTTAGTATCGTGATTGATAGAAGTAGTTCTATTAAAGTTATCCCCTTGTTATTCATTAGAATCACCCTTTTAATCTATTTAGTATGAGGAGAGTATGGTGTATAAAAATGAGAAATAGATCAATTTCCAATGAACATGGATTTACATTACTCGAGCTATTACTAACACTTGTAATATCAACCATCATACTAGGTGTAGTTTTTGGTGTATTCTCTTCCTCTATTAAGTTTAATAAACAAACCCAGTCACATGTCAACTTACGTCAAGAGGCTAATCTTATTATCACTCAACTAAGACAGTTACATCAAGGGGGAGATTACTCCTTATGCTATAATGACTTACTTCCAAGCGGTGAAATCTACTTTTCAGAGATAACATTAGACAATGGTGGCGTTATAGTTGATGCTAGCAACCCCTGTGGAGTGATCAGTCCATTGGTAGATTTAAGTGTAGACTTTACCGTTACTAATGAAAATAATCAGGAATTTGAGGTTGATACCGTCATTGAATATCGTCGGGGCGATGCAAATGTTACGATAGAGCTCCCTAATTTACGAAGTTTCTATGATTTTTTAGTAAATGAGAATGTGTTTGTGTATGGGTCATCATTCGATATTAATAATAATAGTGTTACTGGAACTAATGCGACAATGGTATTAACCGGTGACCTAGACGCAGGTATAATAACAGGTGCTCCGTTAGTCAATGTATCAACAATTTATGTAAAAGGGAATTTAGATTTAAGTGAAGGTAAGGGTGCCGCGGGGGCATTAGACATAGGCTCACCGGCACACCCACGTAATATTTTTGTTGCTGGTGATGCTATTTTAGGGAATGGAAATCGGGGTGTATACGGCAATTTGTATGTGAACGGCGATTTCACCTATAAAAATTCACCAATAGAAGGAAATGTATACGTTAAAGGAAACGTGACTTTAGAAGGTTCCCCTAACAAAGTAAGCGGGAAGATTTATCACGAGGGAACGGTAAATTCTGAAAAAAACAATATCAACTTCGCAAAAATAGAAAGAAAATCACAGGTTGAAAGCTTTACTCCACTAGCATATGACATTCCACCGTTGAAACCTGTAGAATGGTATCATTTAAATGGCTATACACCAGGTGGAAGCTTAGAGAATAATAGTAAAATATTTGTCAGTGACTACTCTACTTCTATTTCGAACAAAGATAACTTCACAAATATAATAGTTGTGAGTAAAAATGATATTAATATAACGGGAAAAGGAAAAACGACCGGCGTTTTATTTGCACCCTATGGGAAAGTTGAGATAGACGGAGACTTTGAAGGAGTAATCATCGCCCGCGACGGCTTTATATCAAATGGCGGAGGAAAAAGCACTCACATTATCTTCAAAAACATCAGCGAATACATCTCCTCAATGGAAGATGCACCATTCTAAACTTTGGGGCCTGACCCCCAGTGCGTTAACGTATTAACGCACCGGGGGTCAGGCCCCAACTTTCTATCTTGTTAGTACTTTTTGTAGAAACTGTTGTGTTCGTTCTTCTTTTGGTGTTGTGAATATGTCTTCAGGTTTTCCTTGTTCGACGATGTAGCCATCGGCTATAAAGATCACACGGTCAGAAACATCACGTGCAAAACCCATTTCGTGAGTGACGATGATCATCGTCTGACCTTCTTTAGCCAGTTCTTTAATAACAGTTAGAACTTCTCCTACTAATTCAGGGTCAAGTGCCGAGGTAGGTTCATCAAATAGAAGAATTTCAGGTTTTAAAGCTAGCATTCTAGCAATGGCAGCTCGTTGTTTTTGTCCTCCAGATAATTGTTCAGGATAATGGTCTTTGTGCCCTAATAATCCAACCTTTTGCAGTAGTTCCTCAGCTTCTAAAATCACTTCGGCTTTATTTCTTTTTTGAACAACCAACGGTGCTTCAATAATATTCTCTAACACTGTTTTATGTGGAAACAGGTGAAAGTGTTGAAATACCATTCCAGAGTAATTCTGTACATTCCTCTTCTGCTGCTTAGATGGTGGTTTCCCGTTGAATCCAACCTGTACTCCACCAATCGAAAGTGTGCCTGATGTTGGGATTTCTAGTAAATTCAAACAACGCAACAAAGTCGTCTTTCCGGAACCAGATGGCCCAATGATGCTGACCACTTCACCCCTTTCGATTTGTAAAGAAATCGATTTTAATACTTCATTATCTTTAAAGCTTTTACTTAATGAATTTATCCGAATCATTTTAGCAGCCTCCTATCAAGATGAAACATAACGGTTTGCTTTTTTCTCTAGATAATCTTGTAACAAGGTTACGATTGTGCATAATCCCCAGTAGATCAAGGCAACAAGTATATACAGTGTTAAGCTCTCATAGGTTTGGCCCACAACAACTTTTGCACGATAAAACATTTCAGATACTGTAATGACCATCGCTAACGAAGTTCCCTTAATGATATCCATGAACACACTTGATAGAGGCGGAAGTGCAATTCGAGTAGCCTGTGGTAAGATGACTCGCTGCATTGTTTGCCAATAAGTCATACGAAGGGTCTCTGCTGCTTCCCATTGACCTTTAGAAACAGATGATATTGCCGACCGAAAAATTTCTGCACTATAGGCGGAAAAATGTACACTTATTCCGATGATTGCTGCTGTTAGAGGCTCTAACTCAATACCTAGCATTGGTAAGCCAAAATATAAAATAAATAGAATGACAAGAAGAGGTGTTCCTCTCATAAACGATATAAAAATCCGAGCAGGAATGCTGTTAATCCAAAATTTACTCATCCTGGCCAACGCAATAAATAAACCTAATACCAAGGAAATGCCCATGCTTACAACGGCAATCATTATGGTATACCAGGCACCCTCTAATATGAAAGGAAGTGAGTCTAGCGCAATTTCTACATTAAATAGATATTCCCATTTAAAATTAGACATGAAAAGAACTCCTTTGTGTAATCTTCTACAAAAAGAAAGGAATCACGAAGATTCCTCTCATTTTACTAATCAAGAACAACTGGTTCAGAAACATCGGCACCAAAGAATTCAAGTGCAATTTCTTTAATTGTTCCATCTTCAATCATTTCTTGTAAAACAGTATCCAATTGCTCTTTTAACTCAGGACTATCTTTTTGCATAACAATCGCCCCAACATTAGGCTCAAACTTTACATTTTCAGCAAGTTTTAACCCAGGCTTATCAAACTGTTTTAAGTGCTGAATTAAAACAAGGTAGTCATTTAAAGTAGCATCTACACGGCCGTTGATGATTTCCGGTAAAACAGTATCAGAACCTGTGTAAACAACAACTTCAGCACCTTGACTACGAGCAAAATCAGAGTAGTTACTAGTAGCTGAGCCTCCAACTTTTTTGCCTTTTAAATCTTCAACAGTTTCAATATTCGAGCTACCATCTTCACGTACAATGGCAGATCCAAATGAGTGTTTAATAGGAATGGTAAAATCAAATTTTTCTAGACGTTCTTCAGTGACCGTAAAATCATTAGCGGCTACATCAATTTGCCCATTTCGAAGGGCAGGAAGTAATCCATCAAACTCCATCGTTTTAAATTCAATTTCTAGCCCTAATCTGTTACCTAACTCTCTAACGACTTCAACATCAAATCCAGTTAATTCTTTTGTCTCTTCATCAAAATATGTAACTGGAAAATACAAACCTTCAGTTCCGACAACTAGTTTGCCAGATTCCTTGATTCGATCCCAAGAGCTATGCTCTTCAGTAGCAGCATCTGAACTTGTAGTATCTTCAGCGTTTGTAGTTCCTGCTTCCTCAGTCCCACAAGCAGTTAAAACAAATCCAATCGTTAAAATAAAAAGCAAAAATGAAAGTTTTTTCATTGGTGTTATACCATCCTTTTCAATAGATTTACTCGGTTTTAGTTAAATAGTGTTTTTACTCTTACCATCCGAATTCACTCAAAACAAAAAACCTCTTCAAGAAAGAAGAGGTCATGAATTCACACTGAAAACGTACACCCTTCTTATCTATCAAGCTATTGCTTGCTGGAATTGGCACAGTACTCTCTAAAAATGAGTCCGCTGCCGAGGTTTCCTAGGGCCATTCCCTCCACCTCTCATGATAAGAAAAAACAATTATTTAACTGATGATGAAAATATTACCACCATTAAATCCACCAGTCAATAAGTTTGTTTATAAAATTACTCGGATTAACGCTTTAAACCATCGGGGGCCTGACCCCCGACACGTTATAGCGTTAACGCATTATTGTTAAAAAGTCCTAAATTATGTCTTTAAATCTGGGACTTTTTACCGATATAATATTTATAGAAAAATTTTTTGTCGAATGAAGGTGGGTTAAAGTTTACCATGAGCTATCTAGATAGACTTCGAGGAGATATTTTTAATCAGTTTGAACAGTTTTATAATCAAAGCGATTTGTTTATTAATATAAGAAAAAAGTTCTCGGTTCTGAAAGAGGACTCAAATGAAAAAGTTATGCTCATGATAATGGGCGAGTTTAAATCAGGAAAATCTACGTTTTTGAATGCCATAATGGGAATGGATTTGTTACGTTCTGACGTTACCCCAGCTACAGCTGTTAGTACAATTATTAAATATGGTCCCAAAATCAATCTAACTGCACATTTCAAAAACGGCAGCACGAAGACCTTTGAACCAAATTTTCTACACTCACTCTCTGCTGAAGGAGACCAAGCGGGAGAACTTGTTCGTCAAAGTCTGGACTACTTAGTGTTAGAAGTTCCAAACGATAGATTAAAAGAAATCACTCTAATAGATACACCGGGATTAAATGCGGGAAATGATCTACATACAGATGCTACAAAACGGTTTATCGAAAGAACAGATGATATTCTCTATCTTTTTAAATATGGAATGATTGGTAGGAAATCAGAGATTGGGTCAATAGAGGAATTAAGACAACGTGGTTTTTATCCTTTAGGAGTAGTAAATGCGATAGACCTCCATTTCGATCAATCGACTGAAGATTTGGATGAATTCCTTACCAATGAAAAAAGGAAGCTTCAAGATTATGTAAGGGATCTAATCGGTGTTTCATCAATCGACGCGCTTGAAGGGCAGCTTGAGGATGATCCTGAGAAAATGGAATGGAGTAATTTTGAAAAACTAACGCAGGAAATTAATGAAATTAGTAAGAATCAACATCTTAAAGAAAGCAGAATTCTAACAAAGTTATCTACTTTTTTTGAAGATCTCTACGAGTCAATTGAAAATCAACTTAAGACAGACAAATATACGGCTCACGTTGACCAACTAGAAGAATTTTTCAATACAGAATTAGGTGGGCTAAGACATAAAAAGAAAACAATGAAAGAAAAAATAAAAACTCATAAGGCTGAAATGAATCGGTGGAATCTATTCTTAGCTCCTGTAACTAATATCCATAAGTTTAAAATAATTGTAAGCAACTCCCGTCTTAGCAAGCAAAATAAAACAGTCCTTTCATGGATTACTAGCTTAGAAAATGCCATAGCAAAACACAAAATTGAACTTGAAAAATTTGAAGATAAAAAATCAGACCTTGAAGGAGCATATGAAAGAATTGCTGGTACGGTATTGACTCGTTTTAAACGTCTCTTTGCCTCAAAAAAAGACTTGAAATATATTGAACGGCTTTTCCGTAGGCTGGAACATCAATCCGAGGAATGTACGAAAACAAAAGAACAGGTTCTAAAAAGTCAACAAAGTCTATCAATTGCCCTTCAAGAGACACTTTATAATATTGAAAAAGAGATGCAACAACAACGTAATTACCATCATTCTCAGGCATTATCTGCAAAATCAAACTATGATGAGGAAGTAAACTTAATTAAAAATCGACATCATGAAGACCTACAAATATTGAATAAATATCTGTCTGTTTCAGACCTCATTGAAATAATAAAAAGTGAATTTATTCCTCATTTGAAGGCATGGAAGACAGTAGCTGACAATGAAATCATCGAGAAGCTCAATGAATGCATAAGAGCATGTGAAAAATACAATGAGCTTCCTCTCCAACCTGAACTAGTATCAAGATACGCTGAAACTTGGGAAACGTTAGAAAACGATGATCAGAATGTCGGATTTAACCCAGAATTGTCATATAAGGTGGTTGACCAAGTTTCACCAGAGATTTGTTTTTCATACAAGCCTAGGCTTTCCGGAATGCTTTACTATAATACTAGATATTATCGTCCCTTTACGATTACAGCTTTATTGGCAGGGATTCTCTTCTTTATGTTCCAATCGAATCCAAATCTTCTATCGAACATTCAACAAGCGTCTAGTAGTTTAAAAGGAACAATCGTAAGTTGGATAGAGAATCCAGAGGAAGAGGAAGTCTTAGAAGAATTTGTAGAAGAAGGACCAGTAATTATAGGGTATGCAGAGATAATTGCAATCCAGCTAAATATCCGTTCAGGACCTGGAATGGACTCAGAAAAAATTGATATTGCATACGAAGGCGAGACCTTCGAAGTCTTTGAAGAATACGATGGTTGGCTTCGAATTGGAGTAGACTTATGGATTTCAGGAAATTCAAAGTATGTTTTGTTTAATCCTGAATGAGGATGAATCTGGATATTAAGGAGGCAACTAAGAATGTCATATTCACTAGCAGTTTATGAAAATAAGAAAACGAATGTCCTAGTACAATTAGAAAAGATGAAAGAACTTGCTCTAGAGATGGAAGTTCAACAAAGTGTAAAAGAGCTAACGGAGACAATTGCTAGTTTGAAAAATGAAGCTTTTGAACTTATTGTTGTTGGGGAATTTTCAAATGGAAAGTCAACATTCATAAATGCATTACTGGGTGCATCACTATTACCTTCGTCTCCAAAGCCAACAACAGCCATTTTAAATAAAATACATTTCCGAAATGACCCTAAATTCACCTTACATTTTTGGGATGACAAGAGAAAGCCCCTTGATGTGGAGGAATCTGTCTTCAAGAGGATTGTTGCCCCGGATTTACCCGAAGATGGGGATAAAAAATCAATCCTCATGGTGAAAAAAAGTGAAGAGTTAATTAAAAGTATCAGTCACAGTGAGATAGGATATCCTGCTCCAATATGTGAAAACAATATAACCATCATTGATAGCCCAGGCACAAATGACCTTGATCCTGCCCGAGAAGCAATTACAAATCACTACATTCCAAAAAGTGATGCAGCAATTATTATTTTAAATGCAACAAGACCAATGGCAGAGTCTGAAATGAGCTTTATTAAAGACAGAATTTTATCTGCTGATATTCACAAGTTATTTTTTGTAATCAACTTTAAAGATTATATTCGAAAAGTGGAAGAGCAGGAGAAAGTATACGACTATATTAAAGAGCAACTAGAAAAAGTCATAGAGAACCCAAAAGTATACATGGTTTCTTCTTGGCATGCATTACTAAATCGCAAGAAAGCAAAAGGGGAAGAAATACCACCCATGAGAAGAAAGTTATTACCTTTAGAAGAAACAGGCTTTCTATCATTTGAAGAGGGGTTACTCTCATTTCTGCAATATGAGCGTGGTGCTGCAAAGCTAGATAAGCCGATAAAACGAGGGTCACGTCTAGCAAATGACCTCATCGAAAAGCATATTGAATTTGAAAGATTAACATTAAATAATAATATTCAAGATTTACAGGAACAAACAGAACAACTACTTAAACAACTAAAACAAACCCGGGTTATTAGTCAAGAAACAGGTCGGCGCATTAATTTTAGACTTCAACAACAGGGACAGGAAATAAAGCGTTGGTATGAAGGAGAACTAAGGAAGATTGCTAGAACGGCAGATAGTACGTTCGAGACTAGTTATTATAAAGGATGTAACATTGATAGTGTTAGAAGGAAAATTGAAAATGAGATTGCTCCGTTAGAAAAGAATTTACATGAGAAAATGGAAGAAAAAATCAAACACGTAATAATAGGTACCATTCAAGTTGAAAATAAACAGTTGGATCAGCATCTTGACAAGTTTGCAGAGCAGTATCGAAAGGTTCTTTTATCATCCAGTTCCTCTAACCAGGATAATGACTTTATATCAAGATATATTCCTTCAATGATTAATGGGAGCTTTATTGAAAAATTACCAGTATTTCTTGCTATGACAATACTAACTGGTGGTTTTGTAGGAATTATTGTAGGGGGTATAGCGTTTGTTGGCATGGTTATATTCCAAGGCCTGCAAGCAATCGGCGACTGGATTACAGGATTTGACCGTGTTTATCATGACATGAAGGAAGAGTTGGATCGCCGTTTTCATAAGCCTATTCGAGAGAAACTAGAAAACTTTGAAAAACAATGGGCAACTATTTGTGAAAAAGTAAATACAGAGTACAACGAGCAAGTAGAACAGCAAATTAAAGAAAGTGAACAGCAATTAGATATTTTAACTAAAAATAATAAACTAACAGAACAGGAGATAGAAGATTCTTTAAAAAGGTTAGACCAACAAGAGAAATCTCTTAAAGAAATGATTCATTCTTTAGAAGAAAGTCAAATTCAAGTAGATAAAGTAGGTGTGCTTTTATAATGAGTTATGAACTTCAAAAACAAGAGTTGAGGAATAAGCTTTATAAAATAAAAGAAGTACTCCATACAGTCAACTCGAATAGTCACGATAATAAGATCAATGAGATTCTTCAAGATATCGAAAATGACTTCTACACTATTGTTACCGTTGGGGAGTTCAAAAATGGAAAGTCAACCTTTGTTAATGCCTTACTTGGTGAAGAGCTTATGCCTGTTGGTGTAACGCCAACAACAGCGACCATCAATGCGGCAATGTGGGGAGAACAGCGCCAATTGACTGTTTATAAGAAAAATGGAGAAAAAGAATCCAAGGAACTTTCAAAAGAAATATTAGAGGATTATATAGCTTCCAGCACATTTAACCCAGACGATATTTCTTATTTGCAAATGAATGTGGCTTCTCCTTTACTCAAGAATAAAGTTGTATTGATAGACACACCTGGAGTTAATGATATAAATCAATTACGTGCCAATGTGACCTATCAGTTTATACCAAAAGCGGATGCTGTCCTTTTTATTCTTAACCTTACTGCTCCAGTAAAAAAATCTGAGTATAAATTTTTAACAGAAACGATCCTAAAGCAAGGCATCGATCGGATTGTTTTTATAGCAAATTTCGTTGACCGACTCAACGAAGAAGATATCAGTGCAACCTTAGTAAGTATGGAGCAAAGATTAAAAAGTATCCCTGAGTTCTCTGATATAGAAGTGTTACCTCTATCTGCAATTGAAGCCTTAGAAGGAAGAGTAGAAGAAGATGAAGAATTAACTGAAATATCAGGACTTCAAGTAATTGAAGCAAAAATTAATGAACTAATATCAAGTGGCTCTAGAGGAAATGAAAAACTAAAGCGTTATAAAGTACGCATCTCTCATTTGTTAGTGGATACTATTTCAGATGTATCCTACCAGCAATCGCTTCAAAACAAATCAAAGCAAGAACTACAGGTAGAGCTTGACAACATTGAGACATGGAAACAATCTCAAGGTGAGAGAGAAGAGATGTTATCAAACTATATATCTGATAGACAAAATGAGATAAATATGATGGTATATAAATCAATCGATCACTTTTTTGACACTTTGTTAGAGGAGATTGAAGAACAAATAGAGCTATATAGTGGGAATGACATTGGTCATTTTATTGAAAAACAAATACCGAACTTTATAAAAAAACGACTAAAAACATGGATAGAAAAATATACACCACATATTCACGACCTTTTAGGAAAGCTTGAAATAGAAATTTCAAACGGTTTATCTCAATCATTTGAGGAACAGGTTCTTATTAGAACGGGCAATGGACTAGGTCTTCAATATGAGGGACAAGTTAAGGTAGGACTTGGGAAAAAGGGTGATCCCGTTGTTACATCCGGACTACTTGTCGGTGGAGCAAGTGCATTGGCTTTACTTTTAGGTGGGCCAATACTTATACCAATAATCGGTATGGCGGGATTACCATTCCTACAGCGAAAACTAATAAAATCTCAACTTGAACAAATAAAACCAAAAATACTATTAGAAACTGAAAAACAACTTGCAAATGTTAAAGAAAACTTTTCAAATGGTGTACTTTCTTATGTAGATGATGCCATTCGAAAAATTAAGGCTGAATCATTAACTCAGTTCCAAGAGAAAACAGATAAATTCATACAATCCATAAACACGGAAATGATTCAAAAAGAGAACCAGTTACACGAGGATCATCAGTATGAAGAATGTTTAAAAGAAGCGGTCGAAGAGCTGCAAACAATGCTATGTTTTTTTGAAGAGGAGGAAATGAGTAATGAACGAATTTTCGAATCAACCATTTGATTTTACGGATCCACTAGATTCACTTGATATTTCTCGCAACACAGATCGATATGAGCATAACTATTCGCCAATAAATACATTTGACACTTCATCCTGTTTTGGAAATGAAACAATCTTCCAACACTACGATCCATTATGTTTGTCGAATAAATTCCAAATGAAGCCACTAAACCTTCATTATGTAAAACCACACTATGTTCAAGGATATGTTCGTGAAGATGGAACGGCCGTAGACGGATACTTCCGTGACGGTAAACATGGAGCAGGATACCTCCGCTCAAACCCTGACGAAATACTTGAAAACAATTGAAATAATCATACACGGGGCCTGACCCCCACCGCGTTAACGCATTAACGCACCGGGGGTCAGGCCCCAATTTTTTATCTCTCCTTTTATTTTTACCTCGTTATGTTTAAAATGAGAGAAAAGATAGAGACTTGTAGTAGGGGGTGGGAAGGTTGTCAAAAAAATTGTTATTCCTAGCATTATTCATCTTTTTTCTATTTCCAGTTACATACTATGCTGAAAAGACGGTCATTATTGATGTTGGTCATGGTGGCAAGTATAGTGGAACTTGTGGCTATTCAGGGTCAGCAACCGGATTTTGTGAAAAGGATGCGAACCTCTTAGTAGCATTGAAACTACAAGAGATATTAAAACCGACAGACATAAAAGTGCATCTAACTCGCACAACAGACATGGAGTTTGCCCCTTATCTGAAAAAAGATGACGGGACCACAGATGGTGGTGATTTCGATGTGCGGATGAAAATGGCGAATGCATTTGCTGAAAACAATAACAACCATAGTATTTTTATTTCAATTCACCACAATGCTCACCCAACTAATCCATTTAGAAGAGGGATCGAAACCTATTATTACGATGGAGTAAAACACGGAAAGACTGAATATCCGCATGATCCATTTCAAATAAAGTATTTGTCTGAAAACAAACGACTTGCAGAAGTTGTTCATCCAATACTAGTAGATTCTTTACGTCTTCCTGATCGGAAAATACACTCTGACCAAAGCTTTTATGTTATCCGAAATGCACAAATGCCTTCAATATTAGTGGAACTTGGCTATATGATTAATCGTCATGAAGAGAAATTGATAAAAACAGAGAGCTATCAAGAAGAAGCAGCTAGGGCACTGGCTAAAGGAATTGAAGCTTATTTTGCTGTTTTTGAAGTGTATGGAAGTAATAATGAGCGGTTAGCTACTTTTTCGAATGAAATTGATGCATTAAGATATGCTTTTTCAATAAATTCTGCTATCTCGGTATTTGATAAAAAACGTCAAAAAACCATTTATGAAAAAGATAGTTTTAACTATATCTTGAAGCCGTGGTAGAAGGAGGAGAATTCAAGTGAAATTGAGGTTATGCATATTGTTTTCCATACTTCTACTTGTCGGGTGTTCTCCTCCACCAGCTCAGCAGGTCGAGGAAAAAGCTGAAACTCCCCCACAAGAGAAACCTAAAGAATCAAAGGAAGTCGTGGAACTAAAACAAGGAAATTTTAAAGAGTACCGTCCAAAGGTAGGAGAGAAACGAACATATACGAATTCAGGTGAGGAAATCTATGTACATGAAATTGTTGCTGAAAATGAAGAGTATGTTCAAGTCATAGTATCTCTAAGCGGGGCACCAACTACTCAAATCTATAGATGGACGAATGATGAGTATGCCCTTGTACATGAAGCAGCAGGGAGGCAAAGCCCTGAGTTAATTGAAGCTTTTGTGCCGATGGAATTCCCAGAAATATTTATAGATTTAGAAGATGGACAAGCTGAGTGGCAGGTAATTGATGAAAATCTTACTATCACAGTACCTAAGGGAACATTCGAGAAAGTCATTGCTATTCAAAAAACTACAGATGAAGTTGCAGGTGCTGATACGATCTACACTCGCTACTTTGCTCCTGCAATGGGACTTGTTAAAGAAACCTATGAGGTAATTGGAGAACATGGTTACAAGGATGAAGCGAATTTGGATAAAGTGGAGTAACGAGGAATGTTGAAATGCGGAAATTGTGTTCAAACGACAAAATGGCACCTGTTATGGTGTCATTTTTCAATACTTGAAAAGCAGAACCACAATGTAACGAGTAAAATAACCATAAGTTATTGCGATACTCGTGGAACCTATCGAAATACTCGCGGTAATTAGATAATACTCGCTTAGATGACCAAAATACTCGTCTAAATCGCTAAAATACTAGCGTAATTCACATGAATACTCGCATGAGTACAAATTGAACTCAATAAAGAACTTTCCCCACAACAATAAAAGAGTCAAACCCTCGTTTGACTCCCAATTTTCTCTCTTATATTAATAATCCTTTGCTCAATATACGGAATATGTCTATCCTCAAGCCGTAACTCAAAAATTTTCTTCGCATTTTCCATATACCTCAAAGCAGTTATGTAATTCTCGAGCATTTCATAATTGTAACCAGTATGATAATACAAATCTCCAAACACATACATATTATCTGTTTTCAAACACCAATCAATCGCCTGCTTACAAGAATGGTTGGATTCCTCAAATCTTGAAAGACGTGTTAAAGCTTTTGCTTTGTTATACAGAATCCTTGATTTAATGGTAACGTCATGAGGATAAGGTATCCTCTCCAAATGTGGAAGTACCATATCATAAATCTCAATCACTTTTTCATTTTCATGATCATTAAAATGAATCACGGCAATTGAATTATAGATTTCAATTTCGCGTTCATTAAATACCTTGTCTGTAGAATGTGTTAACTGTATTGCTTCAAATAGTAATTCTTTGGCCAACTCGGGATTCTTATTCATCTCATACTCACATATTCCTTCATGCCATAAGATTAACTGTTTATTTTTTCGTATATTTTTAAATAAAGGATTATTTTTTTCTGCTTTCACTATGTCTCTAATTAAGTCATATTTCATCTCTCGTCTTGCTTGCCTAAACTGGTGGGCTACTTCGTTTACATAGTCAACCTTCGGGGTGCTAGCAATCTCATAGAAATAGTTGATATCTACCCCTAGTTTTTGAGAGATTAAATAGAGTGTGGACGCAAGTGGATAAACCTCACCCTTCTCTATTACGCTAATCTGTGATTGTGTACAAATCCCCTTTGCTAATTCAACCTGTGACATCCCTAGTGACTTCCGTAAATTTCGTATTTCTTCACCGATTTTCGTGAAATCCAACTTTTTCACCCCATTATTGATACATCAATATTTTTTCTCATTTTGAAGAGGATTTTGTAGATTGCTACTAATCTAGTGACAGAAAACCTTATAAACAAGGAATTCACGTTTTTTATAGTTCTTATATAATACAGTTAAATCAATTAACTACTATTTTATCCCTTAGATGGGTAAAAAGAAACGGAGTGTTACTATGAAAAAATTACTATTTACAGGTCTATCATTAACTGTTTTGGCTGTCGGTTTTTCTTTTGGAGCTAGTGCCATTAATAAAAATGTAGCAGAGTTACCACCGATTTACCAACCAAATGCTGTAGAATTAGCAGAATTACCGCCAATCTACAAACCCAATTCATTAAAATTAGTAGCAGAACTACCACCAATCTACAAACCAAGTTCACTAGGTCTAGTAGCAGAATTACCACCAATCTACAAACCAAGCTCACTAGGTCTAGTAGCAGAATTACCACCAATCTACAAACCAAGCTCACTAGGTCTAGTAGCAGAACTACCACCAATCTACAAACCAAACTCACTAGGTTTAGTAGCAGAACTACCACCTATTTATAAACCAAGTTCAGTTAAATTAGTAGCAGAACTACCACCAATCTACAAACCAAGCTCACTAGGTCTAGTAGCGGAGTTACCACCAATCTACAAACCATTAGCAAGTTATAATGCTTAATTTATCCTAATTAAAATAAAGGATGTGTTGCAGTATGGCATATAAGAGATTAAAGCTTAATAATACAATGCAAGAGGCATTTAGCGTTATTTATGAAGATATAAACTCTTTGGCGTATCTAGCAACAAAAGAATGTGAGTTATCTCAAAACCTTAAAGAGATCGATAGAATTAAGAACAATATCAAACAAAATATAAAAGCAATCGAGTTCTTAACAACTACCCAGAATTAGCGTCTACTATGTAGACGCCTTTCTTTTATTTAAGTAAAGGTATATTAGAAAACAAATAAATGCCTTTTAGTGGATAAAAAGACATGGTGTACCAATAAAACTATGTACCTATCAATATTTTAAAAAAATAGTACAATTGTATCAATTATATACAAACCTTAAGAAAAGTACTTGAAAAATAATTAGATTCGTTTAAATGTATAGATATAAGAGATAATACAATATTTTACTCTATTGGAAAAATAAATTTAAAAATTCATATTATCTTATTTTTTTTAACCTGAAAATGTCGAATTTTGATGAGAAATAAGAGTGTGTAAGATATTTAAGAACTCATAAGGGACCTGAAAGTATTATCAGTTCGAGGAGGTAAAGGAATGTCGGGAGAGCAAACGAGGTATTCACGACTTGCAACGATAACGAAATTAATAAACACAAAGTTAGATTTGAAGGAAGTTTTACAACATGTGGTGACAGCTATATCTGAAGAAATCGTTAAATGTGACTCGGTTGGGATTTATCTACCACAAGCTGATGGTACTTATAGAGGCTATGTTAGTAAGCCGGAAGTTATAAATGGAATGACAATCGATATGCATGTTGTCGATCCGTCAATCGATTTCCTAGCTAAAGAGGTAATTGAAACACAAGAGGCAATTTATATTCCAGATACATCAAGAGATGATCGTCCTGATCGGAGGGCTGTTGAAGCATTCCAAATTAAATCATTACTCGGAGTACCTATTTCTTATGAAAATGAGCTTTTTGGACTTGTCTTTTTATTTGATTACGGTATCCCAATGAATTTAACAATCCAAGAAATACAAACGGTTGAAGCTTTTGTAAATATGGCTGCTGTTGCGTTAAGGAATGCAAATGATTTAAGTCGAAAAGAGAACCTTCTTTCGGAAAAGCAATTACTTCTTGATGTAACTCGTGACCTATCTATGTGTTCCACACTACAGGAAGTAATGGATACATGTTTCAGTTATATTGGACGTGTCTTAAAAAATCCAAACATTGGGGCGCATTTACTTGAACCTGTCGCTAAAAAAGGCCTAAAACCAGCTAAATTAAGCAAAGATAGTGATTGGAAAGAAGATGACTGGAAGAAGACTCACAATGAAATCATGATTGATTATCGCGAAGATGCTTTATTCCAAGAAGTTATCCGTACGAAACAAGCTGTCCTAGTCCCAGATGTATCAAAGGATCCGAGGCCCAATCATGAAGCCTGCCGTAACTTTGGTATAAAGGGAATATACATGATGCCACTCGTTGCAATGGGGGAAGTACTTGGGACCATACCAGTTGTTAATCTAGTAGAACCAGGACAAGTCTATCCTGAAGCCTCAATGCAACTGGCTCAATCCATTGCTGATGCAACTGCATTAACACTATCAAGTATGTTGTATATGGAAAAGCAAGAATTAATTATTGCTGAAAGAACATCTGAAATCACTAAGAAAAACGAAGAATTAAAAAGCATAGTTAATGAGTTACAACGGTTAAGTCGTGAAAAAGAATTAATCCTCAACTCAGCGGGAGAAGGTATCTTTGGCTTAAATCTAGATGGCAAAATTACTTTCTGTAACCCTTCTGGAGCAAAAATGCTAGGATATCAAATGGAAGAATTAATCGGTCTATGTTATGACACGATTTTTTCAAGAAAGAAAAAAGGAAAGAGTAGTTGTGAAGTTTCATTTGAAACCTACCTACAAAAAAATCACAAAAAATACGATATGGATGAGAGGTTCTATAAAAAGGATGGAACCCATATTCCGGTTGAATACGTGATTGCATCCATTAAAGAAGAGAATCAAATTGTGGGGTATGTTGTCACTTTCAAAGATGTTTCCTCCCGTAAAAGTATGGAAGAGAAGATAAAATACCATGCCTATTATGATACGTTAACAGAGTTACCAAATCGAATCCTATTTAAAGACCGCTTAAACCAAGGGTTAACGTATGCAAGTCGAAATAATAAAAAGCTAGCGGTACTAGTTCTGGATTTAGATCGTTTCAAGGTAATCAATGACACGCTTGGTCATAATGCTGGGGATCAACTGTTGCAGGAGGTAGCTCGTCGATTAACGGCTTGTAGTCAAATCGGGGATACTGTATCGAGACAGGGCGGAGATGAGTTCACAATCATCCTCCCGTCAATTGATTATGAAGAACAAGTGATATCTTATGCTGAGCAGGTACTCGAAGCATTTGTAAAACCCTTTAGGTTAAATGGAGAAGAAGTTTTTATTAAAACAAGTATTGGTATTTCGTTGTATCCAGGTGGAGGCGAAAATACAGATGACCTTTTAAAAAATGCGGATACCGCTATGTATAAAGCGAAAGAGTTCGGTGGAAATAACTATCAATTTTACACGAACGGGATGGAGAATCGTACATTTGAAAGTGTCAAACTAGAAAATGATCTCTATCGAGCATTGGAAAATCAAGAGTTCAGCATTTACTATCAACCACAAGTAAATACAGAGACGGGAAAAATGTTTGGTGTTGAGGCATTGTTGCGTTGGAATCATCCAGTAAGAGGACTTGTTTCTCCAGCTGAATTTATCCCGATGGCAGAAGAAACAGGCTTAATTATACCGATTGGTGAATGGGTACTCCGCCATGCGAGTAAACAAGTGAAACAATGGCAGGAACAGAGACATGGTGGGCTAAGTCTTTCAGTGAATTTATCGGTACGACAGTTTGAGCAACGTAACCTAGTTTCAATGGTACAACAAGTTTTAAAAGAAACAGGTTTTAGGCCAGAGCTTCTAGAGCTCGAATTAACAGAGAACATTATTGTAAAAAATACAGAAGCTACGATGAAAACAATGGATCAGCTTAAGGGCTTAGGGATCAATATTTCGATTGATGATTTCGGGACTGGGTATTCATCATTGGGTTATCTTAAAAACTTCCCTATCAAGACATTGAAGATCGATAAGTCATTTATTGATGATGTAATGAACGATACAAACAATGCTGCCATAACCAACACGATCATTACGCTGGGGCAAAATATGAATTTGAATGTTATTGCAGAAGGTGTAGAGACAAAAGAACAGGTAGAATTTCTTTCATCTAAAGGCTGCCGACTTGTTCAAGGCTATTTCTTTAGTCCACCTTTAAAGGCGGAAGATTTAGTTGAGAAGTATTTGAGTAAAGAAGAGGTTCTTAATAAGGCTTAGTTTACGTTGTTTGTAATTGGTAGTTTAAGAGGAATAGAGTTTTATGTGCCCTTAGATCCCCGAATTTAGGTAGTTAGGGCACATAAACGGCTTTACGTTCTGGGAAATAGAGGATTTCGGGAAATGAGGTCACATAATTCAGTTTGTGACCTACAAAGCACCAATTCCCATCCCACTCAAAGGAGGAAAATACATGAAAGCTGTACGTGCGGTACTTGAATACTTAAAAAGTGGTGGAGTAACAACTATTTTTGGGATACCTGCAGGCTCTGTGAATGCCTTTTTTGATGAATTATATGACATGAGAGAAATTACACCCATCGTCACAAAGCATGAAGGAGCAGCATCATACATGGCTGCGTCCTATGCAAAATACTCTAATCAACTAGCTGTAAGTATCGGCTGTAGTGGTCCTGGTGGAACAAACCTAGTAACAGGAGCAGCCAATGCGATGCGTGAGCACTTACCTATTCTTTTCATCACAGGAGCAGTACCAGTCAATACAGTTGGCCTCAACGCATCACAGGAACTTGATGCTGAACCAGTGTTCCGGCATGTCACAAAATATAGTACAACTGTAACAAAAGCCGAAGACCTTTTAAACGAAGTGGTAAAAGCAACAGAAATTGCACTTTCTGGTGTCCCAGGCCCAGTACATATCGCTATGCCTATTGATGTACAACTTACCCAGATTCAAAAGCTGCCAATACCTAGGTTTCCAAAACATAAACCAATTGTCCCAGATGCAACAACCATTGCTAAAACTGCTCAAGCCTTAGTAAAGAGAAATGGTTATATCTTTGTCGGACAAGGTGTGCGGTGGGCAGTTGATCAGGTGCTTGAGCTAGCAGAGCTGTTAAATTGGCCAATCATTACGACGCCACAAGCAAAAGGACTCATTCCACAGGAACATCCTCTCTTAGCCGGTGTATTCGGTTTCGCCGGTCATGAGATAGCATCAGAACTCATTAATGATGGTGAAGGCGACGCACTACTTATCTTAGGCTCGAGTTTAGGTGAGACAGCAACAAACAACTGGAATCCTAATCTAACGAAGAATCGTTTTACAATTCAAATAGATATTGATAAGACTGTTTTCAACCGGAAATACGATATTGACATTCCAATTCATGGTGACGTGAACTTAAGTCTACTTTTCCTAAACGAAGAACTAAAATCCATGGGTTTAACGAGAGAACTTCTAACAAAAGGAGAGCCAAAAACAAACAACACATCCCAAGAGTACAACACTCAAAATGTACTGCTAAAACTACAAGAATATTTACCAACATCAACCCGTTACACGATAGACATCGGTGAGTTTATGTCCTACGTCATTCACCATATGAATGTACTAGAGTCTGATACATTCGATATCAACGTCCATTTCGGAGCAATGGGTAGTGGGATTGGTGCAGCCATAGGCTCGAAGCTTGCAGAACCAGACCGACCTGTAGCATGTATTACCGGTGACGGTTGCTTCTTCATGCACGGGATGGAAATTTTAACGGCAAAAGAGTATCAACTCCCCATCCTATTCATCGTCATGAACAATGCACGTCTTGGAATGGTGTATCACGGACACTCTCTGCAATACAAAAGATCTCATCCAAGTTTTGAACAAGAGCAAGTCAATATTGCGGCGATGGCGAAAGCAATGGGAATCCCAAGCTATCGAGTGGATGCATTAGAAGATATTAATCTCAACTCTATCAGCCAACTTATAAATTTAAACGGTCCAGCTGTCCTTGAGATTTCACTAGTTGATAATAATGTTCCACCCATGGGTGATCGTGTTAAATTCCTATCATCCTTTGGAAAATAAAGAAGGTATCAAGCGCCATTACACGATGCGCTTGATACCTTTTTCTAACTAAGCCTTAAAGCTCTAACAATCTCTGGATTTTCTCCAATCCTCTCAAGTTCAAGCAAAGGTAAGTTTATATAAAACCTCTCATTTGCTTGTGTGAAATATTCGATAGATTTGAACAAACAATCCCGGTCATTTAAGGCAATTCCCTTATAAAACATATGAAACCCTTTTTGACTTAAGGTTAAATCCTCAAATTTAGTTGATTTTAATAGATTTAGGGCATCGATCATTCTCCCAGACCTGATATGGTGAAAGACAACCTCATGTATATCTGGAATTTCCTTACTAACATAGTCTAAATAGGGAGGTATCTTCCCCCAGTAATTTGCCAAAAAGTTCCGACTTCTTTTTATACCAAGAGCTAAGCTTTCATTGCTGCAGTATTCTTCCGCTTTAGTGAAATGATATAATGATCGCTCGTAATTTGAAAAAATATAGGAATTACCGATAAACTGATGAACTAGCCCTTTTAAACGTATTTCCCCTGGCCGGTCAAGGATTATCTGTCCATATAACCTGATGTTTTCCATTTTACCTAAATGGTAGCTTACACCTGTCATTACCAAAGCCATTCTTAACATGAAACTAGTTCGAATAAACGGAGATTTTAATTTGCTTATTTGTTTTTGAATGATTGGAGCAGCTTCTTTCATCTTTTGAATTTTTCTCATGTCATAATAACAATACATAAGAGTAATCTGGCTATATACTCTCATTTCTGGAGACTTAAACTTCATTTGGTGTATTAAATCCGGGAAGTTCTGATTAGAAATTTCCCTTCTTGCTCTCTTATACTCAATCTCGTGCAGTCTACCCCAATCCTGGCTTTCACGATGGTTACTGCTCTTGAGTTTGTTCAACATATAGTCATATAACCCATCTAGACGATTGCGATCAGCATATTCTAAGCTATGGCGGGCGAGGACTTGATTAGGATCCAAGGTACGAATATAGGCATCCATAATTTCAAATTCCTCATCCGGGAACAGGTGCCTAACCATTCTTAGCAAACTGTCAAAGCAATCTATCTCACACTCTGGATTTTGTAAGTATCGATATAACCTAGCCTTATTTCGAATTGTTGTAAGCTCTACAAGCTCATCAGCAACATGAGGGCTAGCATCAAGATTATTCTTTATAAGAGTCTTTAAATCTATCATATATCTACCCCTCAAAAGTGATTCTACTATCTATATAGTACCAATTAGAGGGTATTTTTAAAAGGTAATTTAATTGTTAATTCAAACCGTAAATGAGTCTACCTAGCTTTGTATATGAAAAGTAACAAAAGGAACTTTTCCAACCATAATTCTTACCACTTTTATTTGTAGAGTAGGATAGTTCTTTTCTAAAAAATCCAAGGCTGCACTCTTAAGTTGAGCATTTTCACTAGGTATATTTCCATTCTCCAAAGAAAACTCTTCTGCAAACACTTTTTTATTAATCGTTAAAATGGCCATCAATAGTCCATGTTTGGTAACAACTTGATGTTTTTGAAAAAGCATACTTTTCACCACGTTTTTAGTACTAACGTTCCATAAAACGTAAGATAATATACAAAAAAGCGCCAACTAGGGCGCTTTAAAAATTAGCAATGATCAGCAGTATTTAAATGAAGTGGTGGTGGAATTAACCAGCCTTTTTCTTTGTTCATTCTTAGAATGCGTAAGCCAAATTGCGCTTTTTGCATATGGAACTGTCCAAACATTGCTGCAATATCTTCACGGATACATTTCCCCATAGCTGCACTGCAACCTACAAGTCCAGCTGCATTATCCGCAGCTAGAGTTGCCGCAATTTCAGGGTCTGTCACTCTTGCCCCTGGAGGAATATGATCAACACAAGCATCAGGGCGCTCAGGTGGTGCCGGAGGAAGTGCTACACCATTATCCTTTAAAACAGTTTCAAGCTCTTTTATCTCAGGTCTAATACCATTATCAATTATATCTGAAATAAGCTTCTTTAAATCATCATCACCTGCGTGGTTGAACAGTGTTTGATACCCTGCAACCATGCTTTTTGCTGCAAGTAGGTGTGACCAAACTGTAAATACCTCACCATAATGCATTGGCTCTTCTTTTGGATTTCCACTCAATATTCCCATAAACAGCCTCCTAATTGGATCGTTTTTCAA
Organism: Cytobacillus suaedae; assembly: GCA_014960805.1. Taxonomy (GTDB): domain Bacteria; phylum Bacillota; class Bacilli; order Bacillales; family Bacillaceae_L; genus Bacillus_BV; species Bacillus_BV suaedae. The sequence continues at coordinate 4,132,120 of CP063163.1, read as the reverse complement.
AGTTTCACCTTCTTTTCTTAGAAGACAAAGATATTTTGGCTATTTTCGGGGTAAAGTATGATTAATTTAAATGGTAATTTAGAAATAAAAAGGTACTTGATTCAATATCCATAAGCCTACAAAGCAAGGGATCAATATAAAAAAATAAAGTGGAAAGAGGAATCCGGAAGAATATACCGTTGTATCTTTTTTACCTTTGGAAAAAATAAACCTAAATAACAGAATTAAAATAAATCCAGTAGTTGCTCCCAATAAATTCGCAATGGCATCAAAAAACTCAGCACTGCGATGCCAAATGAAAAGCTGTCGATATTCTTCAATCATTCCTATAAAAATTAGGGCAAACCATATAAAGCTTACGTTTCTTTTTAAATTTTCTACAGATGACATTATGCTTACAATTCCCCCGGCTAATAGTGAACAAAACAAAAACAGTAGGAAATGCTGTTGTTTATCCATACCCAACAGAATGCCATAGTTTAATTCAAACATAGCGATGCAACCTTCCCTTTCAAACCTCAAAAAGTTTTGTCACAAAATAGACATAAGTGATAGTAGAATTGAGATAATTATCACATTTTTCTATATTTTTAAATTAGTATAATAGTCCCGTATCAGAAAACTTAATACGGCGGAGGCACAATGAAAATAATCACAACCTACATAATCTGTGATCAAACAATCGCACTAATTCCTATTAAAAATGGTTTTACAAAAATAGTGACAGTTAATAAAGAACTATACTGCACGAAGTCTACAATAAATATTATTAAGGAATCCTATTTAAAAGGTAACTCACTTTATGAATCTAGACGAACAGTAATTATAGAGATGCCTTCTTTCTCACAAAGGGCCCCAATACTCATTAAGCCCCAAGAAAATCTTTATTTTATTCCAACCCATAATCCATACAACAAGGAGTGCGTGTGGATAAGCTATCATCACATAAAGAAAGTCTATCCAATAAGATCTAAATACACGCTAATAATCTTTGGAAACTATCTGGTTATGCGAATATCAATACCAGCAGAAATAGTAAAAGAGCAAATGCATAGAATAACCACTAATAAAAAAGATTGGTTCTCCTCGACTAAATTATCGCTTTGGTTAGACCCATTTGATCGAAGAGTAAGCAAAAATGAAGCTGAGTAAGCAAGAAAGGTACCTAAAACCACTTAGAGTAGCAGGTACCATTTCTAATTACCATTTAATTCAGAAGTAGCCATTTTTAATATCTCTTTCACTTGTTCCTTCTTCTTTGCCTCATACTCTGATTTAAACTCAATAGCCTCCGAATCAGAATATCCGTTATTCACAAGTTCTCTCGATAACTCATCATAAATATGATAAAAGGCTTCATCTGTTTCAATTTCCAGCATTTTAAGTTCGTTCGCGTATTTTGTCATAGATAACAAACTTACGAGATCCTGGTCACCCTGTACATATTCTTCATATGCCCTATCTGCAATTTGTTGCAGTTCATTGTTCGTTTTATCTTCTAACTTTTTAAACCGTTCCTGATACGTAGCCTTTATATCAACAAGTGCTACAGAATTCTGACTAACGGGCAAAGCTTGCTTAGTTAAAAATTCACCAGAAACAGCTTTTACCTCATAAGGAGACATTTCCTTATATGGAGAATGAGCAGCTGTCTTCGTTTCTGAATCTAATATGATAATCGTAGAAAATACAATAAGCTCTAAAACAATTCCAAGAATCAAGAGATTTCGTACCATCAAAATCACCTCCTAGCACCATTGTTGACGGGAGTAGGGGAGAATATACGAGAGTGAAATAAAAAGCTGAGCTAGGAGAGGTAAGTTGTGGACAAAATGTGAAAAAGGTAGTTTGAAAACTTTTGAAATCTTAGATGGAATAGCTACCGAAAGTTAAGAACAGTTATCATAGACATTGTGTATTTAACTTGAAGTCCGAATGTTAATGAGGAGTTATCAAAGCCATTTTGTAACGAGATAACTTGCGAAAAATAATAGAGGGGCGCTATCAAAGCTATTTGTAACGAGATATCAAGCGAAAAGTCTTAGAGGAGCGTTATCAAAGCCATTTTGTAACGAGGTAACAAGCGAAAAGTCTTAGAGGGTCGTTATCAAAGCCATTTGTGACGAGATATCAAGCGAAAAGTCTTAGAGGAGCGTTATCAAAGCCATTTGTAACGAGATATCAAGCGAAAAGTCTTAGAGGAGCGTTATCAAAGCTATTTGTAACGAGATATCAAGCGAAAAGTCTTAGAGGAGCGTTATCAAAGCCATTTTGTAACGAGATAACAAGCGAAAAGTCTTAGAGGAGCGTTATCAAAGCCATTTTGTAACGAGATAACAAGCGAAAAGTCTTAGAGAAGCATTATCGAAGCCAATTTGCACCAACATATCAAGGGAAATGTCCGATAGGAGTGTTATAAAAGACAATCTCACTCAAATCATCTAGCATATTGTTCCCGATAAACAATATTATTGTGCTCACTATTATGTGAAATCTAAAAAACAACAAGCATAAAAAAGCCCAAATCCCTATAAGATTTGGACTTCAATTCGATATACAATCTTCTCTAGTTATTTAATAACTGTAATTTAGCCTTAGAAGGCGTCTGATAGTTAATATACCCTTCCATCTTCGTAACATAATATCCATTACCTAAACCATATTGTCCCCCATATAAATCGTCCGAACGATACACACGATAATGTTCACCTGGTTGCAATACTCTTTCAAATACAAGTGTAGCACCATCACGCTTCCATAGGTTAATAGGCTTTACAACTTCAACTTTACCAATCTGTCCTTTTTTAAGCAGTAACCCATCCCAATACACAACAGGCACTTCTTTATCTTCAACAACTGGAGCTGGAACAGGTAATGGTTCCTCTTTCACTTCCGGCTTCATCACATTCCAGAATAACTCTGCTACCGCTTTATAACCTTCCTCACTTAAATGAATGTCCTTCGGATTTGGTAAAAACTCAATGTTCGCTGCTACCGTTTCCTCTGTTGCAACATATGTAGAGCCTGACAAAGTGGCAACACCTTCGATAACTTTATTTAGCTCATGTAGCCCCATTACAATCGGAGCCTGAGCTTCCTGTGGTAAATGTGGAAGTGCATTAAAATAGCCCATTAAGTAGACCTTGGCAGTTGGATTTAATTGCTTAATAATCGTTACTGTTTCAGCCAAGTTACTTCCTACTAATTTAAGTGTATTAATAACCCCAACTTGATCAATTGCACCTGTTGTTCGATCAAGGTTTGCTAATAAATCATTTGCACCGATATCAATTGTGATATGAGTTGCCTGCTTAAGTACCTCTTGGATACTTCCTTTATCACCTTTTGTTACATTGTTTTTTAAATCATCAAGTACATGTTGAGTGGTGTATCCGTTTACAGCATAGTCCCTTACAAACAAGTTGAGAGCACCAGCTTCCTCAAACTTCTCAGCGATAAAATCAGGATACCCCTTCGCATTTTCACCGAATGGAGTGCGTCCTGCAGCTAATGAATCTCCTAAGCTAACATATACAACTTCCTCGTTTGATTCGGCAAAGGTAGGTAGAGATTGAAACGCAAAACCAAAAACTAGAGATACAATTAACAAAAACTTTACAATATTTTTAGTCATTTTATTCCTCCGTCTTTCAGGGTTTATTTTACAAAAAATACGATACTATAGTTCTATTAAACTAAACAACTATTTATATCTTAATAGTTTCGACAAAATCCCCTAACTTCCTCCAAAAATGCCCAAATATACATTGTTGATATGATTGTAAATATAAGGTAAGGTAGAGATACTAGTTTACTAGGATAGAAATTGGAGGATCGATATCATGCGTAAATTTGGAACAGCATTAGCACTAACACTTGGATTTACTGCGTTGTTTCCTGTTGTTCAAGCAGAGGCTTCAACTTTTTCTCAAGCGGAAAAACTTATCACTGAAGCTGAAAAACACGCGGGAGCTTTAAAGTGGCAAATCTCAGTTGAACATACAAATGAAATCAAATACCCTGATATGCAGGTATTTAATGCAACGAAGGATTCATATTTAAAAGCTAAAAGTTCAATTACAAAGTTGAATTCAACTCAAAAAAAGAAGTTAGAAGAGCGCATTTCTAATAATGTTGAAATTCACTATAATCGGGCAACTGCCTACATAGATGCCATTACTTCTGGACGAAAAATTGTAGATAAAACGGAAGTGTACAAAACTTCATTCATAAATGATCCAACAAGTGATAAAACGGAAGCAGCCTACCATTCGCTTTCGGCAGAAATTAGAAAGCAAGCAACTCTGCTTTACCGTGTATATGGTCAGTCAACCCGTAAGGCAATTCTAGATAAGTATAAACAACCTGGACAAACTGAGTTAAATGAAACAATCTACCCAATCACGACAAAAATGAAGATTGATGAATTACAAGAGTTAATAGAATCCAACGAGTCACAGGCGATAATTGGTGCCAAAGTTGAAGAAGTTTTCGGCTTATTTGAATTCCTATCTAATGACGAATTAATGAATGTATTTTATCTGAAGTATGCTGAAGTTATTAGAAAAGACCCTAACTTCCTAAAAGTTGAATCAGAAGCTAAGACCTTCTTTGATAAATATAATGATGCATACAACACGGAAGATATTGAAAAAGTAAAAACGATTTTCCATGAAGAGTACCCTTATCGAGAAGGGGATATTGAATTAGCTCTTGAGAATTTTCCGGTGTATGACCTTCGTTTCGAAACACTAGCTATGGAATTGATTGCAGTGGTAGATGACATTGCAGTTGTTCGAGTGACAGAAACAGAAGTGAACGAGGGAGATTTGGAGCATCAGGCAATGATTCATGAGGTGCTTTACGAGTTGAAATTATCTAATGGGGAATGGAAGCTTTTTAACCTAGAGGTAATCGATTCAATTCCGGCTTATGAAGAGGAAGAAGTTGAAGAAGAGCAAGATCCTGTTATTGAGGAAGACGGTTCACCTGTTGTTGAATCAGTATATTAATATACGTTAGTCCCTTTATTCACTTCGGGATAAACGACTCATCATAATAGCAACAAAAAGGAGCAGGATTTTTCCTCGCTCCTTTTTCTTATACATACTAGGTTGTGTGAATTTCAATAGCCGTGCATAAATATCAACGTTAGTTTTTTTGTGGAATTTTAGATACATTATATTGAAAATATGTTAAAATTATCCTAGTAAAATCTATTTAGGGGGACAATCATGAAAGTTTATGTTTTACATGCAAGCATGAATGGTACTACAAAGATTCTAGGTGAAGCAGTTGCAGAAGGAGCTAAACAAGTAAAGGGATCTGAAGTAGTGTTTCAATCGGTTGAAGAAGTTGATATTACTAAATTAAAAGAGGCAGATGCAATTATCTGGGGCTCTCCTGGAATATTTGCTAATATTAGTCCTAAGATGTCAGAGTTTTTATTTAAACTAGGTGGAGTTTGGTTTAATGGAGAATTAAGAGGCAAAGTTGGAGGAGTTTTCGCAACGACATCTAATACTCACTGGGGAATAGAAAATGTTCTAAGAAACCTTCAACTACCTATGCAAGCTTTTGGTATGCAAATTATATCTCATCAACCTAATCCTGAACATTATGATATTTCAACTCCTTATGGAGCTTCCGCTATATGTAAAGCTACTCTTGATCCTAACGAGATGAAAAAGCCTTCAGAGGCAGAATTAGAGAATGCAAGAAATTACGGAAGATTAGTAGCAACAGCTGCTTTAAATCAACTAGTTCATACATAGAATTCCAAAAGACTCTTCTCTTTGAAGAGTTTTTTTAATCGACAAAACACATAAATCATTATGCTTGTACATATATACTAAAGGTTGGAAAAATATATTAATATATAGGTATTTATACCCATATATTCAGAAAAAACAATCAATTATAAACTAAACCCAAAGTCATTGGATTTTTTTGGAAGGAATATGTTACCATTTAATAGATTAGAAGAAAAAGGGGGAACAACCATTTTGAAGCTAAAAAAAGCAAGTGTACTGTCCATGTCAGCGGTACTTTCACTTAGTTTATTAACTCCACAAGCCTATGCAGCGAGTGAGATTACTAGTCAATTGCAAGATAGACCCGTTATTACCATTGCGAACGCAGAAACAGAGGTTGGAAAAGCAGAGTTAATTAAACGCTTGAAAAATCTCTTCCCAGGCAAGTTTGACTTTCTATCAGAGAAGGATTTCCATATAAACACAGGACATAGATACCCAGAGGATGATGAGGCAATCATTCGATACAATCTGTCTTTCCATAAAGAAATGAACGGAAAGCAGCTTTACGGTAGTGCAGAGTTTGTTGGAGAAGACCTAGCTATTCAATCATTCCACTATCGTCCAATTGATGTTACTGATGCAATTTTCCCAGCAAAGGTAACAGAAGAAGAAGCACTTGAAATTGCGAAGGACTTTGTCAAAGAACAATATCCTGACATTGCTTATCAATTAACAACCAATCGCGATTTCTATTATCCGATGCCTAGAAACTTAACAGAGCCAATTCAATATCGTTTTGTCTTTGAAAAATTAAAGAATGAAGTTCCAATTCTTGACCAAAGCTTAAATGTAACGATTATGGGTAATGGTGAATTAGTAGAGTTATATAGTGGTCAATACCAATTGGAATCCGCTAAATATGAAGATAAAGCAAACATCTTAAGCCTTGAAACAGTGGTTGACAAGGTTAAATCAAACATGGATGTTTCCTTACAGTATATGCTTGAACACGATTACCGAAATGAAACGGTTAATGTGAAGTTAACATATGGTGTTGATCCAATGGTAACAAACTTAAATGCTAAAGATGGCAAGTGGTTGGTAGGACAAGAATTCAAAGATAACCTTCCTGAGATGAAGATAAAAATGATCACAGATGAACCAATGAATGTTACAACTAAGCCAATTACTCAAAAAGAAGCAAAAGCAATTGCTGAAAAACTTTTAAAGCCTGGAGATGAAAATACGAAACTACGTATTGAAGAAATCTCAGAGCATGAAAACAAGTTCTACGGAAAAACAATTTACAACGTTCATTATATGTACCAAAGCAAAAACCATGGTTACGGGGCATCAATTGAAATTGATAAAAACACAGGAGAAGTATTAAGCTTCCACGATGTTTCTAGAGATATGATGTATGCAGAACAAGCTTCTAAGCTTGAGACAACTACAGAGAAAGAAAAAGCAGAAGAAAAGAAAAATAAATTAGCGTATGAAAAGGCACTTGAAATTGGTATAGAGACTATTAAAAAGTTCTCTCCATCCATCATCCATGAATATTCCTATCCACTCGTTGGGGAGTTAATGGAATCACATGATGGTAATTATCATTTGTCTTTCCCTAGAGTGAAGAACGGAATCCTTGTCCAAGGTGATTCAATTAACATTGGTATTAACAGCGACGGTGAAATCTTACATTACAATGCGAATTCACCAATCATTAAAGAATGGCCAAGTGTTGAAAAAGCAGTTAGCAAGGGAAAAGCAACCCAAGCTTTCCTTGATCAATTAAATGTGAAACTTGCTTATTCAAAAATTAAATATGATGATAAAGACTATGTATTAATGTACCATCGTGAGTTCAAAAACCAGTTCGAATATTACAATGCACTAACAGGTGAATGGGAGAAGCATAGCTATTACAACAATAATGAGCCAGGCTCAGAGGTTGTAGTTTCTCACCCAACGGCTGAAAAAGAATTAAACTACCTTATCCAAGCGGGAATCATCAAGGTAGAAGATCCAGCAACATTTGATGCGGACCAACCAATCACGAAAGGCGAAGCCCTGGAAATTATAATGAAATCAATTATGAACTACTATGAGTTTGATCGCTTTGATAGTAAAAAAGAAGGTACGTTTGAAAATATCAACAAAGACCATGAATTATATAATGTAATTGAACTAGCTGCCCAACAAAACATTGTTGATACGAGTCAAAAAGCATTCCCGGTTGACGAAAAAATCACGAAGCAAGAATTAGCCTACTGGTATATTCGTACACTAGGCTTAGACGAAGCAGCAAAACACTACGATATTTATAAGCTATCATTTGAGGATGCTGGAGATGTGACAAAGCCTTACACTGGCTATGTAGCATTAGCTACAAAACTAGGATTATTTGAAACTCCAGATAATAAATTCAATGCAAAATCAAATGTGACTCTAGCAGAAATTGCAGTAGCCAACATCAAACTAGCACAAAAGGTAAGTGAATTAAGACCGCGTTATTAAAAGAAGGAGTGCCATTCATGTAAAACAGTGAATGGCATTTTTTCTTTTTTTTACCACTAGAGGAAATAATACATATATCGACACGTTTCGACATTCGGTGCTATAATAACCTCAAGATTAGTATTTTCCCTTCTCTTTAAACAAGTTGAAGGGAACTTTTTTCTAAGGTTTGCACTTTTTATTCTCCCTTAAAGTGAAAACTGTAGCCTTAGGATGTGAAATTCCAACTTAATAGCTTCAATTAGGAGCTATCAATATATTTAGACCGAATTTTACTATGAAATTCGGTCCTTTTTTTGTGCCTATAAAAAAGTTGACCCTAGAATGAGTCAGCTAAATCTATTATTCAAAGTTAATTGTTTTTGCCATATTCAATAAGTCACTTCTAACATCCATTACTAAATGCGTTCCTTCAACTTGTACATAGAATTTAATGAGTTGTCCATCCACTTTAAAAACAATAATCTCTTCTGAATGGTAGCTTTTTTGAACGATGAGGTGCATGACCACTTCAATATCCGTATCTTCGAAGTAATTGTGACCTGCATAATCCTCTGGAATTCCAGGAGTATGCTTTAGATAATCAATGGAATCTTCATGTAGTTTCTCCAAATCGGTATTAGGGTCTAATTTTTCAATAATTACCCCATTTCCACCTGCTTCTTCATTCTCTGTAAAAATAACAGAGCTACCCTCAGACCCTGGATACACTTTATAGTCATGATCGACTCTAACTGAATAGCCTTGGTCACTAAAGTACGTACCACCAGAAAACACAAACGGAGTTTCTCCGAATAGTTTTCCTGTTTCTTTACTCTGTTCACCATTTTCATCCGTAACAACTAGCTCAAAAGCAAGATTCGGAAGATTTGTTAAGTTATGCTTTGTTTTAAGCTCTTGCAAGTTCACTTCAGCACTACTTACACTTTCACCAGTGAAAACCACTTCTGAAATGTTACCAGTTGAAAATGAGAGTGTAACTGATGCAGCTTCTTCAAATAATCTAATTGAAAATACATCAAAATTATTTAAGTCCTCTGCATTTACTTTAAATTCTTTCCCGTTATATAAATGATTCGTTTGGCTATATTTCCTCTCCATATCGACTAACGAAAAATCAATCATTTTAGGAATCAATGTTTGGGTGTCTTTATATCGGAAATCCAGGTAATTTAAAACAGTATCACTTATTTTTCCATTAGCAATGGCTGCATCAAATAAAGCTTCGATCTCAACTTTATACTCCAGAGCTGATTGGAAAGCATGTGTTGAGATATAAGATTCAAATTTCTTTAGAGACATAAAAATAGAAACAGGATACAATGAATCAGCTTTAGCTTGTTCAGCCGCCCCTTTAGAATGACTGCGAATCAATTGACGAGTCGATTCACCATAAACACGATCCAACAAATGTGCCTGCTTTCTCAATTCACGTGATAAATCATGATAGTATTGCTCTGTTGTATCATCAACACTATTTTGGTTTAATCTTCTCACCTGCAGTAATTGCATCAATATAAGCAACTGCACGTCCAACTTTACCTGGAGTTGTAATAATATATAGATTTACATTACTTTCTAATCGTTTCTGTAAATTCGCTTTTGTCGTACTAGCTGGTAGTTTAGAAACAGCTGATACTGCTTTTTGATAAGCATCTTTTGTTCCATTATAAAACTTCCAAGGAATTGTCTTCCCATCCCCAGTTCCTTCTATAGAAATAGCCCATTTCAATGAACCTGCATAACTCTCGGCACTACGAAATAACTTTTCAGCAGTAGATACAATTGATGCATTTACAGGAACAGTCGAAAACAATAACGCAGAAGTTAAAGCGAGGCTAGTTAATATCGTTTTTTTCAACATTCTCGTATCTCTCCTTATTTAAAATTCATGTAAATTATATAGACGCAGGGCTCCCTTGTCTAAGTTAAATAAAACCAATTTTGGAGCTATTTTAATTAATATGAATAAAACAAGTCCCTTCTGACTATACTATGAGTATAGATTAGTATTCTCCCTGTTCATTAATTTGGACGGGGAGATATTTTTTTGTCTAGATAAGTGCGTTCGACAAATGCGTGGCATTTGTCGATAAAATAAAGGATTTACCCCCCTCTAAGTCGAAAGTAATAGAATTACAACGCCTAAGGGGGCACATATGAAAAAGGTCTTACTATCATTTATTACAGTAATGTTTTTAGTTATCAGTGGAATATCCCAAGTGAGCGCAGCAGATCAATGTGAAGGAATTAATGAAAACACTGCTATTTGGTGGGGGAAATTAAAGCTTAGAGATGGTCAAATAGGGAAGGTTACCATTACTAAACCTATCACTCTTTGGTCTAGAGAGAATGGTAAATTAGTAGCTTCTCGAACTTTACAACCAGGTGAAGAGTATTCTGTCTATAGATATGACAATCAATTCGGAAGTCAATATGGATTAGGAGCTAACCTATGGTTAACGAAAATGCCTACTCATCTAATCTATGAGACTCCATCAAAAAAGAAATTACAACAGCTTGAATGTAAAAAAATAGCTCAACGATCTTCTGAAAGTCCTGTTGCGCCAAAGCCAATGACCGAACAGGAACTTAGGGATGAGCTTTATACAACAATTGCAAATGCAATTAAAAACTATAAGACATCAATTATTGTACCTGAATTAGCAGTCCGTATATTTGACAGGGCAAAGTTTGACGAACAGTTTAGCAAAAATTTTTCAATAGTATCATCAACCCTTGAGAAGGTTGTTGCTGAAAATCCGGATATCTTCTACTATGACGGAAGTGAGTATTCTTCTAGTGGTTTAATAAAATTTAATTACGTTTACTCCGTAGATGAAATTAAAGAAAAGAAGAAAAAAATAGATCTACAGGTTGAAAGCATAATGAACAGCATTCCTGAAGATCTAAGTGATTACGAGAAAATTAAAAGATTTTATGAATATGTAGTAAAAAGCTCTGAGTACGATTATTTGAATTACTTGGGTAATTCTATCCCTCATGAGTCCTATACAATCTATGGAATTCTAATAGAAAATATGGCTGTTTGTGATGGTTATGCCAAGACCATGCAGCTGTTATTAAAACAAATTGGTATTGAAACAAAATACGTAACTGGAACTGCTGATGGAGGGGAACACGCATGGATTATGGTTAATCTCGATAACCAATGGTATCACTTGGATGCTACCTGGGATGACCCGGTTCCAAATCTAAAGGATAGAGTGCTTTATGAATATTTCTTAGTATCAGACTTAAAAATGGATCAATATCATGTATGGGATAAAACAAAGTTTCCTGCTGCCCAAACATCATATCAATTTAAATAATACAGAATCCTGTAGGTCAAATGAACTGCGGGATTTCTATTACAAGTGTAAATAGATTCTAATTATTTTTACGTTTTATTAATATTATTTATACAAAATCTCCACAAATAGTTAAATGTGTGCTATAATATATTCATTATCAACATGATACATATAGTATTCTCCCTTCTCTTTTAGAGAAGGGATTTTTTTTATGCTTAAAAAAAGAGAGTTTCTACTATAAGTAGTAACCCTCAAAAGTTAGGTAAGCACACAGGTAATGGAACCATGAAGCCCATTTGCTAGTGTGTACCTATATAGACGTTCACGAGTATATAAAAGTTTCGTCATTGAAATAAAATTTTTTTATTTTATTTCAACGACTTTAAATTCTACTTCCTCAGTTTCCGTTTCTTCATTAAGTTGCTCTTCATATCCAGTTGTCTCTTCCTCATCTAAAGCTTCTTCTTCAGTATCTACTCTTTGACTCGCTGTTTGGGTTTCAGATTTAACGGTCTGTTCTGAAGTTTCAATGTCGGATCTAACACCCTTTGATTGTTTATATAGATATGGCCATAGCGCAAGATTGGCTCCAATGATAAACAATAATATAAACACAAGCAGTCCTTTTTTAAACATAGTATCTCCTATTCCACTTCATATGTTAGGCGCTCTACAATTCGGTTGTCGGAATTATATGCTTTAATTGATAGTTTGTCTCCAGATTTAACACCTGCTAGGTTTAAACTGTACTTATTATCTCCATCATAGTGCATTTCATTGTTACCTATTAGGATTTTAGAAATTGAGTTATCTATAGAAGTTGCTTTTAACTCTGACAAATACGTGTGATGCTTCACGCTAATTGTAAGCTTCGATTCTTTATCCTTTGAAGTTGCTTTAGTTTCATTTTCCTTCTTTTTAGAATTCTTTTCATCCTTCACGTGCTCAAAAGGCATAATCGTGTCTTTGTTTAAAAACAGTTTCCTCTCTGATCTTAAAGACTCCTTAATAAATAAATAATATCTAGTTCCTTCTTTATAAGATCTTATAGGTGCAATCACCACTGATTGCCCATTTTTATCAACTGATAATTTTGTAGGAACCTTTTTATCTCTTTCATCTATTATATAGATGGTGTTAGAACTTACAGTTGAAGGGTGCACTTCCATGTTAAAGGACACGGTCCATTCCTTTTTTGAATCAGTTGTCGTTTGTAAAGGTAATTCATTCTCTGTCATCGAGAAGATTGTTGGGATAAATAGAACTCCCAGCACAAAAAGGATTGTGATGGGAGTAAGTATGAGCGTTTTTAGATACTTGTTAATCATGGCCTAGTATTCACCTGAACCTTTAAACTTCTAATCTCATTTTCATTAAGAAGTGTATTGAATAACTTTTCGTCAGCAAGAAGCTCTTGTAGTGTATATGAGTTACCAGCCGTTTCGTATTTATAGGTCTCTTTAATATCTGTAATGAGCTTGCCATTAGTCGTTCCAAACTTAATCGTCTTTCGATCAATCTCTTCACCATTTTTGTTAAACACTCTTATAATCACGTCATAGTAACCTGGCATTTTATTAAATCCAATATCAAAACTTAATGAACCAGTTTTAGCATCATAATTAAATTTTCGTGCAAATCCTTTATTAACTAATTGGGAATCTCTCTTAATATCAACATGAACCGTATCGACTTCATTACCGCTAGTCTTTATATCTATATTCGTAACTCCATTTGTTGAAGTTTGATTATCTTCAAAATTCCCTTTTACTTTATGTAAAATTTGGAGTTCATCAATATGACGCTTAGGCGCAAACACCTTTAGTTGTCTTGGGGAGTAGTTAGTTAACAATTGAGTAAGTTTCGGTTCATTAAGAACCATTAATTCATGAAAATCCATATAGTTTGTTTGAAATGTATAGGCATATTCATATGGATAATAGCCATTATCAAGTTCAATAGAATAAGCAGGAATTACAACTTTATATTCTTTATTAAAGGTAAATGGATCAAGAGTGATTATTTTTATAGAGTTATTATCTCTTCTAATTTCATCTATTGAGATTTCATTTGTAAAACCGTATGCCGTTTTTTGATAAAGTTTAATACCAGTTGAAAAAATATTTTTTACCTTATCATTAAAGGTTACAGTGATCTCGGTGTCAATTGGAGTGTGCCGATCACTTTGGGATGGAGCTGACGAAACAATCGTAGGAAATGAAGTTGCATGAACAACATTTATATGTAGAAACAGAAGACAGGTTAATAATAGGAATACAAATACTTTATAAGAAACATTACTTCTTTCAATAAACATGAACATTTATCCACCTTTCTAGATGCTCTCATCCTATTTTACTACTTGTCTTTTAAATTCTCTATAATATTTATGAAAAAAAGTGGAATACAGTGTTAATTCTTAACATATAGTCTATGGTGGATAAAGAAGATTTGGAAAAGTATAGTGATAATATATTCGTCAAAAAATGCCAGAATGTAACAAAAATATTAAATTTAGCATTTTTTTATAGAAAACACTAGAAATTTATCCATATTTGTAATACTATTAGATTTGTAAACCAATCTTGGTAATAAACTACCAAATTGGAAAATATACTAAACTTTTTTTGGAAAGTATTGCATTAACAAGAAAGTTCTAGTATACTAATTTACTAGTTAGGTAAGCAATGAGAGTACAGGATAAATATATAAACCAGTGATCTCATTCATTGCTAGAATAAAAAGGATATTTACATATCTGAAGGGAGAATACTAATCTTATGAAGAAAAAAGCTATTAAAATCGCTACTTCTACAGCTATCGCTGCAACAGCATTCGTAGCAGCTAACCCAGTTCAAGCTGACGCTTCTACTGACGTTGCATCTTTAGTTAAAAAAGCAGAAGACGCTGCTACAGTTCTTAAATGGGCTATCTCTATCGAAGGGACTGCTGATGGGGAAACTCGTCCTTGGGCTGCTTACAACTACGCAAAATCTACTTTAGCTGACGCTCAAGCTGCAGTTGCAAAAGTAACTGGAACTGACAAATGGTTATATGAAGCAAAATTACAAAACGCAGTGGTTCAAAAAGACCGCGCTATGCGTTACATCGATGCTATCACTGCTGGTGAGAACTTAGACGCAGCTAGAGAAGCACTTGAAACTGCAATTGCTGGTAAAGACTTAAATGAAGTTGAGAAAGCTTACCACGGTATGACTGCTCAATTCCGTAAACAAAACGCTCTTTTAGACAAAGTATATGGTCAATCAACTCGTGACCTAATCCGTGATCAATATAAAGGTGCTGCAGAAAAAGTTCAAGCATCTGTATTATATGATGTAACTGTAAAAATGGCTCTAGATAAAGTTGTAGCTGCTAACGCTGCTAAAGATTTCACTAAAGCAAATGCATATCTAGCTGAAGCTAAAAAATGGTTGCCACAAGCTAAAACTTTCAAGACTGTTCTTGAAGCACAATTAGCTACTGTTTCTGGTACTTTACCGATTAACGTAACTGTTGATGCTCCAGATACTTTAAGACTAGCTCAAGGAGATACTCGTGCTTACACTGTTAGTTTAACTAATCCAGATGGCACTCCTTATATCGGTCATGCAACTATCTTATTAATGGATGCTAGCGATTCAACATTAGCAGCTACTGCTAACCTGGCTTCAAATACAACATTATCTGTTGCTACTACAGCAGACACAACTGTTGTAGGTGCGGCACATCTTCAAAAATGGACTGGAATTGTTGGTTCATCAGGGAAAGTTAGCTTTACTATTAAGAACAGTGTTGCAGAAACAGTTAGACCTGTTATCATCTTAGACCGTAATGCTAACCAAGCACAAGACGGTGGAGAAGTAAAAATTACTGCAGGAGCGACTGCATTCTATAGTAAAGGTGTAGATAATACTGCAGCAACAGTATTGTTTGTAGACACTACAAATAAATATTTTGTTGATACAAACTTAGCTAAATATAACTACGATAGTAATGATGTATTCCAAATTAATGGATATAATGTATCTTTAGATGCATTTGCATCTGCATTATCTAAACAAGATGTTGTAAAAGCAGACTTATCTGATGGAACTAGCGTTTTCAATATTACAACTAACGTATCATCTGAATTCTTAACTGTTAATGATGTTACTGAGCGTACTACGGCTACTCAATATACATTAACTGGTAAGGGGCAAGCTGGTAGCGTAGTGGCTGTATACAGAGATGCTGCAAGTGCTACTAAACTAGGTACAGTTGAAGTTTCAGCAAATGGTACATGGAGCTTCCAAGTAAACTTATTCAAAGATACACTAAATGCATTTGTTGTTAAGCAATATGTTAAAGGTACAGAAAACCTTGCAGCTCCTGTAGAGACACATGCTAATACAGCTAATAACGTTAAAATTTTCCAAGGTGGATTCTATGTTGTTAAAGCTGAATCAGATGCAACAACAACAACTACAATTGGAGATAAATTTACATTAACATTTACTACTCAGGATGACATTTCAGTTGCAGCTGGTGCAACAATTACTGTTAGAGATGCAGATGGAACAGTAGCTACATTTACTAATGGCTATGCTGCAACTTCATTTGCAAGATCTAATGTTGCTGCAGATTCAGTAGCTGGTTACACTTGGAGAGAGACTTTAACAATCACTCTAGGTTCACCTACTTCTATTAGCGGTGGAGATGGAAAATTAGCTGAATCAGTAGTAATCACTAGTCTAACTGGTGTAACTAATCAGTCTAATATGACTATCGATTTAACTTCAAGTGATATTGTTGCTGAGTAATTTTTAAAATATTCTTAATGGAAAAAGAGCTTTCGAGAAATCGTAAGCTCTTTTTTTGTGTGTCCAGGTACTAGCTAAGTCCGTTTATCTCCACTTATACTTTTTGATAAGGTGGATAAAGAGAGGGGAAGTTAGTATCAATAATTTATGTGGTTTCCTGAAATTTGTATGTTAATCTAGAACCGAACAATAGGTTAGGGTATTTAAACTTGTTATTAATTTCAACATATTATGTTGAGAAGCAACAAGAAGTAATAGTCTATGTCCCTACTAAATGGTATTTAATAGTTAAAGAAGGGATTTATTGAAATAAAATACTATTATAGGGTAACGATTATAGAGTCCAACTGAGATTAGAAAGAATGGATAAAATATTGCAAGTAAAGATTTGCATTTAAAGATAGAATAGAAATTAATGTAATTTTATAGATTTATATTGATTTGTGCATAGCTAATAATCTAAACTAATAAAGGTATTATATTTCAAAATTATAAAGTAGGAGTAGTATATGAAAGAAAAACCATTTAATTATGTAGTATACTTAATTACCATTTTTACAATTATAACTATTATTTTCTCTATGAAAATAGGAGCAAAGCAGGAAGAGGAGTTTTTGAAAGATTATCAGGATTATCAAACTGCTATTTTCCACTTATCGAATAATGAATTTGATAAGTCTAATGTATTATTTGAAGACTTATTAAAGACACATTATAAAAACTATAATGTACTAAAAGATTATGGTTTATCCCTTGCATTATCAGGAAAATACAGTGATTCAGTAACTTATTATCAAAAAGCATTAGATCAGCGAAATGCTTTGGTGCGTGACCCACTCTTTTTAGCCCAATTTGGAGAGATACTTTATTGGAATAAGGATTATAATAAATCGCTTATCTTTTTAAATGAAAGTTTACGCTATACTTCAGACAAAAACCAAATTGAAGTGATAAAGAACTTAATTAAAACTGTTCAACAAGAACTTAATCAAACTAAACAATAAAAGGTGATTATTAATTATGCATGAGGAACTATATAAAGCATTCCAACGTGACGTTGAATCTGATTTGAGAGAAAGTAGAAAGATTGATAAAATATTATTCTATGGATTACTTTTATTGGTAGCAATTATTCCTCTTATAGTTAGAGCAACAATTATGGATTATAGTAGTCCAGTACTAAAAAATACGTTATTAGAAACTGGACCGAAAGGTGATGTATTTACTTATTATAAATTTACCACACTTATGGTATTCACAATTATACTAATGACAGTGTTTCTCTACAAAATGTTGGGTGTTGGGTATGTTATTTCAAATAATAAATTAAATATATTTTTATTAGTAATGTTTACGGCTATAATAATATCTTTACTACTTGCCCCATATAAATCTCTCGCACTAAAAGGGTTTTACAATAGATATGATGGAACCCTAACCTATATTTGTTACTTAGTGTTATTCTTTATATCTGCAAACATTGTATATAATAAGAAACGGATTTACTATTTATTATATTCTCTAGTTCCATTTATTATAATAAATGCTATGTTAGGAGTAGCTTTATTATTCAATTACAATGTTCTTGAACTTAGTTGGGTTAATAGTTTAATATATTCAGGCCTACCAGATGGGGCAACAATAGGGGAAAACTCAAAGCTATTAACCACAATTAATAATGGAAACTATATAAGTGGTTTTGGGGGAGTTCTTTTTGCAATTTTTTTTACAAAAGCTGTATTGGGTAAAAATATATACTCGAAAATAGTTGATTTAGTGATTTCAATATTTTCATTCTCAATGATTTTGACTTCTTTATCAACAAGTGGGTTTCTAACATCATTGTTAGCTTTTCTTTTAATTTTAATTGTTAGCCTCAGAACAAAAAGGTTTATTAGTATTAGTATAGTCGTTTTTTCTTTCATTATAAGTAGTAGCATGTTGATTTATACCTATTCGAATCACAATCCATCTGTTTGGAATGAATCTATTGGGGTTTTCTTTAGTGAAAATCCTTTCATACAAGAACAAACAGCAAACATGATTTATAATGGCGAGGTAAGAGGATTTGTAAAAGATTTGGTGGGAACAAACCAGGTTTCTGCAGATGATGACGTAGAAAATATTAATGACTTTGAACTACCTACTTTACCTGAACCTGGTACAGCTGCTGGCTCAGGTCGTCTATATATATGGGAAAAGACAATAGATTTAATTAATAAAAAACCACTTACGGGTTATGGATTAGATACATTAGCATATTTCTTTCCACAGGATGATCCACAAAAAATTGCTTCTTTAATGACTAGCGAAAAAATTGTAGATAAACCACATAATATGTACGTTGGTATAGCATTTGGTTCGGGATTGATAGCAATTATTGGTTTAATTGGACTGATTAGTGTGCACATATATAATTCATTAAGATTTATTCTTTTGCAAAGAATAGATAGTGGTATCAATATTGTGTTTCTTAGTTTATTTATCGGGTGGTTTGCCTACCTTATACAAGCGTTATTTAACGACTCGGTAGTTGGCTCAGCAACTGTATTCTGGATACTCTTTGGAGTAAGTGTTTCAATATATTTGAATAAGAATACTGTTAAAGATTCTTCAAAAATTAATTAGTAAAACTTTTACTACTATGAGTGAAGTTATATCTGTATTACTATGAATAGGAAGCAGGGGATTCAAAATGGAAGAGGAAATAAGTCTTAGAGAACTAATAGAAACACTTTTAAAAGGTAAGATAATAATTATAATTGTAACGCTTTTCGCAGTAATTATTAGCAGTATATACAGTTATTTTGTATATACTCCTAAATATCAAGTAGAGGCAACGATCCTAACAAATCATTTAAAAAAAGACGAACTTATGTTAAATACGTATATTGATGAGATGGTTTCACCCCAAATAATAATAAATAGAATGAAATCTCCAGAAGTATTGTCAAGATTATTAGAAAAAGGGACTTTATCAACAAAGTATTCTCTATCAAACTTACAAGATGTTATTACTGTAGAGCAGTTACCGAATTCATCAGTAGTAAATGTGAGAATGAAAAGTGAAGATTCAAAAGAGGCAGCGAAAATAATAAATGTATTAATTATTGAGACAAAAAAATATATCGCTGAAAATATGACAGCAAACCTAAGTAAACTAAATGAACAATATCAGAGTCAAATGGAATCAGAGCAGAAAAGATTAAATGAAGCTATTGAAGAATTTAACCAAAAGTTTGCTGGATCTCAATTACCATCTCTTATATTATTTGAACAAAGGTCAGAAAGTGATAAATTCACGGTAGAAATTAACCAAGATTTATTAGTTGAATATAAAGACATTGAAAAATCGCAGGAAATTGAATTTATACAATTAAACGAAAAAATTCAAAAAATGACACAATTATATAATAACTATAGTAAACAATATGCTGAAACGCTTAGTATTAACCCTGATATGATAGTTGAGAGTAATATTACAGTTTTATCAGAAGCAATTGAATCTAACAATCCATTATCTCCAAGCAAAATGTTGATAATAGCTATTTGGGCAATACTAGGATGTATAGCAGGTGTTTTTTTAGTGTTTTTTAAGAATTATTGGACTAGCACTAATGATAAGAAAATTAACTTAAACACATAAATTTATCTGAAATAATCTATTTTATTTTCTTTTAAAGCCCTTAGAGAATAATGGTGACAGTATAGACAAGTATAATAATAAAAAATAGAAGGAAGACACCCCCTAAATCGTACTTTTATACAATATGAATTTAGGAGGGTGTTTTTCTGTGAGAACATTAGCAAAATAAAAGGTATAAATTAGATGGATAGTCAAACAAATAGTAATCATAATGGTTTAATAATACCAGACACAAAACCTAGGTGTATTAGTAGTATACATCTGGTTAATTAACTGTAATTGAATTTAGCATAAAATAAATAATTTTCTTATGGTTCATACTTCCTTATTATAAATACTATTTTGAAAAAAGTGTAGAGTGGGATAATAAGGAACATAACTTTTTGTCAGAAATTGTAGATTTATATATTATAAATTGATTATAATAATACGAGTATAATAATATAGTAAATTTAAATAAGTGCACCCTTTATACTAGTTAAGTAATTGTATTTGAGACATTAAATTATACACATATAATAAAACCTAATAAGCCTTAATAACAGACATGAATTAGGTGGATCATAAGTTTAGATATAAAAAATTAGAATATGCTGTCTAGGCTGTCTAGGCTGTATTTACTGAGTTTATTCTGATATGAACTTAGTTCCTTATACCTAATGCATCTTATAAATAGTTTATATATAAAATTAGATGATTGGATAATGTTAGTTAAGGGTGTAGTAGATTAGGAAATTTGTATCTTTTATTAGTGGCTACTTATATTGAAGATTCGATTGTCTACATTTAACTTAGCAAATTTTTAAGTGGGTTCGGAGACAAGGTATTACACCTTACAAAAAGGCCTATAGATAATTCTAATACTATTCAGTAAAGGAGGGTTTAATATGACTTATAAATTTAGAATTACTGTTTTGACATTAATAGATTCGCTTATTGTTCTAACAGCAATATATATAGGTTATTTTGTTCTGCATCCATATTTAAATGTTTTTACTTACCCTACATTGCTATTAAGTTCTATTACCTTACTTATAAGTCATCACGTTTTTGCTAGTGTGTATAATTTATATAAAAGTGCATGGGAGTATGCGAGTATAGGTGAACTAATTATTATTTTTAAAGCTATCACCTACTCAATCATTACCTTAGCAATTGTTCAAACAATAGCATTTGGTAATATTTATGTTCGAGTTCTAATGATAACATGGATGCTTCATATCCTATTAATAGGAGGATCCCGTTTCTCTTGGAGAATCTTTCGAGATACCTATTTTAAGAGTAGAAAGTTTAAAAAGAGAACATTAATTGTAGGTGCAGGCGCAGCAGGGACAATGATTACTCGTCAATTGAAACAGAATGCTGATGCTGATTTATTACCAATAGCTTTTATTGATGATGATGTAAAAAAACAACAACTTCATATTTTAGGAATACCGGTTATTGGTGGTATTGCCCAAATTTCACAAGTTGTTAAAGATTTAAGGATAGAAAACATTGTTATTGCAATTCCCTCTTTAACTAATAAAGAGATAAAAGAAATATTTGCGGAATGCAGCAAATCTAAGGTGAAAACTCAAATAATTCCTAAATTAGAAGACATACTTCTAGGTAGATTGTCAGTTAATCAATTCCGAGATGTGCAGGTTGAGGATCTATTAGGGAGAGAGCCTGTAGAACTTGATATAGATAGTATTGCGGAAAAAGTTACTGGGAGAACGGTACTAGTTACTGGTGCTGGTGGATCAATTGGATCGGAGATATGTAGACAGATTTGTGTATTCAGCCCAAAAACTCTGGTTTTGGTGGGTCATGGAGAGAATAGTATTTATTTGATTGATATGGAGTTAAGGAAACAATACCAAGCTGACATAGAGATTATACCTGTTATAGGGGATATACAAGATCGAACGAAAATGTTTGATTTGATGGATTTGTATAAGCCCGATGTAGTTTATCATGCTGCTGCACATAAGCATGTTCCACTAATGGAGCATAATCCAATCGAGGCCTTGAAGAACAACGTGATTGGAACAAAGAATGTAGCTGATGCTGCTGATACTTTCGGCGTTAAAAACTTTGTTCTTGTTTCATCAGATAAGGCAGTTAATCCTACGAATGTGATGGGTGCAACTAAAAGGATTGCAGAGATGGTTATTCAGAATTTGTCAAAGGTAAGTAAGACTAAGTTTGTTGTAGTGAGATTTGGCAATGTTCTTGGGAGTAGAGGGAGTGTTATTCCTCTATTTAAACAACAAATTCAGGCTGGAGGTCCAGTCACGGTTACTCATCCTGATATAACACGTTATTTCATGACAATTCCTGAAGCTTCTAGGCTTGTTATCCAGGCTGGAGCGCTTGCTCGCGGGGGGGAGATATTTGTATTAGATATGGGTGAACCAGTTAAGATTTATAATTTAGCTGTGACCTTAATAAAATTGTCAGGTTATTCGGTTGAGGAAATAGGGATTAAGTTCACTGGGATTCGACCTGGGGAGAAGATGTATGAGGAGCTATTAGGAGAAAACGAAGTTTATGAGAAGACAGTATTCCCGAAGATTCATATTGGGAAAACGGCTGAGTTGTATATGGATGAGGTTCAAGATATTATTGATAGCTTTCTTGTGATAGAGGAGGAAGAATTAAAAAAGAGATTGCTTAAGTTAGCTAATAATCGAGTAGTAGACAAAAAGAAAAGTGCCGGAGTTTTAAGTTGAAGTTATTCTTGGTAAGAAAATGGTATTCTGGACTACTGTATTGAATGTAACAAGGCAGGTAGATATAATTGCGTCTAATCCGGATTGGGTACATGGAGTCTGTCTGCCGGACAGTCTAATAAATAGGGTTTGAAGCCACTTCTAGTGGAATTAAAGGTGGATTTGACCTTCTAGATCCTTGGAGGAACTTAGTTGTTGAAGTTAAAGAATTGAACTTATTGCATTTAAGATTGAATAACATTAAAGGGAACTAATCGAAAGAGATTTATTTCAGTAGTTTAGTAGTTTATTGGAAAGTGGGAATCTGGGTCCAGTTAAGTACTAATCTACTAAAAATTTCACCTCTAATAGGAGAAGGAAGACTGAAGATGGAGAAAACAAAAGTAAACAAAAGAATATTTCTTTCATCACCACATATGAGTGATGAGGGTTATGAAATGAAATTTGTAAAAGAAGCTTTTGATACAAACTGGATTGCCCCTCTTGGGGAAAACGTAAATGAGTTTGAAAAAGAATTAGCTGATAAAGTTGGCTCTAAAGCT
Source organism: Cytobacillus suaedae (assembly GCA_014960805.1). Classification (GTDB taxonomy): domain Bacteria; phylum Bacillota; class Bacilli; order Bacillales; family Bacillaceae_L; genus Bacillus_BV; species Bacillus_BV suaedae. Next base: position 4,108,826 of record CP063163.1, on the reverse strand, counting down.
GCTGCTGCTCTATCTTCTGGTACTGCGGCTATTCATTTGGCGTTAAGAGCAGCTGCTGTTGGTAAGGGAGATATTGTTTTCTGTCCTTCACTCACATTCTCTGCAACAGCCAATCCGATAATTTACCAGAATGCTACTCCTGTTTTCATAGATAGTAATTATGAAACTTGGAATATGTGTCCTAAAGCATTGGAAGAAGCTTTTGAGAAATATCCGGCAGTAAAGGCGGTTATAGTTGTACATCTTTATGGTCTTTCTGCTGATATGGATAAGATAATGGAGATTTGTAAGAAGCATAATGTTGTAGTTATTGAAGATGCTGCAGAATCATTAGGTGGTTATTATAAAGGTCAGCACACTGGTACATTTGGTGATTATGGTATTTTTTCTTTTAATGGTAATAAAATCATAACTACTTCCGGTGGGGGAATGTTAGTTTCTAATAATGAAGAGAAAGTCTCAAAAGTTAGATTCTGGGCAACTCAGTCTAGAGATCAAGCAAGGCACTATCAACATAGTGAATTGGGTTTCAATTATCGTATGAGTAATGTTGTTGCAGGTATTGGACGTGGCCAGCTTAGGGTTTTAGAGAAGAGAGTAGAAAAAAAGAAATATATTCATGAATTCTATAAGAGAGAAATAGGTCAACTTGATGGAGTAAATTTTATGCCTGTCAATGGTTGGGATGAACCAAACTATTGGTTAAGCTCAATTACTTTAAGTGGTAAGGTCAAACCAATCGATGTAATGGATACACTTGAAAAATATAATATTGAGTCCAGGCCAATATGGAAACCAATGCATTTACAGCCGTTTTTTGAGAAGTATGACTTTGTTGGTACAGATGTATCTGAAAAGTTATTTGAGGAGGGTGTGTGTTTACCATCTGATACGAAGATGACGGATGATGATTTGGTAAGAGTAGTTAAGACTATTAAAGAATTGTGGTTGTAATAATGAAAAAAGCTAATGTTAGTATTTATAAAAGACTTATAAAAAGACCAATGGACTTCATTCTTTCTTTGTTTGCTATTATAGTACTCTGTCCTGTTCTATTAATAGTAGCTGCTCTCGTAAGAGTTAAGTTAGGTAGTCCTGTGCTGTTTAAGCAACATAGACCAGGGCTTAATGAGAAGGTTTTTTTGATGTATAAATTTAGAACAATGACTGACGAAAGGGATGAGAATGGAAGATTACTTCCTGATAATTTTAGGTTGACGAAATTTGGAAGGTTCTTACGTTCTACATCGCTTGATGAACTCCCAGAATTATTTAATATCCTTAAAGGTGAAATGTCGATTGTAGGCCCAAGGCCATTATTGGTTGAGTATTTACCTCTTTATAGTGAAGATCAGAAACGACGCCATCTAGTAAGACCTGGATTATCAGGTTTAGCTCAGGTAAGCGGTAGGAATGCTATTAGTTGGGAAGATAAGCTTAATTTAGATGTTAAATATGTAGATAATGTTAGCCTTATAAATGATTGGGTGATTATTTTATCTACTATCAAGAAGGTGTTTGTGAGAGAAGGGATCAACTCAGAAACAGCTGCAACTATGGAACCTTTTAATGGTAGTAAAAGGGATGAGTAACACTATGATGAACAGACTTATTATAATTGGAGCCAGTGGACATGGAAAAGTAGTTGCCGACATTGCTTTGAAAATGGATAAATGGCAGAGAGTTGTTTTTTTAGATGATGACGAAACCATTAAATCATCGATGGGTTTAGAAGTTATTGGATCTTCTTTTGATGTTTATAATTATATCGATGAGTATGAAATATTCGTGGGTATTGGTAATAATATAACGAGACAAAGGATTCATGAAATGCTTGAAGCCATAGGTGCCAGAATTCCTGTACTAATTCACCCAAATGCAGTAATTGGAGAGCAAGTAGATGTAGGATCTGGAACAGCTGTAATGGCAGGAGTTATTGTAAACTGCTGTACTAAAATAGGAAAAAGTTGCATCATTAATACTGGCTCAACAATAGATCATGATAATATCATTGAAGATTTTGTTCATATATCACCTGGAGCTCATTTAGCTGGTACGGTTAAAATTGGAGAAGGCTCTTGGTTAGGTATTGGTAGTTTAGTTAGTAATAATATTAATATAACTAGTGGGTGTAAAGTTGGTGCTGGTTCTGTAGTTGTTAAAGATATAACTGAACCTGGAGTTTATGTTGGTATTCCAGTTAGGAGAGTATAGAGTTTATGTTTAAAAAAAATGTTAATAGAATTTGGATTATAAATCACTATGCGACTGGAAATGGAGATCGACATGATGCACTAGCAAGTCAATTGACAAAATTTGGTGTTGAAGTTCTTGTTATTGCTTCTTCTTACAATCATTTCACACAAAAATATATGTATCAAGAAGATTACGCTGTTGAGAAGAGAAGTGATTCTCTATCTTATTTGTGGTTACGAACCACCCCTAAATATACAGGGAATGGTATTGGTAGAATTTTTAATATGATAAGTTTTATGCGAATGGTTAAGAAAATGTCACCAAGCTGGATTGATAAGTACGGAAAGCCTGACATTGTTATGGGGTCTTCTGTACATCCTTTTACATGGGAAGCAGCTTACTGGATTTCTAATAAAACTAATGCGGATTTTTATACAGAAGTTAGGGATTTGTGGCCATTATCATTAATTGAAGTTCATGGTGTAAGTTCAAAACATCCTTTGGTAATTCTTTTTAGTTATCTGGAGAAAAGAGCATATCAACGAGCTAAGAAAATAATTACTACAATGCCATATGCAAATAAGTATATAACTGATGTCCTTGGGTTTTCTGCAGACAAGATTGAGTGGATTCCAAATAGTATAGACACTGAAAAAGTGGAAAAGGCCTTAAGAAATAAAAATATAAAATTACCCAGTGAATTAGAAGATTATTTAACAAATAATTGGTGTGCTGTATATACTGGTAGTTTGGTAGAAAGCGAATGTATAGATTTAATCCTTGATTCTGCAAAAATATTACAGGAGAGAGGGAATAGTTTCATAAAATTTGCTATAGTGGGCGATGGACATTTAAAAAAACAACTACTCGAAATTGCTCAAAAACAAAATCTAGGAAATGTGAAATTTTTTGATAGAATATCAAAAGAACAAGTGGCATTAGTAGTCAATAGATCGAAAGTTTGTCTTGCTGCTGTAAGAAATTTAGCTCTATATAAATACGGTTTAAGTATGAATAAACTAAGTGACTATTTATATTCTGGGAACCCAACTATATTTGCGTGTGATGTACAAAATGTTGTTAAGTCTTCAGGTGGTGGTATAAATTTACCTTTTGGAAATGCTGAATTATATGCAGACTCTATTGAGACCGTATTTAATATGAGTGAAGAACAAAAAAGGATTATGGCCATTAGAGGTAGAGAAACTATAAAAAAACAATATGATACTAGTAGTTTGGCCAGAAAATTAATTGATATATTTGAAGACAACCGCTAGATTAAAATCTTAAAAAGTTGAAAGTGGGTTTTAGCAAATGAAAAAAAAGGTATGCACTAGATGCGTGATGGATAATATTGGTGATGAAACAATTACTTTTGAGCAGGATGGAACTTGCAACTATTGTAACTATGCCTTATCCCGTATAGATACAGTATACTTCCCAAACGAGGAAGGTAAACAAAAGTTAGTATCAATGATTAAACTACTAAAAGAACAGGGTAAGGGAAATGAATATGATTGTTTAATGGGAATATCAGGAGGATTAGATTCTGCTTATTTAGCATACTTAGGTGCTAAAGAATGGGGATTAAGGATATTGGCTGTTCATATTGACGATGGTTTTAATACAGAAATTGCTACACGGAATATTGAAAACCTGTGTAATAAATTTAATATCAAATTAATTATCGAGAAGCCAGATAAGATTCAATATATGGATCTAATTAAATCGTTCATTCGTGCAGGGGTACCTTCAATAGCAATTCCACAGGATAATGTTTTGCAAGCATGTTTAAAGAAATATGCTAAAAAATACAATCTTAAATATTTTTTATCAGGTGCAAACTTTTCATTGGAGTCTATTTTGCAACGTGGAAATGGACATGTTGCAGCAGATGGGGTGCATATTAGAGCAATACATCAAAAGTATGGAGAAAATCCACTTACTACACTTCCGATGATAACATTATTTGATCGATATATTGGTCAAAAGTATATTAGTAAAATTAAGACAATTAGACCACTGGATTATATTGAATATAACAGAATAAGAGCAATTCAAGAGCTTAGTGATAATGCAGGTTTTTATTATTATGGGGGAAAACATTATGAATCTATTTTCACTAAATTCGTTCAAGTTTACTATTTGCCTAAAAAGTTTAATGTAGATAAGAGGAAATCACATTATTCAAGTTTAATTGTATCAAATCAATTAACAAGGGAAGAAGCTCTGAAGAATTTAAGTAAGCCTTTATTTAATGAACAGCAGATGGAGGAAGAAATCACATTTATCCTGGGGGAAATAGGGATGGCTCGTGAAGAATTTGATAGAATAATGGTGGAGCCAGGAAAGGCACATAATTCCTATAAGATGTCATTATTTAACAACTTCTCAGGTACAGCAAGGAAATTTAGAGGTTTATTGTCAAATTAGTAGGGGCGGTCTTATGAAAATTTTACATCTGAGCAATGATTATTATTTTTCATCAATATATAAAAATTTACATCAACATTTATTATCTTATAAAATTGATTCCCTAATGACCGTTCCTTCATATAACAATGATAAGGAAAGACCAAAAGAAGAAAAGGTTAATCATCTTAAATGCTTTAATAAAAGCGATAGATTTTTTTACTTATATAAACAAAAAAAGATATTAGAATCTGTTAAGAGAGAAGTACAGCTATTTTTGCCAGATGTCCTTCATGCACATTTTCTTTTTTCAAATGGTTATACTTGTATGAAGATAAAAGAAGAATATGATATACCATATATTGTTGCCATACGTAATACGGATGTTAATGTTTTCTTTGAGAAAGTGGTTCACTTAAGAAGAATTGGAATTAAAATAATGCTAAACGCTGAAAATATAATATTTATTAGTCCTTCCTACCGAGATCAAGTTATAGCCACATATGTACCCCAAAAATATAAAGAGTCATTCTTAAAAAAATCGATTGTAATTCCAAATGGGATAGATATTTTTTGGCATAATAACACACTTAGACTTGAAAGAAGAGTAAAAGATAAAAGAATCAATCTGATTACTGTTGGGACAGTAAATAAAAATAAAAATCAACTAACTGTTGCAAAGGCTTTAAATTTGTTAGTAAATGAAGGATATCAAATCACATATAGTGTTTTGGGTGAAATTGAAGACAAGAAAGTATTTAATGAACTAATTAAGTACCCGTTTGTTAAATATATTGAAAGACAACCAAAAGAAAAACTGATTCTCTACTATAGAGAGTCAGATATTTTTATAATGCCATCTGTTACGGAGACTTTCGGTCTAGTTTATGCAGAAGCTATGAGTCAAGGATTGCCAATTATTTACACAGAGGGGCAAGGGTTTGATGGACAGTTTACCGATGGAGAAATTGGGTTTAAAGTTGGATGTTTTAACATTGATTATATAGCTAGAAAAATTATTGATATTATGGATAATTTTGAAGTTATATCAAATAGATGTGTAGTTCATAGTCAGAAGTTTAATTGGGATGCAGTCACAAAAGAATATATGAATATTTATAATGAGATTATGAGTAGAAAATGTAATTTGTAAAAGAACAAAGATTATTCTATTAATGTAATAATAATAGATAGAGAATCATCTATGTTCTTGTTTAAGATAAAGATGATAGGTGCTGTATATTGTATGAGAAAAGGAATAAATTTGAAATTAAATTTCTCAAAAGATTTCTATAATAAGAATGACCTGATGATAAGCATAACTATTATGTCATCTTATGCAGTATTAGCTGCACAATTTTTCGTTTTGCATTTATTTAATTTGAGTGGAACGGGTCAGGGTTCACTAGTTCAAATAATATCAAAAGTGGTAGTAGGTATACTATTTATTATAACTTTACCCACTATCATAAAAAGAAATTTGTTAACTTTTGTTTGTGTGTATTTTATAGCTGTATTTATACTCTTAATAAATTTAGTGTTTTTTCCTCAGAACTCCGAGGAGTTGTTAGGTGTAGCTTTTTCTCTACTTTTTATTTGTTTACCTTGTCTCATTTATAGTTTTAGTTTAAATGACAATAAGATTTTATTAGCTGTAATTTATAAAATTAGTAATATCGTTTTAATATTAGGTATGATAATTGCAATATTAGTTCTTACAAAAGAGATTGTCCTCGAAGATTATAGTATGGCTCTATCCTATTATCTACTTCTACCGACAATAGTAAACATGTACCGATTTATAGCAGAGAAATCTTATATATCTATCCTAAAAGTTATTATTTCATTGTTAATAATACTAATGCTAGGATCAAGAGGACCTTTACTATGCTTTGGGATTTATTCTATTTTGGCAATACTAAAAAATAATAATAAAATTACACTTAATACTTTATTATTTTATACATCTAGTGCATTTAGTTTATTGTTAGGTGTCATTTTTTTTGAATCAATTATATTAAAAATAAATGATCTACTTATTAGATATGGAATATTTAGTAGAACCCTTTATTTATTTATTGAAGAAGAGAACATTCATTTAAGCGGAAGAAATGAAATCTACCAAATAATAACTAGTCATATATATGAAAATCCACTATTGGGTATAGGGATTGCTGGAGATAGACAAGTAATGGGAACATATTCCCATAATATTTTCATTGAGTTATTGTCCGGATTCGGCATTATTTTTGGTAGTCTTATTATCCTATTAATTGCTTGGATTAGTTTGAAAGGTATTTTTAATAAAAACAAACTAGATTCAAATATAAGCATAATGTTATTTAGCCTAGGATTTATTCCCTTACTTGTTAGCGGAAGTTACCTTACGGAATTTATATTCTGGATTTTTTTGGGTATTACTATAAAGGGTTTATATAATAGAAAAAAAATTAGTAAGTAGCGATTATAATGATAATTTTATATATGTGGTAATAATTAATTTTTGAAAAAAAATAATGAAAAGTGGAGGCTATTAATTTGTATAAAAATAAGATAATCCTAGTAACTGGCGGGACGGGTTCATTTGGAAATTATATAGTACATCGATTACTAACCAAAGATGTAAAGGAAATCAGAATACTAAGTCGTGATGAGAAGAAACAATATGATATGAGAATTCATTACAAAAACAATCCAAAATTAAAATTCTTTATTGGTGATATTAGAGATTTAGATAGAGTTAATGAAGTGATGAAAGATGTAGATATTGTTTATCAGGCAGCTGCATTAAAGCATGTTTCAGTTTGTGAAATGTCACCTTTTGAAGCTGTTAAAACAAATGTAATAGGTGTGAAAAATGTGATATCGGCAGCTATTAGCAACCAAGTTGAGCGAGTAATTTGTGTGAGTACGGATAAGTCTGTTAAACCAGTAAATGTAATGGGGATGACAAAAGCTATACAAGAGAGGCTTATAATAAGTGCCAATCAGGCTCCTGAAAATAATGGGACAATTTTTTCGGTGGTTAGATATGGGAACGTATTGTTATCAAGAGGTTCAGTAATTCCTTATTTTAGAAAATTATTGTCAGAAGGTGAAATGTTAACTATTACAGATGAAAAAATGACGAGATTCCTTCTCACATTGGAAGATGCAATTGATTTAGTAATGTTTGCTACTGAAAATGCGGTTGGTGGAGAGACTTTTGTAAAGAAAGCACCAAGTGCATATATAGTAGATTTGGCTGAGGTTTTATGTCAAGAGGGTAACAAACCCTTTGAATATAAAGTGATTGGAAAGCTTCCAGGTGAGAAATTAGATGAGATTCTAATTACTGAAGAAGAGTTGCAGCGTACAGAGGATAAGGGTGATTATTTCACAATCCATCCTTGGTGGCATAAGGAGATTTATCGTGATATTTTAGATGAGTATTCATCGGGTATGGATATTATTAGAGGTATTTCTCAGTTAAAGGATTTAATTGCTGTTGCTGATATTAGAGCTGCAGAAGTTCATGTGGAAAAAGGAGAATTCTCTAAAATATAAAATAATTTTACAATAATTTTTAAAATAGAAGGAAGGGGAATAAAAGGATGATACCACTTGTTAAACCCTTTATAGCTCCGAAAAATGAATTAATTCCTGAACTGGAATCAATCTTATACAGTGGATATATTGCTGAAGGAGAAGCTGTATATGAATTTGAACGAAATTTTGGTTCATATATTGATAATGCTAATACAATTAGCCTTAATTCAGGAACTGCGGCATTGCATATTGCACTCCTACTAGCTGGAGTTGGTCCTGGAGATGAAGTGATAAGTACAGCGTTAACAGCTGAACCAACAAATGTAGCAATAAAACTTGTAGGAGCAAAAGTAGTTTGGGCAGATATCGACCAAAATACAGGTTTATTAGACCCTAATGCAGTAAGGGAAGCAATTACAGAAAAGACAAAAGCAATCGTTTTAGTCCATTATGCTGGTATGGTATGTGACTTGGATAAGTTTAACAAAATAGCACAAGATTTTAATATACCTATCATAGAAGATGCTGCTCATGCATTGGGAAGTTATTATAATGGAAAGCCAATAGGTTCAAATTCTAGATTTACTTGCTTTTCTTTGCAAGCAATTAAACATATGACTACCATAGATGGAGGCATTCTTTCCTTACAAAGTCTTGATGAAGCCGAAAATGCAAGGCGACTAAGGTGGTTTGGACTTGATAAGAAAGTTTCAAGATTAGAAAATGACATTTCTATCCCTGGCTATAAATATCATATGAATAATGTTAACGCTACTATTGGTTTAGTTCAATTAAACCACATTGATAATGTTATAGGTACTCATATTGAAAACGGTAAATATTATGATCAAGCCCTTAGTGATATATCAGGTGTCTCACTTCTTCCCTATTACGAGAACACACAACCCTCTTATTGGTTGTATACTATGAAAGTGGAAAATCGAGATGATTTTATTAAGATGATGTCTTCGGAAAATATAATGGCATCAGAATTACACTTACGTAATGATAGACATAGTATTTTTGCAGAATCTAAGAATGTATTGCCAGCACTTGATAACTTCTACAAGGAATTTGTTCATATTCCTTGTGGTTGGTGGGTTAATAAAGAAGATAGAGAGAGGATAGTTGAAGTAATAAAGAAAGGTTGGTGATAGAGTGATACCTCTTTATAAACCATATATGCCTCCACTTCCAGCTTTAAATGAAATATTGAATTCTGGTAATCTGTCATATGGACAAAATGGAAAGACATTCGAAGAAGAACTAGGAAAATTTTTAGGTTCTAATCAAATTATAATTACAAATACTTTTAATACGGCTATTCTAGTAGTTTTATCTGTTCTAGATATTGGTTTTGGAGATGAAATTATTACCTCTCCGATGGCATGTTTAGTTTCTACACAACCACTTGCATCTTTAGGGGTTAAGGTCATTTGGGCTGATATAGATCCTAATACGGGAACACTAGATCCTGAAAGCGTTAGGGAGAAAATCACATCAAAGACTAAAGCAATAATTCACAATCATTACTGTGGATATCTAGGTTATATCGATGAAATCAATTCAATTGGTAAACAATATGATATTCCAATTATAGATGATGGAATAGAGGCATTTGGGAGTGAATATAAGGGGAATAAACTAGGAAATTGTGGTTCTGATATTACTATATTTTCTTTTGGAGCAGTAAGAACTCCCAACACAATTGATGGTGGAGCAATTGTATTTAAGGATAAATTCTTATATGAAAAAAGCAAGATTGTTAGAGACTCAGGTATAGATAGGAGCATTTTTAGGGACGAACTAGGTGAAATAAGTCCAAAATGTGATATTTCACTAATAGGATATAACGGAACAATGAGTGATATAAACAGTTATATAGGCATTCAACAAATGAAACATGTAAATGAATTGATCACTCAACAAAGATCAAATGCAAAAAAGTGGAATGAAGAATTGGCAGAGAATAAAGATTTAAAAATTATTTTTAGAAAAGATGTATTACCAAATTACTGGGTTTTCGGTTTGCTAGCTCAAAATAAAAGGGAAACAATTAAGTTATTTCGCGATAACGGATACTATGCCTCTGGGGTTCATATTAATAATAATATTTATAGTGTCTTCGGTGATAAGAAGCAATTAATAGGAGTAAATGATTTTTATAAAAGCTTTGTGGCCATACCGAGTGGTTGGTGGTTTGCGAAATAGAGCAATTTAAATTAATACTACTTTACCACTAAGTTCTTAAAAGAGAGGTCTACTAAATGGAAAGACAAATAAGCATTAATGAGATATCAAATATATTAGGAATAGATTACTTAGGAGAAGATCACATCATTAATGGATTGAACTTGTGTAATCGAGAATCCTTATATAAAAAAGTAATTTCATATGTAACTAGTGAGAAATATATTAATACGGTATCAGAAAACTTATCAATCTCTTCATTATTTGTAACCAATGAATTATATGAAACATATAAAAATATAAATCGAGATATTGTATTTTTTATCACAGAAACTCCCGAAGTGGATTTTTATAGATTGCACGATTACCTATATAACAATTTAGACTTCTATAACAAATTTAACTTTATATCTAAAATTGGAGTAAACTGTTTCATTCATCCTACTGCATTTATTGATGATGGAGTTATTATTGGTGACAACGTAACAGTTGGGCCTAAGAGTATTGTTAAAAGAGGAAGTATAATAGAGAATAACGTTACTATTGGTTGTAACTCTGTAGTTGGATCAGAAGGATTTCAAGTAATACAAATTAACGGCACTCCAACTGCTATAAGACATGTTGGTGGTACGCATATTCATACAAATGTATTTATTGGAGATAATACAACTGTATGTAATAGCTTGTTAGAGGGGACAACAACAGTTGGTGAAAATACCAAGATAGATAATTTAGTACATGTTGCACATAATTGTAATGTTGGAAAAAACGTAGTAATCACAGCTGGCGCAATATTATGTGGTTCATCAGTATTAGAGGACGGAGCTTGGATAGGGGTTAACTCATCTATTCTAAATAATGTTGTTGTAGGAAAAAGTGCTTTGATTGGTATCGGTAGTGTTGTCACACGTAATGTAAGTGATAACACTCTTGCTTTTGGAGTACCTGCGAAAGAAAAAAAATGAAAGAAGCTTGAATAATTTAAATGTCTTTCATTTATTTTGAAAGACATTTTAGCTTTTGTGTTATAAAAATTCTAAAGGTTAATTAAGATTTATTTTCCTAGTTTTTATCTAATTGGAGGAAAAAATGAGTTATATATTAAGCTTAATAGTGCCTACTAAAAACAGATATACTTATTTAAAATCTATTATTAAAACTTTTAATGATTCATTGGATAATGGAGAAGTCGAATTAATAATACAGGATAACTCTGATAATAATGAGGAAATTCTCGACTTTCTTGGTAAAGGTTATTCAGAACATATTAAATATTGTTATTATAAGGATCATATGACAGTATCAGATAATTTCAGTAAAGGTATTCAAAATTCATCAGGAAATTATGTTTGCATGATTGGTGATGATGACACTATTTCTTCTAAAATAGTTGAGATAGTTGAATATATGATTGAGAAAGATATAGAGTCAGCCATATTTAATAAGGCTAAATATAATTGGCCAGATATGGAATTTCGTGCTCATAAAATACCTAGTTTAACAGTACCTAAGTTTACAGGCAAAATTATTACTATTGATCCTGAAGAAGAGTTAAAAAAATGCTTGAGACAAGGTGCTACATCTCTATTAAAACTCCCAGAGATATATCATGGTATAGTCAAAAGAACAACACTTGATAAAATTTTTGATAGGTGTAATACCTACTTCCCCGGTGCTAGTCCGGATATGGCTATTGCAATAGCATTGAGTTTAATTGTTAAATCACACATTTATGTTGATGCACCCTATACTTTTTCTGGCCAGGCATATGTAAGTGCAGGAGGAAAAGGTGCTAGACATCAACATAAAAATAATTTAAAGGGTTTAAGTTGGCTGCCTAATGATATTGAAGAAAAATGGGAATCTGATATCCCCATGATTTGGACAGGCCCAACTATTTATGCAGAGTCAGCCTTAAAAGCTTTACGTGCTATGGGGCGCGAAGATCTAATCGAAAATTTCAACTATTTATATCACTATGCTATGTTTTCTTCTTTTAATTCCGAATATAAAAATATGCTAAGCCCCTATTTGAAGGGGAGTTCTTTGAGGAAAATTAAATACTATAATTATAAAGCAAAAATCTTCACTATTAGGCTTAAGCGATATATAAAAAATATAATTACAACTAGAATTGGTTGGTCATCAGATTTAGTATATAAAAATATATCTTCAACTGATGAAGCATCAAAAGTAGTTGACAAATTGCTAAGTTGTAATAAGAACTAGTGTAGTTTGAATCTTAAAGATATAAGGAAATAGTTACTTTGAAGAGAAGAGAAATAAGTGTTTTATATTAAGTTAATAATTGTCTGTTCACATTTATTCCTTTAATTATTCGATAGCTAACACATTATTACAGTAAGAAAGGATTTTTATGTTGGGGCGTTCAATGAATAGAAACAGAAATAGAATGTCTGCTAATGTAGTAGCTAATCTTTTTGGAAGACTATGGAGTATGTTTTCAATATATTTATTTATTCCTCTTTATATTTATTTCTTAGGTGAAGAGGCATATGGTTTAGTTACATTTTATGCAACATTATATACTGTAATGAATTTACTAGGACTTGGTCTCTCAAAAACACTTCGAAGGGAATTTGCTTCGGGTGAAGATAATGATGAAATTAGGCTGAAAAAATATAAAATGTTACGTTCAGTAGAGGTTGTTTATTTTGGTATAACCTTTTTAATAATAATAATATGCTTTCTTGGAGCTGAGGCTTTAGCTGAACACTGGTTAAATATAGGATCTCTTGATAAGCAAACAGTTATTGTTACTATACGACTAATGGGTGTAACTATCTCACTTCAAATCTTATCATACCTTTATATAGGAGGGTTGTTAGGATTAGAGTATCAGGTTAAAGCTAATATGTATTTAGTTGGATGGTCTATAGCTAAGAATTTAGGCGTTATAATTGTCCTGTGGTTAATTAAAGAAGATATTCGCTTATTTTATATTTGGCACATAATAGTAGATTTGTTTTTTTTAATGCTAGTGAGAATTAGTGTTATAAAATTACTTGAAGGTAATACTCCACTAAAATGGAGTTTGGCAGACATTACTAACCTTAAAGAAATTAAGGAGTTTGCATTCGGACTTTTCCTAGTTTCTTTGGTATACACTCTAAATTCACAATTAGATAAAATTGTTGTAAGTAAGTTACTATCTCTATTAGAAGTAGGTGCTTATTTTTTGACCTATTCTTTAGGGCAACTTACTTCAATTATTTCAACAGCAATTGCAACTGCTGCTTTTTCAAAGTTAACGATGTATTTTAGTACAAATGATATAAAGATGCAAAAAGAAAGCTATATTAATTTAAATCGAATAGCTGGAATAACTGTCATATGTATCGGAACATTTGTAGCAGTGTATGCATATGAATTACTTTTGGTATGGACAGGGAATCAAATTTTATCAAATATAGCAAGAAGTGCAGCTTTTTATGTCGTTATAGGTAGTACATTCGCTGCCCTGCAAATTATTTCTTATGAGTATTTGTTATCAAGAGGAAATACAAAAATCAATAATGTTTTAGGTATTTCTAGCATCCCGTATACGCTAATTGTCACACCTATTCTCGTAAGTAAGTTTGGTATTTTTGGTGCTGCAATATCATGGTGTATTTTAATGACGGTACTAACTATCATTTATTTAAGTTATATACATTACAATTATATAGGGAATGACACAATACGTTGGTTGATTGGCTACACATTTTTACCTTTTATATTTTCACTAGGAATTGCTTATTTAAGTAAATATATAACAATTATCTTTGGCTTTTCACTCATAGAGACATTGATATTTGCTGTTCTATCGGGTGGTTTTGTATTAATTATTAACTTTTTCTTATTCGACAATATAATAATTAACTTAATAAGAACAAAAATTTCAAGTCTTGTATTTTTAAAGTAGTCATTATAATAAATGTGTGCAAGAAAGCCGTGTAGAACAAGTGAATATGGAAGTAACTATTTCGTTGCTGTTGTAAATGAAGATTTACGCCAAATGATTAAAAGTGGTCAACTTGTTGCAACAACTGATTATGCACGTATTGCTGATGTTGATGCAGTAGCGACTTGATATTGTTCAACAACCTGATACCTCTTATGTAAAGAAATCTGCACCTGAAATTGCTAAGTATGCACATGAGGGAATGCTTGTTGTTTTAGAATCTAAAACATGTCCTGGACAACTTAATAAATCGTACGTCCATCTTTAGAAGCTAAGGGTTTAAAGACTGGTGATACTGTTTTAGTTGCCCACTCACCTGAGCGTGTTGAACCAGGTAACATCAGTGGTAATAATTAAAAAAAGAATAACGAGGTTGCAGGAAACATACTAGAATTATTAGGAAAAAGTGATAAGTTGATCACTTTTGTAATAGATAGTCTTGGATGCAAATGTCAATAAAGACCTATGATAGGTACCAATATATACTTTTGAACAAGGGATTAAACAGGTATGTTAATAATACAGTTTGGGATTATAATAAGTATTATGATTAAATATATCTAATAAAATAGTGTTAGTACCTTAAATTTAATAAATTATGTGGTTTTTTATGAAATGCAATGTTGAAGTTGAAATATAGCTGTAGGAGCTATATTTTTATAATACACTTTTAGTTTAGAGGGTGAATAGTTGTGTGGCCGGAGAATAAGAAGTTTGCTTTTACTATAATAGATGATACAGACAACAGTACCGTAGAAAATGTCGGTCCTATATATGATTTACTGGGTGAATTAGGTCTTTATACTACTAAGACAGTTTGGGTCTATCCACCTAGAGATTCTTATACTGGGCAAAGCCTATCTGATCCTAATTATCTTCAATTTGTAAAAGACTTAGAGGAAATTGGTTTTGAAATTGCCCTTCATAATGTTGGTTCTGGAGACTTTACAAGAAAAGAAATATTAGAAGGATTAGATGATTTTAATAGATTACTAGGCTATTATCCTAGAATGCAAATCAACCATGCAAGTAATAAAGATAATATTTATTGGGGTGACAAACGTTTCACTATAATTAACAAACTTGTAAAGATACTATATGGTGAAAAAAGAAGTTATTTTGGAGAGGATGAAAGTTCAGAGTTTTTTTGGGGAGATGCATCTAAAAAGCATATAAAATATATTAGAAATCATGTTTTTACTGGGATAAATACCCTTAAATATGATTCTAAGATGCCTTATAAGGTTAAATCAAAAGAAAAATATTCAAATTATTGGTTTAGTTCTTCAGATGCCCATACCGTTCAGGAATTTAATGACCTACTATCAAAAGAGAATTTAGATAAGCTTGAAGAAGAAAAAGGATGTTGTATCATATATACTCATTTTACAGATGGCTTTATAAAGAATGGTAAAATTGACGCAGAGTTTGAACAAAAAATAAAAGAACTATCAAATAGAGATGGGTGGTTTGTACCTGCAGGTAAAATACTTGAGTATCTATTAGAGAAAAAGGACAATCACTATGCCTCTCCAACATATCTAGCAAAGTTAGATTTATCTTGGGTTACTGAAAGGGTAATTAGAAAAATTAAATATAAGAGATGATACTAAAACAATTCTAAAATATTAACTTAAGTTTTAAGTTTTAATCTTATCGATACTGGAGTACAGAGTGCTTGTAATGTGTTTTGTATAATAAATTTTGAACTAATTTAAATTAAACAAAGATGTCCAAGAAAAACTAGGATTCTTTTTTAGGCTATAATTACTATATAGATAATAGTAATACATTTGTTAAATCTTTTAATAAGGGTGATCAAGGTTGGAGTTTTTGAGATTATTACAATCTAAAATTGAAAATAAAGAAGCAGTTATCGGTGTAGTAGGACTAGGTTATGTAGGTTTACCATTAGCTGTTGAAAAAGCGAAAGCAGGCTACAAAGTAATTGGTTTTGACGTACAAGAAAGCCGTGTAGAACAAGTGAATATGGGTATTAACTATATCGGTGATGTTGTGAACGAAGATTTAAGCCAAATGATTAAAAGCGGTCAGCTAGTTGCAACAACTGATTATGCTCGTATTGCTGATGTGGATGCAGTGGCAATTTGTGTGCCAACACCACTTGATATTTATCAACAACCAGATACTTCATATGTAAAAAGCTCTGCAACTGAAATTGCAAAGTATGCACATGAGGGAATGCTTGTTGTTTTAGAATCTACAACTTACCCTGGTACTACTGAAGAAATCGTACGTCCGGCATTAGAAGCTAAAGGGTTAGTAACTGGTGAATCTGTATTCGTTGCCTACTCACCAGAGCGTGTAGATCCAGGTAACAAACAATTTAAAACAAAAAATACACCCAAAGTTGTTGGTGGTATTACTGATAATTGTACAAAAGTGGCAGCATCGCTATACCGTAGTGTGTTAGAGGGAGATGTACATGAAGTTTCAAGTCCAGCTGTTGCGGAAATGGAAAAAATCTTCGAAAATACGTTCCGTCATATTAACATTGCATTAGCAAACGAAATGGCAATTCTTTGTGACAAAATGGGAATCGATGTATGGGAAGTAATTGATGCTGCTAAATCAAAGCCTTACGGATTCATGGCATTCTACCCAGGTCCTGGTCTAGGCGGTCACTGTATTCCAATCGATCCATTCTACTTAACATGGAAAGCACGTGAATATAACTACCACACTCGTTTAATCGAGCTTGCTGGTGAAATTAACAATGGCATGCCTGAATTCGTAGTTAACCGTGCAATGCACATCTTAAACGAAGATGGAAAAGCGTTACGTGGTGCGAAAATTACTCTATTAGGTGTAGCTTATAAAAAAGATATTGATGATGTAAGGGAATCCCCAGTGTTAAACATCCTTGATATTTTAGATAAACAAGGTGCTGATTTCTCAGTAGTAGATCCTTATGTAACATCATTCCGTTCTTGCAACCGTGTTGTAGAAACTGTTGAACTAACTGAAGAGCTTCTGAAAAACTCAGATCTAGTAATGGTTACTACTGACCACTCTGACTTTGATTATGAATTAATTGCACAACACAGTCCGGTGATTTTTGATACACGAAATGCATTAAAAAATGTGGACAAGCAAAATAAATATATTAAATTATAATCCTTAATTAATTAGTTTATTTATAGTATTTGATGTGTAATGCTAGAGAAGACTATTAATTATTATAACATACTAAATAAATACTAGATGTTCGTTATAGCTTATTGCCTTTGCTTTCGATTAATAAGTACATAGACTGGAATTTAACTCGTGAGTTACTACCTATTCGGGAGCAGTTATATTGGTGAAAAGGTAAAAATAGGAGAAGGCACTAAGGTGTGGAATTTCTGTCACGACTTAAAGGTGCTAAAATAGGAGGGAAATTTTCTCTAGAAGCAGAATGTTAACATTTCTAAAAACGTAAAGATAGGAAATGGAGTAAAAATACCAAAACAATGTCTAGGTATTTGAAGGTGTTGAAATGGAGCATTATGTTTTCTATAGACCTTCAGTTGTTTAAAATGGGACGATACTAATATTCTTATGACCGGAAACCACTACAATTCGTGAATTACAAGATGGAAGATATGTATTTTATTTGCATCATTACTCAGGAAGAAGGGTTCGTTTAAACAATATATTGGGTGTCGATGGAACAAATCAGACAATAGTTCTTCCTTATTATGTTAGACCAGGTGCATTCTTATTCAATTTAGGTGTAACAGTTGAAGAGCAATAATACTTAAATAACACTTAACTGACCTCGGTTATTCAATCGAGGTATTTTTTTATTACTCAAAGAATAACTACACTAGAGGTAGTAATTACCATGCTAGAATAATAACTTAATAATTTATAATAATGTTATGAAAATATGAAAGGAGTCTATGTTTCATGGCTTTTTTTTGTAGGAATAACTTACTTAATTTTTGTATCTTAGCAGGAATATTCTCTACAATTCTATTTATTACCCCTATCAATTCAATGGCTAATTCCCAAGTTGATAGTTTGGTTGAAAAAGCAGAATCAACATCTAAGGTATTAAAGTGGGCTATTTCAATTGAAGGAACTGGAGACGGTAAGACTCGTCCTTGGATAGAGTACAATAACGCCAAATCTGCATATAAAAATGCCCTTGTATCGATTAATAATTTAACTCCATTACAAAGGGGAGTATATGAAACAAGTTTACATGGTTCAGAGTTACAAATTAACCGAGCGATACATTATATCGATGCCATAACAGCAGGAGAAAAAATTACAGAGTCAAAAAAGAGATTAGAAGATGCTATAAGAACCAAAGACATTGATAAAGTAGTAAGCTCATATCACTTACTAACGAAAGAAATTCGTAAACAAGGAGTACTCCTTGATCGTGTATATGGTCAATCAACTCGTGATTTAATTAGAACAAATTATAAGTATAGTGCTGAATCGGTTGCTAAGGCTAATAAATATGATGTAACGGTTAAAATGGAATTAGACTTGATGGAACAATCCTTAGAGAGTAACAATAATATGAATGTAGTTACCCATCAATTAGAGGTTGAGAAATTTATTGGTTTTACGGCTCTTTTTAAAGAAGATCTTACAAACGTTTATAAAACATTAATGAAAAGGGTAGAAACAATTCCTTACAAATTAGAATACGTAAATAATAAAACTATCAAGGTGTATCTCAATAAGCCACTGGAAAATCTATTACCTGCTGGTTATTTCTCTTTTAATAATAGTTTACATGTTACCAACGGAATACTTAGTGATGATAAATTGGAGGTAACGCTTATTACATCTCCAGTGTCTCAAGGAAAAGAGTATTTACTTTATTTCAAGGGGGAAAGAACAAATCTAGCATTTTCTACTCCACTGAATTCAACGAATCAAATACAACTTTCCGAAGATAATATAAGAACCTTGAGGACAGTTACTACTGGTGCTCGTGTGTACGACTCCACATTTGTAAATACTGATGGGTCCCCCTATACAGGAAAAGTTATTGTATATTTAACAAGGAATGGATTAGAGGATAAAGGCAATCTAACGAACCATACAGAATTTCCATTCTTATATTCCGTTAATACGGATATATTAAGTAGTAAAGATTCTCTGGATGGTAGTAAATATTGGAGTGGATATACTAGACCAGATGGGAAAATCAGTTTTATCCTATTTTCTAATAAAGCAGATGAAGTGATTCCGGTAGTTGGTCTAGATTTAAATGGGAACGGGATACTCGAAAGTAATGAACCTAAAAAAGAGGTTGGTAAAAGTTACTTTTATGAAGAAGCGAGTGATATTGAGCAAACAGTCATCATAGATTCTGGTTATTCTGATGAGGTAGAATCATACTTTGTTATTGGTTCGGGTACAAACGCTCAAAAATATTATGTTAAAAGTGATGACATTGTCATAGTAAACGGAAGGATAGCTACTTTCAAAGAATTCTTTGATCACTATAATCAGTCTGCAACTCTTTATATGAGATATAACACTAATGAGTCAATAAACTCTATTTTTTCTATATTAAATTCTAATACCGCACCTTTAACTATTATTTCTCCATCAAGAGATGTGAGATATGATGGTGAAACGTATAGACTTTTAGGGCATGGTCAACCAGGTATGAAAATATCTGTTTTCATAGATCATGGTGAGCTTGGAGTATTTGATAAGGATATAGATCAATTAGTTGATGAAACTATAGTAAATAATGATGGTTCGTGGTTTATTCAACAAGTATCGTTAACCCAGGGTAAGCCTAACCACTTTATAGCCATTCAAAGTATCCAGGGAGTACCACTAGAAAATGGAATGACCTCTAGTGACAAAAATATGTCATTGGTTCCAGTTATTAACGAAGGTCCGATAAAATTAACATCCATTGGATTTACAGGGAATATGGATGGGGTAGTAGGCTTTGGCGATCAAATTGACATTTCTCTACTATATAATGATAAATTGTATGGAGAAGATAATCCAACAATTGAACTAGTAGATGCAATTGGTAGGAAAGCTATTTTTCCTATTGGTATTGAAGAACAAGAAAGTAAATTAAGCCTTACCTTTAGGACCCCTATCTTATATGAAAACAATTTTGGTATAGGGTCAATTTATATAACGTCAATTAATGGCGTGTATAACCAGGATAATCAACATGTAGATATACAAGAAACAAATGAATCAGAACGCATTATTACAAGCACAATGCTTAATGATCAAGCGAAAGGCAAATAACCTCAAAGCCAACCATCTCCGGTTGGCTTTTTTTAATTTCCCAATAATGGATAATCATTCCTACCTATCCAAAAGTAACATGTGTATCCATATTCTTTGCATTTAACTTACCCCCAGAATCTATTAATATAGTAATAGTAGTTGAGACAGACAAAGCCGACTACAATATTACTTACTTTAAAACATGCTCTTTAACCAGAGCGTTTTAATTAGAGAGACATCTAGAAACTCAAAAAGGGAGAGAATAGAAGAATGTCAAAGAAAAAAGCAATCAAAGTTTTAACATCTACTGCTATCGCTGCAACTGCATTTGTTGCTGCTAATCCAGCTCAAGCTGCATCTACTACTGATGCTCAAACTCTAGTAAGCAAAGCTAAGGATGCTGCTACAGTATTAAAATGGGCTATCTCAATGGAAGGTTCTGCTGACGGAACAACTCGTCCATGGGCACAATACAATGCTGCTAAAGATGCACGTGATGCTGCAGTAGCTGCTGTAAACAAATTAAGCGGTAGCGAAAAAACTGCTTTACTTGCTGACATCGAAGCTAACGTAACATTACACATCAACCGTACTATGGCTTACATCGATGCTATCACAGCTGGTGAGAAAATCTCAGCTAAAAAACAAGCTTTAGAAGCTAAACTTGCTGCTAACGTTATCGACAATTCAACTGAGCAAGCTTACCACGAATTATCAACTGAAATTCGTAAGCAAGCAATCTTACTTGACCGTGTATATGGTAAATCAACTCGTGATGCAATCCGTGCTGCTTACAAGCAATCAGCTGAAGTTGTAAGAGATAACGCTAAATTCGCTGTAACTGTTAAAATCGAGTTAGACTCAATGGATAAAGCTCTTGCTGCTAACAACATGGACAAAGCTGCTGCACACCTTGCTGAAGTTGAAAAGTTCATGAATGAAGTATCAAATGCTGCTATTAAAAACAAATTAGCTGATCGTAAAGCTGCTTTAGAAGCACAATTAACTCCAGAAGTTAAATCTGTATCAGCTATCAACTCTAAACAATTAGTAGTTTCATTTACTTCTGTACTTGAAGGTGAAAACTCATTCTTAGCTAACGATGCTACAGATGTTGCAAACTACACATTAGATTCAGTTAACCCTACTTCAGCAAAATTATCAGCTGACAAAAAGTCTGTTACATTAACTTTTGCTGCTGATGTTGAAGGTGAAGATCAAGTATTAGTAGTAAACCCTGTTGCAACTACTAAGAAAGATGCTAACGGAGATGTAGTTACAACTGTTAAATACAGCACAATCTTAACTTACGAAGATACAGTTAGTCCACAAGTAGTTGGAACTTCATATGTTAATGGACAAATCGTAGTCGAGTTCTCTGAAGCAGTTGGAACTCTTCCATCAGTTGTTCGTGTTAACGGAAACCCTGTAACAGCAATCGCTCCACATGGCACAGATGCTAATAAAGTACTAGTTACTTATGCATTATCTGCTGGTACAACTGCATCATTATATGTTGCTGGTGCTAAAGATTCTTCTGTAGCTCAAAACCAAATGTCACTTTACAATGGTAATGTTATTGCTCCTGCTGCTGATACTGGTAAACCTCAAATCACTGGTGTACTAGTAACAGGTCAAAACACTGCAACAGTTACATTAAGTGAAGCTGTTACTGAAGATACTATTGTTGCTAAATTACAAAAAGGTACATCAATCTATGATGTAACTCTAGTAAAAGATTCTAACGATACAGATGGATTAACTTATGAGTTAACTGTTGATATTAATGGTGTAACTGCTGGTGATGGTCTATTCTCTGGTTCAACTACAAGTGTAACATTTGACTTATTAGTTGCTGCTGAGGCTATGACTGATCTTTCTAGCAATAAAAACGAAGAATTCATCACAACTGTTACTTTCGTAAAAGATACAGCTGCCCCTGCACTTGTTGAAACTGCTGTAACAGCTGACAACAAAGAATTCGGATTCAAATTTAATGAGGAATTAGTAGTTGCTGGCTCTGAGGCTAACATCGTTGTTAAAAACAGCAATGGCGTAAAATTAACTGTTGATGCTGCAACTGCAGTAAAATCAGACGATGATAAAGTATACCTTGTTGACATTACTTCTGGTGATGTAGCAATCGAAGCTGGTACTTACACAGTATCAATCCCAGCTGGTTTCTTCGAAGACCAATATGGTAATGCTTCTGCTGCAATTACGAAAACATTCACAGTAGGTAAAGCGGCTGATGCTGTTGATACTACTAAACCAACTGCTACTGTAGGTTCTCTAAACAATGTATTTACAGTTCAGTTCAGTGAAGAAGTATCTTCATCTGCATTAAACCTTGCTAATTACAAACTAGATGGTGTTGCACTTCCAGCTGGTACTGATATCTACTTTACTAGCACAACTAAAGATACTGTAGAAATCGTACTTCCTGAAGGTTCAATTAACATCGGTAACCAATCTACTGGTGCTGCTGCAGTTCTTAACGTTGCAAACGTACAAGATCTAGCTGGTAACACAATCCTTACTGGAAACTACAATGTAACAGTTGAAGATAACACTGCTGCGACAATCTCAGCTCTACAAGTTATCGGAACTGATGTATACGTAACGTTCACAGAAGATGTTGCATTTGTTGGAACTGTTGATGCAGACAACGTATTCAACATCACTGTAAATAACGTAGTAGCTACTGCAGGTAACATATCACTTGTTACTGGAAATACAAAACAAGTTAAATTCGCTCTAGATGCTGCTCCTGCTACAACTCCTGTTGTAACAGTAAAAGCTACTCAATCATCATTAACTGATGTTAACGGAGTACTTGTAAAATAATAAAAGTTGATTAAAAAGAGTTGTTGCTTCGGCGACAACTCTTTTTTGCTTTTTGCTACTTTAATCCTCTACTTTTATGTTCCCTAATTATCTTCCTACCTATGTATAAAATAGAAGCAGTTCGCAATATAAATAACTATGGAGTATAAATTATGACAGAGTTTTTAGAAAATAGAATATATAATGAAGAAAACCTCAATGAAAGTAGTTGTTATTAATGAAAACAGAAGGGAATATCCTGAAGGGACTAATATGGGGAGCTTTACTAAGTCTTCCTTTTTGGTTTGTTATCTTGATATCAATATTTCGGTAGAAGAGCCTTTTATTATATGTAATGTATAATTATCCCTCCAAAAATGTCTCCCACAAATCCATTCACTAACTTACTTAAAATAAATCGATATTGGAAGTAGAGATTAATTAGTTTTAGTATAATACTAGTAACTAATTATAAATATGAAAGGTAAGTTTATTAAATGAATAAATTAGGCACAGAAATCTTAGATTGGACAAAAAGCATCTTAATAGCATTTCTAGTAATCTTCATAATTTCCACCTTCATCACACAGCACTATAACGTCCAAGGCATATCAATGGAACCAACTTTTGAAGGAAGTGACTCTATTCAAGATAGGGTGTTTATTAATAAGCTAGCAAAACCGAACTACGGAGATATTGTTATAGTGGATAGTCGCATAGAAAGGGAACGAGTGTGGACCGACGATATTTTCGAGAATCCTCTTTTGCAACTCTTTAACAAAGATACCACAGAGAGTGCATTCTGGATTAAAAGGGTAATCGGACTACCAGGAGATCAAATAGAAATTAGAGATAGAAAGATTTATAGAAATGGAGAAATGTTAGTAGAACCTTACATACTTGAAGAAATGGAAATATCATTCGAACCAGTAGAGGTTCCTGAAGGTGCAGTATACCTAATGGGGGATAACCGAAACTACAGCAATGATAGTACAGAAGTAGGACCATACCCAATTAGTAACATCATTGGTGAAGTGTATTTAAGATTCTACCCTTTTAATAGGATTAATTTGTTTTAGACCAATAAGCAGAGAGAAGGGATCATTAATAATAAGAAAAATAATTGGTTTTATTATAGCTCTCCTAATTCTAGTTGTTTTTGCGAATATCTGTTATGTAGTATATTTCGATGAGACGATACACCATCCTATAAAAAAAGAAAAAGAAATTGTAGAGCACTATCAAAAGTTACAGGAGTATTTAAACAGAACACTAAATTTTTCTATAGATATAGCACCTAAAACAATGACGGATGAACAAATCGCGTTAAAACTAGTAAGAAATGAAATTGAGAAAGGTGTAATTGGTGAACCAGAAATTAAAATACTTAAGGTTGAGGACAATCAGAGGGGTAAACTCGTAATTTACTATGACCTAGAAGAACCTTTACTTTTGGTTACCAAAGCCTCAATTGTATTGTCTGGAGATATAACCATTGATTATAAAAATGAAAATATCAGGAGTGTATATGAGGTTGAATTAATAGAAAAGAAGTCAGACTAACACAAAAACACCTATCCATCTGGATAGGTGTTTTTAAAAAGGGCCTAAACTAATATGAAGCAGCTATTAATATCACTATTAATATAATAACAAATAAAAAGCAAATGTATAATACTATTTTTAAAAATGTAAAAAATAATCTATTGACATCTTTCAACATATTTTACGCATGAAAATAAAAAAAGAATCAGCCATCAATGAAGATGACTAATTCTATCAGTTAGGTAAGCACACTGGATATAAATCCATGATTCATATGCTAGTGTACATTATTATTGTAAACTATCTTTCTCAATCTGGGAATGTGAAATTTGTGGAAAATGACTGGAAAACAACAAATTTCTTCAGAAAATTCATATTTTTATAGGATTTGCCTTAAAAATTTATAAAAAAATATTTCAACTTCGACTACTTTTATATGGTATTAGTTTTATGCTTCCTTGAGTTTATAAAAATGAGCCATTAGCCTTACTGGGAATAAATGTTGGTAATTAGCAATAATTAGCAAATAATGTCTAGAAAAATAGAAAAGGAACGAAAACTGGATAATTTATCATATCAATTAAATCCTCCTGAGGAAGATACATAATATTATTTTACTAAAGGAGGCTAGATGTAATTTACTACATATTGGGCAATGAAGGCAAATTCTTTTGATGTTTTAAAAGTTATGTCGATAAGTTCATAAAGATATGCTGAAACCTTTCCGTTTTAATAACGTCTAAGAATTGGAAGTTATTTCAAAACAGGAGGAAAAGGTATGAAATTAGGAAAATGGTTTTTAGCAGTATTACTATCAATATGCCTCATAGCACCTACACAAGGATTTGCCAAGAACACAGAATTACAGGTAAGCCCCAATCTCACTTTTAAACCAATCGGGGAACAGAATTTAACGGATGCACAGAGATCATTTATTGAGCAGGTAAAGCATAAAGAGGGGATATATCAACAGGGTAATTTTTATGTGATATCTCTTGGAGAAAAGCCTAATTCAGGTTATGAGTTAGAATTCGAAGGCCAGGAGCAAAATTGGGAACAACTTAAGCTTTACTTTAAGGTAAAAACACCAAGAGTTGGCGAACTACATGCGCAAGTCATAAGCTACCCGTATATAGCTGGAACAGTGGATTTACCAAATTACACAACACTAAGTGTGTATAACAGCGAAACAAAGAAACCATTATTTGATGAAGAATTAGTAAATCCACATCTCTTTAATCCAATTGCGGAGAAGGACTTAACAACTGCTCAACGTTCCTTCATAAATCAAGTAAAAGGGAAAGAAGGAATTCATCAACAAGGTAATTTTTATGTAATTTCTCTAGGAGAGAAGCCGAATACAGGTTATCAGCTTGAATTCGTGAACCAAGAGCAAACCTGGGAGCAACATAAGCTGTACTTTAAGGTGAAAACACCAAAACCTGGTGAAATGTATGCACAAGTTCAAACCTACCCATATATTGCTGGAACAATAGACTTACCAGGATATACAACGTTAAATGTTTTAAACAATGAAACAAAGAAACCATTATTTGAAGCAGTTAAAAATGAATTAAACGTGTTTCAACCAATTGCTGAGAAGGATATAACTAGTGCTCAACAGTCTTTCATTGACCAAGTAAAAGGAAGAGCGGGAGTTCATCAGCAGGGGAATCTATATGTAATCTCCTTGGGCCAGAAATCAAATGGTGGATATCAGCTTGCCTATGATTACCAACAGCTGACCAATAATGAGTTAAAACTGTACTTTAAAGTAAAAACACCTAAACCAGGTGAGATCACGACACAGGCAATCTCCTATCCGTATGTAGTAGGAGTTTTAAACCTGCAAAATCATGTGAAACTAAGTGTGTTAAATAGTGATACAAAGAAGTCATTGTATGAAGAGAACAAAGAAGAGTCATTTAAAGGCTTAACAGATACAAATCCATTAAAAGAATGGACTGTACATTTTAACAAAAAAATAAATCCGAAATCAGTCAATGAGAAAAAACTCTACGTAACAAAAGTTGTTAATGGAAAACAACAGGTAGTTCCTACAAAGCTAGAAGTAAATAAAGATGGTAAATCCATAAAAATTAAGCCATTAAAGCCTTATACTAAAGGAGTAGTTCATACCATACACATAGAAAAAGGCTTACAAGCAAAGCTAGGTAAAGGAATGGGCAAATCAGTCACTATCCCATTTATGATTACCGGCCAAGAGCAACTGACATTTACTTATAACTTTGAAAAAGGACTAAGCAGCTGGCAAGCTGGATTCTCAGACCTTCCTTCAAATTATCAACAAAGAGATTATAAACTAGCATTTGAACATAAAAAATCACCACTTAACTCAAAGGCTATATATACTAGCGGGACAAATCAAAGCTCAGATTTATTTATGTATGTGAAGAAGAAATTAGACACACGTGCAGGATTAAAACCAAACACAACATATCAGGTAGACCTTGAATTTGATTTACTTACAAATGTTCCAGGGGGGCAAAATGGAATTGGCGGCTCTCCAGGTGAAAGTGTATTTGTAAAAGCAGGAGCAACAACGTTTGAGCCGAAGAGTCAGGTTGTAAATGGCTACTACACAATGAATATTGATAAAGGTAACCAAGCACAAAGTGGATCACATGCAAAAGTGATTGGGAATGTTGCGAAAGACAACAGTAGAGATAACACATATAAAGTGAAGAAAATGACTAACAAATCTCAGCCACTTGAGGTGACTACAGATAAGAATGGTATGGTCTGGATTGTACTGGGAACTGATTCAGGGTTTCAGGGGGAAACGAGTGTTTATTATGATAATGTGAAGGTTACTTTGACAGAAGTGAAGTAAGCTGAACAGGAAACCGCAGGGATTTTTAGGATCCACTGCGGTTTTCTAATTTCATATATGTGATAGAACACTGCAGTTGGATAAGGACTCAGGTATCCTTGCTATGTAGTTTGTATAGGTTCACCTACGTTTGTTTTGCTTATGAATTCTGCCTTTGAGATTTCCAGACCTTACTTTTTCTTGAAACTCTACAACTTTTTGTTGTTTCTTAATATTTTCTACCTCTTGTTCCTCAGCTAAAGCCTTTTTTCTTCTTACATCTCGAAATTCATCTATTATGTATAAGTCAATACAATACCACGTACCGTATACCATTGCTCCTGCAAGAGGGACATTAATGATTAGTATTCTAATAAGAACAAGCCAGTTTCCATCCCTTATGGTGAGATAAATTCCCTTAAGTGCTAAATAAGAAAGAAATAACGAACACATAACACAAAATAGAAGAGCGAGTATTATCTTAATTGAAACTTTTTTTAGTGGATTCATTTCCTCAAAGTAACCTCCCCTTTTCCTCATTTATCCTATCATTTAATAAACAAGAAAATGAATCTAGTATTATGAGAATTATTAACACAAAATTACTAGTTTTACATTTTCTACTATGTTACTATCTTGGTGTATTATATAACTATTTAAATAGGAGAAGTACATATGCCCAAAAAGCTAATAGCATTTTTTAGTTTTGTTATGTTTCTGTTTGTATTTACAGTTCCAAATAGTTCAGTCGATGCAGCTAGTGTTTCAAATGCCGAAAAACTTGTGAAGCAGGCTGAAGCATACGGTGTACAATTAAAGAAAGAAATTTCAGTTGAGTATACGAAACAGGTTGAAATTCCTGACCAGAAGCTTTACAATGCTACAAAAGTCGCGCTAGATAAGGCGAGAGTAGAAGTGAATAAGTTAAGTGCTTCACACAAACAAGCTTTTGAAAAACGGTTAAAGGACAATGTTGAAATCCACTACTTAAGAGCCCAGGCCTATATTGATGCAATGGTATCAGGTGGGAAAATCGTTTCAAGAACAGATAACTTTAATAAACTTTTCAGTTTAAATCCACTTAGTGATGAAACAGAATTAGCATACCATGCATTGACCTCAGAAATTAGAAAGCAACATTACTATATCGTGTTTATGGAAAATCTACGAGAGAAGCAATATTAGCCAAATATAAAGGCCCTGCAGAAAAAGCAAAAAATGACGCAGCGTACGTAATTTCGGCTAAAATGACAATGGATAAATTAGTTTCTTTAATTGAAAATGAAAAAGACGATCTAACAATTTCTATGCAACGTGAGTTACTAGACAGTTATCTTTTGAAAATTACAGATGAAGAAATTGTCGGTGCTTTTAATCAAGCACTTACTGAATATTATTTCACAGAAGATGAAATGGCTATTTATGAATTAATTGAGAGAAATGTAGACGCTATGAACAACGAAGATATAGATGCCTATATGGCAGACTTAGACCCAAGTTCACCAAACTATGATTTAGCTAAAGAACCCATGGAACTACTATTTGCTGAGTTTGATTTGTTGGTTGAATTGATAGAAATTGAAATTTTAGAAGTAACTGAAGACAATGCGACTATAAGAATTATCCAACAAACAACAAGCCTTGAGGAATCCATTTTTAAAGATAATATTGTTGAGATGATTCAAGGTATTAAAAAAGTAAATGATAAATGGGTGTTAACTGAGGAAGTTGA
This sequence comes from Cytobacillus suaedae, assembly GCA_014960805.1. Lineage (GTDB taxonomy): Bacteria > Bacillota > Bacilli > Bacillales > Bacillaceae_L > Bacillus_BV > Bacillus_BV suaedae. The sequence continues at coordinate 4,079,366 of CP063163.1, read as the reverse complement.
GATTGTTTCAATCGAGTATCTGCAATAATGATAAGAACTTTCCATCTGGCAAGTTCCTTTATTAAATAGTTAACGAGAATATTTAACAAGAAAGGGAATTTGTCGGTCAACGACAAATTCCCTTTTACCTATGATGCAGCTTCGTACTGTTTAGGTGCTTTGATACCTTTAACTAAACGAAACTTTAGTCTTTTGTGTACTTTCTTTTTTGTTTCAAAACTTACTTGAGGACTTTCATAAATGTAACCATATGCTTCGCGCATACGACTAAAGTATTTATTAGTGTAAGGAACCCATAAGACAAATCCCATTTTACTATAAAAGCGTTGAGCATCGTCCTCTGTTATTTGATCCTTACGTCTTAATTTGAATACTTCAATTTTAATAATAATAGCAAATATGATTTGAAAAATGATAAATAAACCAAACAAAGAACCTGCAATTGCCTCTCCCATACGTCTCCCTCCTTCCTCAAAATAGTACATAAATTATATCGGTAAAATATTGTCGTATTTTAGCAAATAAGATAAAAAATTACATATTTATAATAATGAGGAAAATAAAGGTGCTTTTATCATCAAACTTCTTTTTTGAAGGAGGTTGACATAGGAAAATATTAATTATTATTCTGCATTAAAAAAAATCGACATTTTTTGACACTTTAAAAGTGTGAAAAAGACTATAATTTAATTTTGATAGGATAATTTTACTATGATGTGAGTAATTTCTTTATAAAACTAAAAGGAGATTATGTATGGAAAGAAATGACGGTGGTCATAAATCTAGCCTTGGTGTTAATCAGGAGTATAACAGAAATAGATACGATGATATTAAAACACGAAAAGATTATAAGGAGTCTTATTTTAATGGTAAAAAGACAGGTGTAGACTACTATTCTGGAAAAATACTTCATAGTGATACTCAAGCGGCTAAAAGAAAGTATGGAGATAAATCATATACAAAATATTCTGCTGATGTTGACCATATTACCCCTTTAAAAACGATACATAACGATCTAAAACGAAATCCATTTTTATCAGATGCGGATGTCCAAGATATAGCAAATGGAAAATACAACTTGCGCGTAACAAACAGTCATCTTAATAGGAGTAAATCTCATAAAAGCAATATCCAAGTTGCATTAGATAGTCAGAAAGAACTTAGTCTATCTACTAAAACTAAATTGATGAAAGATGAGATAAGTTCCAAAGTTTCAATCAGTACTAGGTCTTCGATTAAAACAGTCCAAAATATGGGGAACGAATTTGTTATTGGGGCTAAGAATTCAATAGAAGCATCTGCGATTCCTTTAGCTATCATCGGTGTCCAAAACCTTGTTTCGGTAGCAAGGGGAGAAATGGATATGAAAGTTGCGGTAAAAGAAACAGGAGGAGTATTAGGCTCGATTGCACTTACTGGTGGTACGAAGGAGATATTAAGTATAGCAGCTGCTAGCTTAAAAAATAGTTCTAGTGAGGTTCTAAAACAACTAGGAAAATCAAATTATGTAGCGGAGATTATTGACGTATCCTTAATGGTAAAAGATACATTAATCAGTTATATCAATGGTGATATAAATGGTGAACAGTTTATGGAAAAAATCGGGGAAAACGGCGTTAGCATGATCGCTAGTATCCAAGGAGCAATAATTGGACAGGCGCTTATTCCTATTCCGGTAGTTGGAGCATTTATTGGATCGATGATAGCTTCGACAGTTTGTGTTGAACTTTATAAGTTTGGTATCAAGATGAAAGAAGCTTATAAATCATTTGACGAGATAAAAGAATTAGAGGCAAGGGTTAATATTCTAACTTCTTCTGCATTGAAGGAAATGGAATTTCAAAGGAATAAATTGAAGAATACAATTGGATTAGAGGTAGAGAAATGGGATAAGTCTATTAACTCTGCTTTTGAATTATTAGTTACATCTACAATAGCGGATGATGTAGAGGGTGTAACAAGATCCTTTAATTCCATTTTGGGACTCTTTAATGAAAGTGTGAAATTTAAAAACTATGAAGAATTTGATGAGTTTTTTAAGGATGAAAATAGTATTTTAACTCTCTAGGAGGAAGAAATGATAAGGTTTATTAAGAATATGGTAGAAGCCGATAAAAGTAACGCCCTAGCAGAAAAGAGGAATTTGCAGGCATTTGAGAAGCTATCTCTAGCCGACATGCAAGTAAATGAACAACTACAAAAGACGGAAAATGCATTAGAAAAATTAACGAATAGAAAAAAAGGTATTTTGTGTACTTCTTTTAAAAACTTCCTAGATTTATATCAAAAAATAATGCAAATAAACTTTGTTGAAAGTGATGGAATAAAGGAGCTTAGTAGAAGTATTTTAGCGCTTAAAACTATATCTTCTTTAAAACCTGAATTGAAGATAACGGTTAAAGATTTAACAACATCCCAAAGTATGAGTGCATTTTTTATTAAAGGTGGTTTTTCAGGTGTAATTGCTAAAGAGGCAGAAATGAATGCTAACTATGCCTCTATTAGAAATAGGAGTGCTGATGTTGTTTTATCACAGGCAAACACAATTTGTGTAGCCCTAGAAGGAATTGAGACTAGGGCAAACAAAATTTCTGAGTTGCTAGCTAGATTGAATGTACCATTTAGAAAATCTATTGAAACTACTTCGGTCATTTTAATAGAAAATGGTAGCGATAGGACAAATTACTCTAAAAGTGATAAAGAGAAGATAATGACCTGCATAAACTTAGCTTCTACAATAAAAAAGATTATTGATACAACATTAATTGACCAAAACGGAGAAATTACGAAGGAGTCTATCAATGCTATTCAAGTAGGTGATGACTATCTAGCTAAATTAAATAGTTTGGTTAACGGGTAAGGGAGAGAATAGAAGAGATGAAAAGAATTATTGTATCGGATAAATGTGTTGCGTGTGGTTCATGTACCTTAGAGACTGATCTTTTAATGGAATTGCCCAATGGCAAAGCCTCAGTAGTAGCCCCTGGAGTAATTAATGAAGAACGGTATTCATCATTTATAAATGTAATAAAAAATTGTCCAGTAAACGCTATTTCTGTAGAGGATGTTGAAATTAAGACCAATAAGGGTACGGCAAGTGTAATCGAATTAAAAAGGATGATCGACCAAAATCTGAAAGGGTTTCAATTTTATGATCCAAGTAATGATGAATATGAATTTGATGAGCAAGAATATAAGGTGCATTTATCTGTAGGTAAATATGAATCGGGTTATGAGTATTCTTCATACGAAAAGGCAGAAAAAGCAGGATTTTATGAATTTGAAAGAGTTATGTATTCACAAAGAAAAACCATGCTTCAATCATTGTTGGTAAGCTATAAAAATAAAAAGTTAAATAAATTTGCCTATCTTAAAAAAGAGACTGGAAATTACTATCATGACATTAACACAGCGATTTCAAATTTACTTACTGAAATTTCAATATTAGCAAAGGAAATTACAAATGGAGAAATTATTTTACCAGAGGACTTTACCTCATTTGAAGTGGGTCCTGATTTTGGTTATGAAGGTGACTTTTATTGTTATAAACTCCGTAACATTGAAAAGTTAGATTGGAATAGGTCGGTAAAACCAGCTTCATATTATGATACCTATATTGACATTGACGAGTATGATGATAAGTACAAATATACTCTGTACAATGTTGAGGAAGAGTTTAAAGAATACGTGGCTCTTGAATTATCATGGGAAATCAGTAGTCGTATTTACGATATAATAAAGGAAGAGTTAAACCAATTTAGAGTGTTAGTAGCAAAGATGATTAATGAAAAGGTAATAATTATTAAATCTGCATTAAAAGCATGTTCTTTAGCAATAGAAATTAATGATGATCCTTTTAACTCTATACAAAATGATCTTAAAGAATTAATGGAAGAGACAAAGAAAATAAAGTTGGGACAGGAAAATGCTTATAAGGAAATTGACAGAGAGTATAACTGGTCGGACTATAGGTTTAAATCAGAGAGTGAGTGTCGAGAAGCTGCTGGCAATAGACTGTGGAGATTTTATGAAAGTTGTCGAAATTACCTCTCTACAGGACATAGCCCAAGAATTAGTGGTGACTTAAGTGTAAAGTATCAAAAGCAGTTTGAGAATATCATTAATGATTTTAAAAACAAAGTGCAGGCTATTTATGATAAAAATGATATCAAGTACCCAAATGTTATTATTTCAGTTACTGGTAAGAACCAAACAATAACTGTAGATTTTTCCTCTTTTGACAACCCTTCATCCTACATTGACAGGGAATTGAGAGACTTCATAGACAGTAAGATCATTGGTTATAATGGAGTGTTTAGATATAGTGATTATTTTGATTACGATACAGATGAAATAAGTATATGGGAAACTACTGAGTGGAAAAAAGGTTTCTTCGGTGAAACAGAATATACGAAATATAAATATTTACTGGATTTCAGAGCTTACAGTGGTTATGGAGAAGCCTGCGCAGCATGTTGTAAATATACATTTGAGGACGGGTTTTTGCAAGAATACCTAAATAAGTTATTAGAGGATCTATTTAGTCAGTTTGAAAATGAAGTTATATCTAAGATACCAAGTAAGCTTGGGGTTTAACTAAAATAGGAAGGGACCTGTCATTTATAGTGATTGGTCCTATTTATTTTTGAGAAATTATTTTATGTATCAATTAAATCCAAATATCAAACCTTATGAGAAAGGAGGATGAAATATGTTCCTATCTCATAAAGTTGTACAAGAAGAAGGGTCTAAGGTAGTAACGTTATACCTAGATCCGCAATTAACCGAATTTGCCTCTGAATTTCCCAATGAACAAGAGGAAAAAGGCTTTCGCTATAGTGTATATCGTTATGTTCAAACAAATTTACCAACTGTTAAGGCAAATGTCATCAAAGTAATGGCAGGCTCAGTGCTCGTTGCAGTCCTTCCGTTTAATAGTGATAAGGCAGCTGCAGCTGAATCTAGTTCTCCGACTGTGCAGGCTAAGGCTGAAAATACATACACTGTACAATCGGGAGATTCATTATACCTTATAGCAAAGCGAATAGGAGTATCTGTAGATCAGTTGAAAAAAACGAATAATCTCACAAGTGATACGATTTATGTTTGGCAGGTACTCACAGTTCCAACTGGGGAGACAACCTCTACTACAACTGATTCTGTCATGAAGGGGCCAAAAGGTGAAATTGGATATGTGAAAATTACAAAGCGCATCAACCTTTGGAAACGAGATTCTAGTGGAAAACTGGAATTTGTTCGTGTCTTAAACCCTGGAGAAAGCTACCGTGTATATGGTGAGGATCAATTGCATGGTGGGCAATATGATGTTGGTGCAAGGCACTATATAACAAAAATGACAGGCTATGTTGAATTTGAGAAAGTAGGGGAAAGTCCGACAGTAGTCAATGAACAAACAACACAAAGTACTCCAACCCAGGATTCGTTCGTCAGAGGTTCACGTGGCGAAATTGGACATATCCACATTAAGAAACGTATTAATCTTTGGAAAAGAGTCAATGGCAAGCTAGAATACGTAAGGGTGCTAAACCCTGGTGAAACGTATCGAGTATATGGAAGAGATCAACAGTTTGGCGGACAATTTGATGTCGGAAGTAACCACTATATTACCAACATAAGCGGGTTTGTAGACTTTCAGTTGTTTAATAGCACACCTTCTGAGGTGTCGGGGAATTACTACACCGTACGATCCGGTGATACTCTATCTGGTATTGCAGCGAAGTTCGGGACAACTGTCCAAAAAATTAAGGAACTTAATAATCTAACGACTGACTTTATTTACGCTAATCAGAAACTTATAATTGAAGGCAATACTAGTGCACTGAATAGTAAGACTTATATTACTCATACAGTAAGTCAAGGTGATACCATTTGGGACATTTCCATTAAATACGGTATACCCCAAGCTGAACTATTGAAGGATAACAATTTAACAACGCAATCGGTACTCAAACTTGGTCAGGTGCTGCGTGTTCCGCAATATCAAATAGCCGTTAAAGACACTGTGAGCCCTCGTCACGGTGAGGTATTAGATTGGTGGACTGAGGCTCAATATGTCTTCCCAATCGGTGCAATTGCAACCGTAACGGACTTCGAGACAGGGGTATCGTTTAAAGTGAAAAGAACCGTTGGTGCCAATCATGCAGACAGTGAGCCATTAACGGCTGCTGATACTGAAATTGCAAAGAGTGTATGGGGTGGTTTTAGCTGGAAGGAACGTGCAGTGATTGTCGAAGTAAACGGACGCAAAATTGCTTCCTCAATGAGCTTTATGCCACATGATGTCCAGTACATTACTGATAACAACTTTAATGGGCATTTTGATATTCACTTTAGCAATAGTACCAGGCATATGGACGGTCAAATAGATGTAGCCCACCAAAACCAAATAAAAATAGCTGGGGGAATCAGCTAGGTCAAAAGTGTCAGATATACGATCTGGCACTTTTTAGGTCCAAAGATGTTTTTTGTAGAAATTTGGAATAAACTAGCGAAATTATTTTAATATTGTCATATAATAATAGATAAAGAGATAGAGACATAGAAGTTTTCAAAAGGGAGAGGTTTACATAATGTTTAGAAAGGTTTTCGTAAGCTTGTTGTTAGTAGGGCTGTTGATTGGAACACCTACCAACTCTCAAGCTATTCACGTAACGGGCATATATTGGGACGGCCTATTAATGGTAAAAGGACAAGTAGGTAAAATTAAAGTCGTTAAACCTATTAATCTATGGCAACGTGTTGGTGATAAGTTAGTATTTGAAAGAGTTTTAAAGCCAGGTGAACAATATCGTGTTTACCGTTATGACAATAAATTTGGTGGACAATATGGTTTAGGTGGGGGCTACTACATTACGAACATGAAGGGGTTTGTTGAATATAAAACACCTTCTAAGCGTAAATTAGCTGAGCTTGAGGCACTTTATCCTACAATGCCATCGAAAGTATCACTTTCAAATGGTGAAGTGACAGCACAAAGCTCCAAAAAGGTTGCACCAGGTGTAACTGAGACAGCAATAGCAGTAAATCATTCTAGAGGCAAGCAACAAATCTTTAAGTTGGATTTTGATCCTTCTGTTCAAAACATGAAAATGGAAACTGCATTAGCAAAAGGACAATTATTCGGATTAGAGACGGTTAAGAGTCAAGCGATAACCAACAGTAAGGATGGACATGTTGTTGTTGGTGCTGTGAATGGAGACTATTTTGATAGTAACGGTGCACCTATTGACTTAATGATGCATAAGGGTGAAATCATTGCGACAAGTCGTACACCTCTTGATCAATTAGCGGTATTTGGGGTAAAGGGAAATGGTCGTGCAGTGATCGGGAGTCCAGAAGTCTCACTTAGTGTGAGTATAAATGGACAGACTCCTTATATGGTTAATTCAATTAACCGAATTAGAAGTGCGAATCATCTAGTTGTGTATACTCCACATTTTTCTGGCACAACAAGAACGAATGAACTAGGAACAGAGGTTACTTTATCTAATTTATCAGGTAGCCTTAGTGGTAATGGTAAATTAACTGGAACTGTATCGGATATACAAATCGGTAAAGGAAATGCAACCTTATCAAATGGACAAGTTATTCTTTCTGGACACCATTTTGCAAGTGATTACTTAAAAAATGCGAAGCCGGGTGATCGCATAGAGATAACTTCATCTTTTACAGATTCAAATTGGCATGATGTACAAGAAGCTATCGGTGGGCGCTATAGATTAGTGAATAACGGTAACGTTGTGAAGTGGGATATTAATGGTGCACACCCAAGAACAGCGATTGGTATAAAAGCAGATGGTAAGATTTTCACAATTGTACTCGATGGAAGAAGCACAAACAGCGTTGGTATGACATTATCAGAGCTTGCGGTATTAATGAAGGATTTAGGAGCAGTTGATGCAATTACGTTTGATGGTGGTGGATCTTCTACACTTGCAGCTAGACAAGCTGGTGATCAACATGTAAGTGTTGTAAATAAGCCTTCAGATGGCTTTGAGCGCTCAGTGGCAAACTCCCTCCTTTTCATTAGTAATTGGGCAGTAGGTCCATTACACGAGTTAATCGTGAATCCAAGAGAATTAACATTATTTGCAGGTGCAACATACAAGAATTTAAATCTATCTGCTAGAGGCGTAGATGTGGCTTATAATCCAGTATCTCTGACAAGCCCGGTTGTTTTTACATCACCTGTGTTTGCTTCAAAAACAGCTACAGACTATAAAATAACTACAGCACCGATGGAATCTACGCTAACTGCTACATCAGGAAAAGTTAGTGGTGCTGCAAAGGTTAAAGTAGTAAACAAGCTTGATAAAATTGGTTTTAATCAGCCTGATATCATGATTAATAAAAATGAAACAGTAACACTTACACCTAACGGGTATGTTGGTGGCAATGTCATTGTAAAAGATCCTACCATCTTTACATGGAGTGTTACGAATAATATTGGGACGATTAGTAAAAATGGTATCTTTACTGCAGGCAATCAGGATGGAGTAGGAACTATTACGGCAACAGCTGGTGGTGTAACAACTACTATTAATGTAACCGTAGGTGTTCCAGAGAATACGGTACTAGCTGATTTTGAAAGTGGCATCGCTACATGGACAGCTTCTGGTGTCCGAAACAATATTTCTAAAATAGAATTAGCAATCGATCAAGTGAAATTCGGTAATAATTCATTAAAGGTAAGTTATGATTTCACTGGTACGACAGGAACATCTGGTGTATACGCTGGACCATCAACTTCAATCGCCATTAGCGGACAACCTAAAAAGATTGGCATGTGGGTGTATGGTGATGGTCAAGGGCACTGGCTACGTTCACAGTTAAAAGATAGTAAAGGCCAAGAAATCCAGCTTGATTTTACAAAAAATCTTGATTGGGTAGGATGGAAGTATGTTGAAGCAGCTATTCCAGCGACTGTTGCTTATCCTTTAACAATGGAATTGCCAGTAAGATATATGGAAACAAGTGATAACAATAAAAATGCTGGTACAATTTATATTGACCAAATCCAAGCAGTTTATAAATAAAAAAGCGAGGGCATGATAATCAATGCCCTCTTTTTAATTGAATTATGACTTGGAATACTGATTTTTCAAAAAAATTTCATTAGAATATTTGCATTGTCAGACAAGTTATGGTAGTCTAAAATTTGCAATGTGCTAAATATGACGAAATGTGTAAATACTTGTAATTACCGTATAATAGACCATTAAAGTGTTAAGTATGTTATTATATAAATTCTAAACTTTTGAGCCTTGCTTTTTTTACTGGAGGGATTTAACATGTCTAAGAAAAAAAATAATTCACAAATCAATGAAGTAAAAAATACCCTTGAGGAGAACCCTCCGACGATTATTGGAGGCTATAAAAGACAAGGATGGGCAGTGAAAGCATTAGACAAAACAAGCAATGCTGATATCGAGGTTGAAAAAGGCGGTTTAGTAACGGCTAAAGCAATACTAGAAGCGAAGGATGGAACTTTCTATCCGGCCTTTCTTTCAATAAATACAAAGAAAAAAGGACAAATTGTTGACGCGTTTTTCTTATCAGAAACCGAAGATCAATTTAACCTAATACCTTTACAATTGGCTCAAGAGTATATTGGCAAGGAACCTACTGACTTAATGCCGTTTAAGTATAAAACGCTTGAGAAGATCGAAGGCGATCAATATCAAGTGAACTGGCCTGATTTTTCTTAATAGAACTTTTAGAGACACTCTTTCATTAAAAGAGTGTCTTTTTTATTTTGAGGTTGTTTCTCACGGACATTATTTGAAGCGATAATAAGTAGAATGTCCGTGAGAGAGCGAATCAAGGACAAACGAGCTTTAAGTGATGATAGAATTGTCCTTGAGAAGGTCGCTCAAGGACAAATTACGATGAAAACACAGAAAAAAGTCTTTGAAAGGGCTTGTCAAAGACAAACTACCCTCAAGTGGCAATTGAAATGTCCTTGAGAAGGCCGCTCAAGGACAAACTACGGTGAGAAACACAGGGAAAAGTCTTTGAAAGGGCCTGTCAAAGACAAACTAGCCTCAAGCGGCAATTGAAATGTCCTTGAGAAGGCCACTCAAGGACAAACTACGGTGAAAACACGGTAGAACTGTCTCTGAAAGAGTTTGTCAAAGATCTTAAATCCAAAAAAAGCATACCAATCATTAATTGGTATGCCATTCCTCTTATTCCTACTATTCAACTGCTATAGTAGTCTCACTATTACTCTAAATTTTAAAACGCTTTGCAATATCCTGTAGCTCTAAAGCAGAGTCGGCTAGTACTCTAGTAGCTGCACTTACTTCTTCCATCGATGCGGTTTGTTCTTCAGTAGCAGAAGCCACCTCTTGTGTAAAAGCTGAAGTTTGTTCAGTGATTGAGCTTACACTCTGGATAGATTCTACTAAGGAATTCGTGTGATCGTAAATTTGTGAAATAGATGCTGATACTGTATTCATTCGCTCACTTACATCAGTAACTGCAACAGAGATCTCTTCAAACGACATTCCGGCTCTTCCTACTAGGTCAGTTCCCTTTTTAACCGCATGCTCTCCATTTTTCATCGATTCAACGGCACTAACTGTATTATGTTGAATTTCGGCAATAATATCTCCAATTTGCTTGGTAGATTTACTCGACTGTTCTGCTAGCTTGCGGACCTCATCAGCAACAACGGCAAATCCTTTTCCATGCTCACCTGCACGTGCTGCTTCAATTGCTGCATTCAATGCAAGTAAGTTCGTTTGATCAGCAATTCCTTTGATGAGAGTGATAATTTCCTCAATTTCGCTTGATTTTTTATTTAACATTTCAATAACTTCTGCAGTTTGTTCGGTATTGTGTGTAATAATCTCCATCTGTTCTATTGCGCTTCCAACAATTTGACTACCTGCTTTTGCTTTATCCGACATTTCTTGTGAAGATGTTGCAACACTATCAGCTCGATTTGAAATATCGGAAATATCCTCTGATATTTGACCGACAATTTTAGTGGAATCTGACACACGATCCTGCTGTAGCTCAGCCCCAGATGAGACCTCTTGGATCGAACTTGCTATTTGTTCTGTAGCCCTAGATGTTTCATCTGCATTGGCACTTAGCTGTTGAGCAGAGGCTGCAACGTGTTGAGAAGTCTCAATCACTTTACTGATTAAGTCTTTTAGACTTTTTACCATATCATTAAAACTTATCATTAAGAAACCTAATTCATCTTTACGTTTTACTTCTAACGGCTCTACAGACAGGTCCCCATCTGCAACCTTAGACATACTATCCTGTAATGTAGTTAATGTTTTGTTAAAGCTCAAGATAAATAAAGAAACAATTGCTACCCCAACTACTATAAAAATAGCAGCTACTAGCATGGTTGTATTACGTAAGCCTTCTCTAATTAATACAGATAATTTATGCATATCAAAGTCAAAGCCGATTACACCAATGACTGCTCCGTTTGCATCTGTTACTGTTTTCGCTAGTGTAATCGTAGATTTTCCAGTTCCTGTGTCAATATAAGGCGTTGTCCAAATTACTTCCCCATTAGCTTCAATCGCTTGAGTGTACCAATCACGTTGGCGAGGATCGAATTTTGTTAAGTCAACCTCTGCTGGGGGGATATTTGATAAATAAAACTCCCCATTTTCCGATGCTATGTAGGTATTTAATAGGTACTCATGTTGACTTTCAAAAGCTCTTAAATGTTCTTGATAATATTCTTCCTTTACTGGATCATTTGCAGAAGGCATATTGGTAATCGAATTCTTTGCGGTATTTGGAAAAGAAAACGTCTCAAACTGAGTCTCATCTGCATTTCCCAAGTCTTGAATTAGCTTCTCGTAATCATTAAAAATCTTTTCGAACTTACCAGAAATCGCTTCCATATCTGTTTTCTGGATAACTGCATGCTCTAAGATCTCTGTTTTCTGATAGGACATAAAGCCTACAATCGTTAAAGGCAAAACGAGAAGAATAATCATAATAAATGGTAGCTTAAACTTTAGTGACTGGATAAATTTCATAGTAATTTCTCCTTTTTTGTATTTTAGATACAGTAAATAATTGGAATATAAAACCAAACGATTTAGTTCACTAAATTAATAATATTCTAAATATTAGGTAAGTGAATCTTATCATGACTAATAGACTAATTCAATGTATTTCCGAAAAGATTGTCGAATCCTTAGTATTATATTTAGTAGATATTATTGTTCAAATCTAGTAATTTTGTACTCTATCTCTGCTATAATGTTAAATAATAGAAGAAGGGATTGGAGTGTTTCATTTTGTTATTCAAACTTACTAGAAATTCAATATTATCTGTTCTATTATTCTTCTCACTATCTTTTGGACAAACCGTACAAGCTGAAGAACCAATTGATGAAATACGATATTACATTGACAATTACTATGTTAATGAAGTATCGGATTCAGTATTAAATGGTAATTCACCTGATGAAATTTTAGAAAATCTCGATCAGCACTCTACATATTTTACTCCGGAAGAGTTTAAGCAATTTTTCGATGATCTAAATCGATCTTTCGTTGGAATTGGTGTAACAATTGAAAAGAATGAAAAGGGAATTTTACTAGTTTCTGTTTTTAAGGATAGCCCTGCAGAAGAAGCCGGTTTAATAGCTGGAGACATAATAACGGAAGTAGACGGCACATCCTTAGTAGGGAAATCGACAGAAGAGGCAGCCACCCTTATAAAAGGAAAAGCCGGAACCAAAACAAATTTAAAGATAATTAGACAGAATACTAATAGTACATTTCAAGTAACAGTAACCCGCCAGGTTATCTCAGTACCTACTGCTGAATATGAGCGTTTAAGTGGTAATATTGGTTATATACGTCTTTATAGCTTTAATGATAAGTCCCAAGCGGAAATGCTAGATGCGATTGAAAAGCTAGGAAAAGTAAATGGATGGATTATTGACTTCAGAGACAATGGTGGAGGTTATGTAACAACTGCACAAGAAGTAGGCGGTTTCTTTAAAAATGTAGATAATGCTTATCTATTAAAAAATCGTGTAAGCCTACCGACTGTGTTTCCAACCATTTTACAAAGTAAGATTTTCGAAGGTCCTGTACACTTACTCATTAATGGAAATAGTGCAAGTGCCTCCGAAATGGTAGCAGCTGCAGTAAAAGAAGAAAAAGCAGCAGTGTTATATGGCCAAACTACATATGGAAAAGGTACTATGCAACAATTCTTTGAAATCTCAGATGGTAGTGCGTTAAAGCTAACCACTTCCGAGTTTTTCTCGCCAAAAGGGGAGAAAATTGATGGTGTAGGAGTAGTGCCAGATAAGAAAACAGCTTATGGGGTTGAGCTACTAGCCTCTCATTATGATCTATTAAGAGGGAACCTAAGTAAGTATACTAAACTAGCAACTTTAAGCAATGTATCAATAGATAAGACGTTTACGATTCAGATGTCACAGTCGATGAAATGGAGTCAATTTGGTAAGCAGGATGTACAGCTATATCAAATTGGTGGCAAAGAAGTAGAACTAGACTTGAAATCTGATGGAACAGACAAAGTGATTGCTACCCCTAAAGAGAAATTAGAACCGGGTGAAACCTATTTCCTTGTTATCAATCCTAAATGGCAAGGTAATAGTGGAAAGACTATGAGTAGAGGAAGCTATGTTGAAGTTTATGTAAAAGAATAATGTGAAATGGAAGTCAGGTTAGCCTGGCTTCTATTTTTTTGCTCTTTTTTAAGTAGGTTATTGTATTGAATCCATAGTTAATATAGGGAGAAAATCAAACGTATAGTTATGGCCAACGTATATTATATTCAAAATGTTCAGAGCAAATGACATTATAGGAAAAAAATAAATATTTTCTTGGACAAATTATGCTGGGGCATATTAGGGCGAATTTCCTACATAGAATTTATTGGTTCTCAATACAAAACGTTCTGAGGTTAAGGAGATTGTCCCGCGCAATTACATAATCTCTAGTCTGATGAAGCACGTGAAGTATGAGTAACACAAATTTAGTCATAACGGAGGTTGAAAGATGAAGAGAGGTAAAATCTTAAATGTGTTAAGCACCAGTTTTATCGTGGCTTCCCTGTTCGGTGGATCTATGGCAAGTGCGAGTAGCCAAAAAGAGTGGCACGACCATAAAGTGGACGTCAACCAAAGAACGTCTGATGATAGCAACACCCAGATGTTTTGGGGTTCTGAAGATATTAATCAAGTTCAAAATCGAATTGCATTTGGCTATTCAAGACAAAGAACGGTTTCTGCAAATAAAACTCGTGGACTTCAAAAAGCAGATGGTCTATGGAATAGACAGTCCCAAGGAGTTACGGTGAGAAACGACCAATATTCAATAGCTGGTGGAGATTTTATTTTTCAACATCAAAAATCAAAAAACAAAACTAAAGGTTATCAGGAAAGTGATGGGTCAATTAATGATCAAGATCAAACAACACATAACACTACAAACCAAGATGCTTATGGATTTGGATTTGATTTATTCCAAAAACAAAAATCTAAAAATAAAACTGACTTAGGCCAAGAATCAGATGGATGGTTCAATGATCAAGATCAAGATGTAGACAATGATACAGATCAAGCTGGATTGGTCATTGGTGGACTTGTTGGCCAGAATCAAGATTCTAACAATGACTCAGACCTATGGCAAGACTCAGATGGTTCTTTCAATGACCAGGACCAAGAGGTAGACAATAACACTGATCAAACAGGTGTCGTTATAGGAATTAGCGTAGGCCAAGAGCAAGAGTCTGAAAATGATAATGATTTAGATCAAGACTCCGATGGATGGTTCAATAATCAAGAGCAAGATGTGGATAACGATACCGACCAAACGGGAGTGGCAGTTGGTGGTCTAATTGACCAAGAACAAGAATCTGAAAATGAAAATGATTTAGATCAAGACTCAGAAGGTTCTTTCAATGACCAGGACCAAGATGCAGACAATGAAACTGATCAAACAGGTGTAGTTATAGGAATTGGTGTAAGCCAAGAACAAGAGTCAGAAAACGAAAATGATTTAGACCAAGACTCAGACGGTTGGTTTAATGATCAAGACCAAGATGTAGAGAACGAAACAGATCAAACAGCAGTTGGGATTGGCTTATTAGTTGGTCAAGATCAAGAATCAGAAAATGAAAATGATCTAGATCAAGAAGCAGACGGAGACCGCAATGACCAAGAACAAGAAGTAGAAAATGAAACAGACCAAACAGCGGTAGGAATCGGCTTATTAGTTGGTCAAGAGCAAGAATCAGAAAATGAAAACGAGTTAGAGCAAGAAGCAGACGGAGACCGCAATGACCAAGAACAAGAAGTAGAAAATGAAACAGACCAAACAGCGGTAGGAATCGGCTTATTAGTTGGTCAAGAACAAGAATCAGAAAATGAAAACGAGTTAGAGCAAGAAGCAGACGGAGACCGCAATGACCAAGAACAAGAAGTAGAAAATGAAACAGACCAAACAGCGGTAGGAATCGGCTTATTAGTTGGTCAAGAGCAAGAGTCAGAAAACGAAAATGAATTAGAGCAAGAAGCAGACGGCGACCGCAATGACCAAGAACAAGAAGTGGAAAACGAAACAGATCAAACTGGAGTAGCAGTAGGAATTGGTGTAGGTCAAGACCAAGATTCAGAAAATGAAAATGAATTAGAGCAAGAAGCAGACGGCGACCGCAATGACCAAGAACAAGAAGTGGAAAACGAAACAGATCAAACTGGTGTAGCTGTAGGAATTGGTGTAGGTCAAGAACAAGAGTCAGAAAACGAAAATGAATTAGAGCAAGAAGCAGACGGAGACCGCAATGACCAAGATCAAGAAGTGGAAAATGAAACAGACCAAACAGCAGTAGGTGGGGGCTTATTAATTGGGCAAGAGCAAGACTCAGAAAATGAAAACGACTTAGAGCAAGAAGCAGATGGCGACCGCAATGACCAAGAGCAAGAAGTAGAAAATGAAACAGACCAAACAGCAGTAGCAATCGGAGGCTTTACTTCTCAAGACCAAGAGTCTGAAAACGACACTGAATTGGAGCAAGATGCAGATGGTAGTTACAACGACCAAGAACAAGAAGTGGATAATGAAACAGACCAATCATCAGTAAGTATTGGATTTGGAAATGACCAAGAACAAGAATCAAACAACGAAGCTGATCTAAAGCAAGAAGCAGACGGACATGGTAATGACCAAGAACAAAGTGTATCAACTGATACTACTCAATCTCAATACTCATATGGTAGCAATAATAATCAAAGCCAATCTTCCAATACGGATGTAAATATGAACCAAAAATCAAATGGAAATGGGAACTCTCAATCCTCTTTCTTTAAATCTAATGTAAATCAAAGCCAAAGCGCAAACTAAGAAATAAACTGGAAGTCCTCCACTAACTAACGGTGGGTGGAGGGCTTTATCATACGGACTAGGATTATATATTTAGAAGGAGCCGTTCATTACATAGAACGTACCTATCTTGCTGAAATTGGATGGTGGTTTATTTGTTAAAACGATTAGTAACTTTACTACTGGCTGTTCAACTCGTTGTCTTTGGAGGAACTGCAGCATTTGCGGAAACGTCTACATCAAGTAACCAGAATCAAGACTCCTCGGTAAATGTCGATCAAAACCAGAGTGTGAACTCAGGGGGGACAGCTGATGAAATAACCCAAAATCAAGAGAAAGAATCAGATTATTCCCAAAATCAAAATGGAAATGAACAAGAACAAACAACAAATGTATCAGCAAATCAAAATCAAACAGTAACCGGGGCAGAAAAGGTAGACGCTGATCAGGAACAAGATGTAACTCTTGACTCTAGTCAATCTCAGCAGGTAAATGATAAAAACAATAACCAAAACACTGAAATAACAACGGAACAAGACCAATCAGTAACTGCTGAAAGTGATACAGATTACGTGGAACAAAACCAATCAACAGAAATTAAAACTGAACAAGACAGTTCCAATTATCCAAATCAAAAAACTGAAGTTACAACAAAAGAAGATCAAACAGTCCAAACAGAAGGTTCGGCAACCCTAGAACAGAGTCAAAAGGTAAAAGCAGAAGGGACAGACAATAACAAGTCTGGTGGAATCGAAGCAGGAACACAAAATAAAGTAGAGATCATTAAGGAAGCTGCACAAACAATTATTAAGATCTGCCAGGCAATTTTAGTAAATGGTCAGCTAGTTAAGGATTTTCAAGGTGAATTCGTATTGGGGAATGATGGAATTGAAAAATCACAAGAATCATATCACTCTTTTAGTTGGGGTACCCTTTATATCCTAAATAAAGCATTAATTAGTAAAATTGGAGAAGATGGTACTGAAGCTTTTATGGAAAGTCTGATTAAGCTAAACTTTGTTTCACCTAAAGAACCAGAATATGACTGGGATAATGAGGATGACGATCGTGATGGTCTAACAAACGGTGAGGAAGTTCGATTAGGGACCAATCCTGATAAACAAGATACAGATGGAGATGGGATATCTGATTACTTAGAAGTTAGGAAATTTAAAACCAATCCATTAAATATTGATTCAGACGGAGATGGCCTAACAGACCTATTTGAAGTAATTTACCATGACTCTGTAAAAATAGAACTTTCTAAAGCTATTAAGATGGAATTTAGTCAGTTAACTTATATACTTGCTAGTATTACAGACTATTCTCCAAAAGAGCTAAATCCACTTAATAAAGATACAAATGGAAATGAGGTCACAGATAATAAGGAAGACTTTGATCAAGACGGCATGAATAATGAAGAAGAACAAGATAAAGGTACAAATCCTCATAAAGCTGATAAATAGGAAAATAGGTCAAAGTCCAGAGACTTTGACCTTTTCTTTATTGAATTTCATTTCCAACTATATCGTAAGCAGTAACAGTAAATTGAGGAATGTTATACACTGTTTCTTTTGAAATTACGATTAACTTGTTGTTTCGATAGAACATTCTATAAATGTCATTATCCATTTCATAACGTTTTACTCTCTGCATTGTTGAGTAATCATAGATATCAAGACTATTATTGGTACTTGTAAAGAACTGATTATTTTCAAGATTAAAAGCTATTTCAGTAAACCCGTTATAAAGTGATGTAACATAATACATGTTTGTCTCTGTAGAGTCAGAAGAATAAAAGACTGGACCAGCACCATTGAAAATAAATTTTCCATCAGGAGAAATTTTATAAAATGGTGTCTGTGAATAGTCCCCATGATATGGAGATCTAGCACCACCAGCAAATACTCCATCTACAATTTTAAACATCTCCATGTTTCTTGGGCTAGAATCTGTTGTAATTGTGTAAAGTTTATCATTATTTGGATGTAATTCTAAATAAGATTGCTGTCTTACGCCAACTTTAGACGTTTCAAGTAATGTCTCACGATCATAGCTCTTCATATATGTCCACTGTCCAGAACCAGATGTTACGTAGATACTTTTTGCATCAGCAACAATGTCAAATGGATCCATATCAATATCAAACTGCTCAACTAATAAAAAGCTTGCTGTATCAATAATAGCGATAGCACCTTCTTGGCTTTCATCCCACCAAGTAGAACTATGGGCCCCTTTTAAGAGAGTTACATAAAGTTCATTATTTGCAAGATATAATCGTTCAGGCATAAGGCCAAAGGTAATTCTTTGTTCCTCTCCTGTTTCAAAATTTAATTCCACTACATCTTTATTTTCATTTAAATAATAAATGATTGGAAGTTCCGGGTGAATCACTGAATCTCTAACCAAATCATTTAAATATAGTTTTCCTACGTCAACAGCACCTGGTTCCTCAGTAGCAGGTAGATCCTCTTCAATAGGATATTCCTCTTGATAGACTGGTAAATCTGAGTAAGGGATAACCTTTATTGAAGTATGTGTTAATTTGTTAATATCAGTAATGATACTTTTTATCTCATCGATTGGAATGGCAAAATTAAGATTTCCATCTCCATACCCAAAGGTATTAATCCCTACGACTTCTCCAGTCATGGTAAATAAAGGACCTCCAGAACTACCATACGTAATCGGAGCCGTAAATTGTAAAAATCGCTGAGAAAATCCATCAAATTCAAAGTCTCTTAAACCGCTTATAATCCCAGTAGAAACAGTATTCATTAATCCTTCGGGGCTACCAATTGTAACAATTGAATCTCCTTTTTCAAGATTAGCGGCAGTTCCTAGTGATAGTGGAGTCAGATTCATTACTTCCTTTGTCTTTAAGAATGCAATATCTAAATCATAGTCATAATGAGTAACACCTTCTACCTCGATTATCTCACCAGTATCAGTGATCACTTCAACACGTTGAGCACCTTCAATCACATGGTAGTTTGTAGTGAGCAAGCTTTTACCCGCCACAAATCCACTTCCTTGTGCTAACAATTCATCATTTTCATCATAAGAATAAATCATTACTACACTCTTCTCAAATTTAATAATGTCTTTAAGAGTAAGAGTTGGTAGAGTTGGTAGAGTAGAGTTAGTATAAACACTAGCAAATCTATTATTTAAATTAGATTGAACCTGTGTATTCTCGATACTAGATAATAAATTCTTAATAGTAGATGCTTGGTTTTCAATAGTTGTAGTATTGGCGTTATTATCTAATAATCTGCTTAATTCATCAATTTCAATCTTTGTGCTAATGGCGAACTTTGTTGCATCACGGGCAATTTCTCCAGGTGTTTTATATTTTTCAAGTATGGCATCACGTGTGGACTTACCATAAACTCTGTATAATAAAATTGCCTGTTTTCTAATTTCACTAGATAAGTCATGATAGGCTAATTCTGTCTTATCATCGGCTGCATTAAGACCGTATAACGTATAAAAATCCTCTGTTTTATCAATTATTTTACTACCAGAGGTTATAGCATCGATATAAGCCTGTGTTCTTGTAAAGTGGATCGTAACGTTGTCTTGCAGTCGTTTCCAAAGAGCTTCTCGTTGGAAATAAGGTAACGAATTAACAACATTTTCTGCATTTATCATTGCATTCTTTGTTTGGTTAAACAAAGTCATATTTGGATAAGTTATGGGATCCAGAGAATACTTTGTTTTACGGTATTCTAATGAAATCTCCCATTTAAGAGACCCTGCATATTGTTCAGCTAGTTGGACTAATTTCTCGGCCTCTTTATATCGGTCAGTCGCAGAAACTTGCGCGGCAGCTGATAAAAAAGTAGATGTAAATACTAATATGGCAAGTAACAATGAACTAACTTTTTTCAACTTAATTTCCTCCTGTGATTCTTAACTATGATTCTCAAACTCTATTTTATTAACTTTAGTCCTTTCATACTATGGTAAATACTTGAATTGCTATAGCTTGTATAGTATTAAAAACAAACATTAATAGACAAGCTTAGCGTTTTATGTCAATAAATATCTGTCATATGTAACACAAATGTAATATTAGGGCATCTTTTTAATTAAATTGAAATGTTACGTTGTCTGAAAATATAGTAAAATTAGGACAGATTAAGAGACTGGTTGTTTACTATAACTACTTGGAGGAAGCACATGAAAAGATTATTGTCGGTTGTTGTAGTGACAATTGTTCTATTATTTCCCTCAGTACTATTTGGAAATAATAGTGTAGCTGCAGCAAGTCAAGGAGAAGAAGTAGTAGAGTATGGGAAGAAATTCCTAGGAGTACCGTACTTATTTGGTGGAACAACACCTTCAGGATTTGATTGTTCAGGATTTCTTACATATGTATTTAAAGAGCTTGGAGTAGAATTACCCCGCACATCAGCAGATCAATTTGCAAGTGGTGAAAAGGTAGAAACGAAGAACCTCGTAGTTGGGGACTTAGTATTCTTTACAACCTATAAGCCCGGTGCATCTCATGCAGGTATATACGTAGGGGACAATAAGTTTATTCATGCAAGTTCAAGTAAAGGTATTATGATATCTAGCTTAGATGATTCTTATTGGAAACCACGTTACCTAGGTGCAAGGGCGTTTATAAAAGAAGATACACAGCTTTCTGTAAAAGAGGGGCAAATTGGTGTTGTTACAATCAAGGATTCTATTAATCTTTGGACAAGAACAACAGACGGACAATTAGAACTCGTACGCGTACTTGAAAAAGGGGAAAAATACCGCGTATATGGTTATGATGAAGAGTTTGGTGGACAGTATAATTTAGGTGGAGGATTGTATGTAACAAATATTTCCAGTCACCTAGATTACGAAGAAGTATCATCAACAAAGTAAAAATATGTTAAACTATGGTAAGAATATAAAATCTCTAAAATAAGTAATTATTTTAGAGATTTTTATTATGGTAGAAAAATAGACTACTAGTCTTGGACAAGCTTTATTAGGAGGTACAACATGAGATCAAAACGACTTAAAAATGTCATTGTTACTTCATTACTTGCAACTTCTGCAGTTACAGTATTTACACCAAGTGATGCATCAGCTTCAGAAAACACCGCGAAACGCTTAGTCGAACAAGCTATTGATGCAGGGACAGTCCTGAAGTGGGCTATATCAATTGAAGGTTCAGGTGATGGTAAGACACGCCCATGGCAACAATATAATGCCGCGAAAGATGCTTATGCTAAAGCGAAGCCAGCCGTGGATAAGCTTCCTGCTGCACAACGTGATGTTTATTTGGCTCAGCTTGAAGAAAAATCAGTACTTCATATCAACAGAGCAATGGCTTATATAGATGCCATTACAGCTGGGGAAAAGATAAATGAAAAGAAAGCAATACTAAAGGGGAGAATTGATTTAGGTTTACTAGATAAAGAATTAGAATCAGCCTATCATGATCTTTCTTCTGAAATTCGTAAACAAGCAATCTTAT
Source organism: Cytobacillus suaedae (assembly GCA_014960805.1). Taxonomy (GTDB): domain Bacteria; phylum Bacillota; class Bacilli; order Bacillales; family Bacillaceae_L; genus Bacillus_BV; species Bacillus_BV suaedae. The sequence continues at coordinate 4,057,513 of CP063163.1, read as the reverse complement.
TAGACCGCGTGTATGGACAAACTACTAGAGATTTAATAAGAGACAACTATAAAAAGACAGCTGAAGATTTGAGAAATAGTGTTATGTATGCCATCACTGTTAAAATTCATTTAGATCATGCAGATACATTAATTGGAGATGTGGCTAATCTACCTGAATTAAATAGTATAGTAGATAATATTAATAGAACGTTACCACTAGTTACAAACGAAGTGTTTCTACAGCAACTAACACAAAGATTCGCGGTTGTTTTGGACTATGTTAGGAGTCACCCTATACCGATACCACCTCCAGGCATAGACATAAAAGTTGAATTAACAATACCTGAAATTAAACAAACGCTAACGTTAGAAGCTATTAAAAGAGGCATTCCACCAGAGGTAATAAAATCAATTGTTCATGCAGAAAATAGTGAACTTAAGCAATTCAATGATGATGGAACACCATTTGTTTCTTGGGATGGTGGAATCGGAATTATGCAAGTAACTTTAGCGCCTACAGATAACAGCTATGACCGTGAGAAATTAAAGTGGGATACAGTTTATAATATCCAAGCAGGTGCAGATATTCTGCTGAATAAATGGAACTATGGTGGTAAAAGGACTCCAACGGTTAATGACAATGACAAGAGTATCATAGAGAATTGGTACTTTGCGATTATGGCTTACAATGGTTTATCTAAAAAGAATGACCCTTCTATACCTGAAAATAATCCATATCAGTTAAAGGTATTTAATTGGATGGATCGATATACAGGACTTACACCTGAGATTATTCCAGGTTCTGAAGTATTAACTACCTATGCAGAGGACGGTAGAATGCTATTTACAGATAAAATGAACTATACCACCACTAAGAAAACCCAAAGTACACAAATGTATGTAGCGGGTGATCAGGTTGTTTTATCTGGTAACAGTAATCTTCGTATCGAACCAAGAACAGGAGTAGCTTATACCGTTTTACCGGCTACGACTACTGTAACTATTCTAGAAGGACCATTCCAAGACTCTAACTATGTTAACCTATTCTCATGGTATAAAGTGAGAGTCAATGAAACTGGTGCTGAAGGTTATATTGCGTCATTAAATTTACAATAACGAACAATAAGCTTGAGGATTCCTCAAGCTTTTTATTTTGAGGTTTAGATAGTGTACTTTCCATATGGAATTTTATAATGAACTAATTAGATGAACCATTTAAATAAACGTTTGAACTATTGGGTTCTTCTCAGGTATAACAAAAGGTGTAAAAATTCAATCAAACATTTGTTTAGTTTTTGGCTGTATTTTTCAGATGAAAAAAAGAGTACTAAAATCGACTATGATTTAGTACTCTTCATTTTATTGCTGCTGTGGAATATAAGCTTTCCACTTAGATAAATCAATTGTTTCAACCAATTGTAATGATTTAGGGAAAACAAACGTCCAAGGCTTTGTTGTATTGGCTTTTACTTCGAAATTTTCTAATGTAAAGAGACCTTTTGCAACTGCCGTATTTGTTGCATCTTCTACAACAAGTGGTACTTGTTCTAAGTTGATATTTCGGTCACTTCCATTACGTAGAAGAATCGTTACAACTAGGTCTTCATTTTCGTTTACACTTGCCTCAAGGCCCATGAAGTTCACTTCACCAGGCTTAAGAGGTGGAAGTTTTTCTACCATAGCTTGTAATTGGGCCACTTTATCTTCCGGAAGTGCTTTTTTCCAGCCTTCATCTAAATCTAGTGTTTGCTTTTTAGCACTCTGTTTAAGTTCGAATACTAGTTTCCATTCCCCATCTTTAGGAAGGGGACCATCAACAAGTTTATTTTCATTTTGGAATAAGAATCTCCAAGGTCTGCAGCCCATAGAAGGGATTTCACCTAGTAAATCCATTTCAAACGTTTTTCGAGCTAAAGCATTGCCTTCATCATCAACTACTAGAAGGTCAATGGCTTCAAATACAATCCCTTTTGGAAGTGTATTTCTTAAGAATGCAGTTACTACAAATCCTTCATCATACTCAATTAGGTTAATACCAGAAACTGAAATTTGATTAGGTTGTAAAAGTGGCAATTTTTCATGTTTAAATTGATATACATACTTTTCAGAAGCAGATAACTCCCAATCTGGGTGATAGGTTAATGTCGTTTTAAGCTGAGTTTCCCCTTGAGTTGTTTCCTCTTGGTTATTTTTGACTTCACTCATTATTTGTTTCTTCCTCCCTTTGTTGCATTTGTATCTCATGATTCTTTACATATGCAAGGAATTGTCTACTAATTGTTGCATCAAGATTTCTTAACAGATAAATAAATTCTTCAAACGCATCGAATTCGTATAAGCGATAAGGATCCTCTTGACCATAGCTTCTCATGCTTATACCTTCTTTTAGGTTTGTCATAATATCGATATGTTGAACCCATTTCGAATCTAGTTCCTGAAGCATCATACTCTTAACTTGTGATTGGAAATCAAAATCTTTTTCAAGTGAAACTAATTCATTACGGTAGTTTTCATATGCTTCGCTTACATACTTCTCTATTACTTCTTTCTCAACATCCGTTATATCCGCTTGGGTAAATCCAAGATTGTTGTAGATGAGTGAAAGTTCTTCATAAAGGCCAGCAATATTCCATTCCTCAATAAGTACATCTTCTTCAATGCAGTATTTTTTAATAAGTTGTTGCGAATGATTTCGGATGCTCTCAAGGATGTCAGACATGACATTTTGTTTTGCTAATAACCCATTACGCTTTTTATAGACAATTTTTCTTTGGTCATCTACTACATCATCTAGTTTCAGAAGATGAGAACGTGCGGAGAAATGAGCACCTTCTACTGTTTCTTGAACCTTTTTCACGAATTTTACAGGATCAGGTGATATGACAAGTCCATCTGTATTTGTTTTCAACTTTTTCTTCCAACGGTCTAGTTCTTCTGTATCATAAGCATTGAATAAATCATCTTCTAATGAAATGATAAACTGTGTAGAACCAGGGTCTCCCTGACGGCCACCACGTCCACGAAGCTGCATATCAATACGAGCACTTTCATGCTTTTCAGTTCCTATGATGTGTAGTCCACCAAGTTCTGCAACACCTTCTCCTAAAAGAATATCAGTTCCGCGTCCAGCCATATTTGTTGCTAACATAACTTGTCCTTTTTGACCGGCAGTAGCAATCAGTTTTGCTTCGTCTTCAACGGTTTTTGCATTTAGGATTTGATGCTTAATATTCGCCTTCGTTAAATATGCTGATAAATTTTCAGACTGCTCAATTGAAGTAGTTCCAATAAGAACAGGGCGTTGATTGCTATGATGCTTAGCAACTTCCTCAACGATTCGCTTGATTTTGTCGTCCTTCTTTTTATAAACGATATCTTGCATATCGATACGAATACGAGGCTTATTCGTTGGAATTGATACTACAGTATTTCCGTACGTATCCAGGAACTCCCTCTTTGCTGGTGTAGCACTACCAGTCATACCACATAATGTTGTATACATTCTAAAGTAGTTTTGAACAGTAATTGTTGCTTGTGTATCATTTTCTTCTTTTACAATTACGCCTTCTTTTGCTTCGAGAGCTTGGTGAAGACCTTCACTAAATGTACGACCTTCCATGATACGGCCAGTAAACTGATCAACTAGGACAATATCATTTCCACGAACAATGTAATCAACATCTTTTCTCATAACGACAGAAGCACGTAGGGACTGCATTAAGTGGTGTAAAAGTTCTCTGTGTTCAGCATCGTATAGGTTTTCAATACCAAATGCGTTTTCAACCGCCTTTGCGCCAGCCTCTGCAAGTACAATTTGCTTTGTTTCTGGGAAAAACTCGTATTCGACATCTTTTTCGAATGATTTAACAATTTCAGCTGTAACATAAAATAGCTCTGTTGATAGAGCAGATTTATTTGCAATAATTAATGGAGTTCTAGCTTCATCGATAAGTATACTGTCAATCTCATCCACAATAGCAAAGTGAAGAGGACGTTGCACCTTTTCCTCAAGGTTATGCACCATATTGTCTCTTAAGTAGTCAAACCCGAATTCCGTACCAGTTCCATAGGTTATGTCTGCATTGTAGGCTTGCTTCTTTTCATCATGTGAAAGCTGTGAAATTGTTAATCCTACAGTTAGCCCAAGGAAGTTGTGTATTTTACCCATCGTTTCAAAGTCACGTTTTGCTAAATATTCATTAGCCGTAATAATATGAACACCTTTACCTTCAAGAGCATGTAAGTAACTTGGTAAAGTCGCAACTAATGTTTTACCCTCACCGGTTTGCATTTCTGCAATATCCCCATTATGAAGGACCAATCCCCCGATTAATTGAACATCGTAATGGCGTTGGTTAAGTACTCTTTTTGCTGCTTCACGAACAACAGCAAATGCAACTTCTTTAATATCATCAAGAGTTTTGCCCTCTTGTAGTTTTTGTTTAAAATGTGCAGTAGAGCTCTTTAAATCCTCATCAGATAATCGAGAAATCTCTTCTTCTAATGCATTAATTTTATCAACATGTTTAGTTAATTTATGAACTTCTCTAGAACCCTCATCAAAGATTCGCTTCATCATCGATAACATCTATAGTTCGCTCCTACTTATAGTTTCTCGTCAAATTATAACATACCATAACATAATAGACTAATTCTCTACTAATATTATCATTTTTTGACAGGTGATTAATATGTAAAGTTTTGGTTATTGAGAACGTAATTGTTCTTATACGAGTAAATTTGGTGGAAATGCGAGTAAACATGGAGGGTACACGAGTATTTCAATGTGGCCCACGAGCATTTACTAAGATTTTACGAGTATTTACAGTAATTAGACGAGTATTTCGGGAAAATGTCACAATTCTGTGAAGGAAGAGTCCATATTGAGGTAGAATCAGTACAAATGAAAGGAGGGTTAAAACCCTGTGAATAAAAAATGTATCAAGATCTTAAAGTTAGAAGCCCTTTTAAGGAGACTTCCGATAAATCATGAGGCAAAATCAAAAATTCAAGAAGAGTTAGCTATTGGTAAAGCAGGAGAGAAGGGAGAACACTCATTAACTTACCATTTAAAGTTCATTCAAGGTAAAAACTATCAAATAGTAAAGGATATTCGGTTAAGGTATATGGACGACGTATTTTTTCAGATGGATACACTTGTTTTATCAAGTCGGCTTATTCTTAACCTCGATGCAAAAAATATATCTGGAACTTTGTTTTTTGACCGAGATTTTGAACAACTTATTCGCACAACTAAAGAGGGAAAGGTTGATGCATTTTTAGACCCAATACTCCAGGTGAAGCGACAAGAACTTCAATTACAGTCTTGGCTTAAGAAACATAAATTCCCACCAGTTCCAATTGTGCCTCTTGTTCTGATTACGAATCCTTCCTCCATTATTAAAGCGGATCCCAAACATATAAAAGAGGTAAAAAAAGTTGTAATCCACAGTGCAAACTTCCCATTTCTTTTAGAATCCCTCGAGAAAAACTACCAAAAGGACATACTAACAACCTCACAGGTAAATAAACTATCTAAATTACTCATTAAGCACAATATTCCACTACTTCCTAACTACCTGGAAAAGTTCAAAATAAAGAAATCTGATCTCTTACCAGGAGTACATTGCACTAGATGTAATACGCTTCCGTTAAATAGAATTAAAGGTAAGTGGTATTGTCCTGTGTGTGACCACCATTTGGTAAATGCTCACATAGACTCTTTAGTAGATTACTATTTTTTATGGGGCGACACGATTACGAATAGAGAGTTTAGAGACTTTCTGGATATATCCTCGAAAGATATAGCGGGGAGATTATTAACATCACTGGACTTGGATTTTACAGGTACGTTTAAAGATAGGGTGTATAGCCTCGGATCTCTTATTAGTAGGCTAGATTAGGTGAGGGATGCGAGTATTTTAATGATTTATGCGAGTATTTTCGGTAGATACAAGAGTATTTCACAAACTAACACGAGTATTTGTACCGATGCCGCGAGTATTCATCCAAATCCCACGAGTAAAACACAAAAGACCCCCGTTCCGATCACCAGGAACGAGGAACCATAACCTTATTTAGTTGTATACTTCCATAAATCAGCTTGATTTCTAAAATAAAGATCTCCATTATGGTCCTGAGCCAGCTCATAGGCACCACTTTCTTTCAAAACGGTATGCTTTAGTGTCGCAGGGTCTATCTGAAGTAAGCGTCCTTCTAAAGTTGCATACACAAAACCGTCTTTACCTACAACCATCATTGCATTTTTAAGCCTACCTGATACAGTTGGTAGGATTTCCTTCCATCTAATGCTATCCCGTGATGGGTTGTATACAAATAATGTTCCATTCGCCATTCCCCAAATTGTGTTGTTTGGACCTTCAATCAGCCCAGTGACTAAACTAGCATTAATCGGGAGTGGAACAATTTCCTTTGCTTCTGGGTTCCCAACAGGAAACCTAAACAACTTAGCGGTATATTTAGATGCACTATTGGTTGAGAAAATCGAAGTTCCTCCATATATATAGCCTTTATGTTTTGTAAACGAAATAATGCTTTGACCTTTAATGTAATTTTCGTATACAGTGTGTTCTTGGGTAGCCGGGTCATATACTGCCAATACCCCTGACTTACTTCTGTTCCCAGGGAACGTACCGACAAAAAGTTTATTCATACCCTCATCTGAAATCATAGCAGTAGGTCTTTCTTGACCAAAATCCTCTAATCTAAATAATTCTATTGGATTTGAGAAATCCCATGGTTTTTCCATATCATATTCTAGTATTCTTCCTTTTGGATAACCACCAAAATACATTTTCCCATTTAAAAATGCCATGGACTCTACTTGGCTAATCCCCTTTAAATCCTGTGAGGTACCAGTAAGTGTGTCATAAATTCCTAATCCACCTGACATATAGCCATTAATAAAAATTTCTTTACCATCTAGACTCTCAATCATTGTATGTAGCGTAATTGGTTGCCTTGGTAATTCAAGCTTTTTGATGCCATATTTTTTCGTGCCTAGATTATAAGTAAAGATTGTTCCTTGATTATCTAGTAGTCCAACCAAGGTTAATCCAGGAAGAGAAGCATCCTTAAGTTGCACATAATTTAATGAAAGCGCGGATGTTCCTTCAGGCAATTCAATAGGTAACACATTCGATTGACCGGTTTGCATATTATATTCTACCAATAGGCCTTTATTTGTATAATAGATAACCGGGCTATTTGGTGATAGAGCTGAGACTCCTCTTGAGTCAGCCTGGAATTCATCCACTAAAGTATTTGACGAAGTATCAAATACAGCAACTTTAGCACTTGGATACATTCGAGCAAATAATTTATCTCCTACAAGGTCCAGGTCTTGAATGAACTTTTCGCCTTTGTATTGATCAGGAAGTATACTCCTTTTTAGACCAGTACTAATATCCATTTCAATTAATTCTGCATTTGAACCAACTCCAATATAGAGGCTGTTCCTATTTTTAAAATATCGTACAGATTTTGCAAACTCTTTCTTTTCTAGTATCTGCCCATAGTTCGATACAATATCTAAATCTGTATTGTAGCCAAAAGAAGAACCCCCGTAGGCAGAACCACCAAATACAATACCATTCTCAGCATCGATATCCAAAATAGCAGTATCTTTTTCGTTTTCTAGCTTATTTCCATGATTAACAAACTGGTCTGTATCAGGATTATAGCTGTATATATTACCGTTATTAGTTCCACCAATCCAAAGAACTTGATTATCATCGACATCTAGACCGGTAGCACTTGTAGACTCATCAAGAGTAAATGTTTTGTAAACCTTTTCGGTATTTAAGTCAACCACTGCAAGAACTGTTGGGGTTCCGTGAAGGATAATGTACATAAGTGGAGTTCCATTAGAATTTGTACCAGTAGTTGCAGTTAATGAAGAGGAAGAAAAAACCTGGGGTCCAATTTTAGTAAAACGTGATTCGAGGTTAATGGCTTCGCTATCTTCTGCTGCAAAACTAGCAGTACCAGAAAATAATAAAATGATAGATAGGAAAAGTAATGTTAGTATCTTCTTCATGTTTGTACCTCTGATTTTCTTGAGATTATTCATATTTCGAATTTTTTCCAATACCTATCTTACCATAGAGTCCACATGCGTTTCCATAAAATGTTATAACTCTCTAAAGTTGTGTTTTCTAATTTTCCTCTCTTGTTAAATATTCCAAATAAAGTAGAAAGTGGTTATAATGTAGTTATAAAGTACGAGGAGGAACACCATGAGAAAACTACTTACTTACATCTTGATAATAATTTTATCTATAAGTATATTTCCGCTTACAACTCTAGCAACAAACTCTACTGATACAAACTGTGAAGACTACAAAGGTACTACAAAGGTAATGTGGGACGGAGTTGAACTAAAGTATGGGCAAATTGGCCGTTTGCTTATTCTAGAAGATACACCTTTATTTAAGCTAGAAGGTGAAAAGAAAATATTCTCACGTACCTTAAAAAAAGGTGAATTATATAGAATTTATGCTTTCAAACCAGGATTGCTTAATGTAGGAGGAGGATATTTTGTTGATAGGGATAAAAAAGTAAAATATGATACACCGAGTAAGTCGAAGTTGAGAGCTGTTCAGTGTATACATAATAACATCTCAGGACTAATTCAGGATTTTAATAAGGAAGCCATTATAGATAACCTAGCTCGCCAGGAATATTATAAACATAGTAGTACTTTGGCAACCTTGAACATTTTCAATCCAGGTGGCTCAGGAGGTATGAATGTTTCTGTAGATTTAACAAATGACAATGATATGTATATTAAGATAAGGGCTTGGGAAGATACTAATATTCCTGAAAGTAAAATAATTCCCGAAAAAGTAAAATCAGCCCTGTATGAAATCATCCCATCGGGGTCAGCACACATTTATAAGATTACAGAGCAAGTTGCCAAAACTGGCAGTCATCAGGAACTGAATAAGACATTCACTTACAACGGGTTAAAAACAACTGTAAAATTCATAAACAAAAGTCATCCTGAAATCAGAATAATATTTTCAAAATAATATAATTAATCCTTAATTTTATTCGGAATGCTATTTTTATATGCATTACATTAATCTGTAAAAATCTAGTAAATTACTGATTTTCATTTTGAGAGGAAGACCACCGGAGAATACTACTAACAAAGATTTTGACTAATAATGGGTTGAGAACAAAGGTTGAGTTTATAAGTGGCAACCGTCCTGCAGAAAAAGTCAATTTCTCTATATAATATAACGAAATATAATTAGAGCCCGTCTTATTGATAGGGCTCTATTATTTTTTATGCCATATATAGTAAACAGTAAAGCTAGTAAAATATCATTTTTGCGATATAATGGAAATAAATAGAACTTAACTACTAAAGTAAGAAATGCAGCAAAGGGGAGAGTACGAAAGGTGAAGTTTATAGGTTTTAAATTGACAATTATGACATTATTAATAGGTTTATTGTTTATAGCTATACCTCAACTTACACATGCAGACACAACTAAAACAGAAAAAGAACTAAAGGAAGAAAAGCTTTTACTTGATGCCAATGCATTTGTTTTACAAGCTGAAAGCTTTGCAGGCTCACTGCGTTGGGCAACATCTATTGAAGGAACAGGAGACGGCCGAACTATTCCATGGGAATTTTATAACGGTGCAGCAGAAGCATATAAAAATGCAATGAAGGCTTTAACTCAACTTCCAGCTAGTCCAGTAAAAGAAGCCCTAACCAACCGATTGCAAACAAACGTACATACACTAATTAGTACAGAAAAAGGAAATGTCGGAAGAGCCGTTGCATATATAGATGCTGTAAGCGCAGGGCAGAAAATTGATGAAGCAAGAATTGCTCTTGAAATAAAGCTGGCACAACGTATCTTGGATGATGAAGCAGAAAGGTTGTACCACTACCTTTCAAATGAAATAAAAAAACAAGCCTACCTACTTGACCGTGTCTATGGAAAATCAACGAGGGATTATATCCGTGATCAATATAAATTTTCTGCTGAAGCAGTCAAAAACCAACTGCTATACCCAATATCTATTAAGATGAATTTAGATAATGCAGAAGAACTAGTAAACATGAAAGATTACACACAAGCTTCCGATTATTTAAAGGATGTTTCCGGTCTGTTTAAAAGTGGAATGGAAAGAGGTTTCCTGGATAGATTTACGTATTCTGATAGTATTCAAGGGCATTTAACAGAAAGATTCAAGGAATTAAGTGAATCAATTCCTTTATTTATGATGTTCTCACTTTTGGATAAAGACTCCGGAGTAAACTACAGCGAGTTCTATAAAGAAAACAACTATACTACGGTAGAAAATGAAATTATAAATAATGCTGATCAACTTGTTATTAGACTTTTTGAAAAAGCCGCATTTGTAGAAGTCGTTGCAACGAATCAACCGACAGGTGAGGAGATTACTTTAAAAGATCATAATACCTATGACCTTACAGTTGACTTAACAAAGTTTAAAGAGAAATCACCTGACTTTACGTTCAGTAACTTATCGTTGAAAGTTAAGATCACTAATTTGGATGGTCAGGTTAAAGAAGGATTTTATTCCTTTATGGTTAGTCAGTCAATTCAGTGAATGGGAGCAATCCCATTCTTTTTTTTTATATACACCCAGAAAAGAAGAAAAGCGACGAATTACTATTTAGATTAGCTCCATAAAACAGTTATCGTCTTATGTACCTATGATATATTTCAAACTAAATCCTCTGTCTTAATCTTTTGGTAACATGTTAAATTTAATACGCTTACTTGAAACCTTTGTAATGCAGAGCACGTCTATTTTAAAAGAAATCGGTAAAATCAGGATATGTAGGAAGCAAAAATAAGAGTTATATTTCTTAAATGATACTATCATGTCTTATTTCGGGAAAGTTAAACAATAATCGGGTAAAAGACAGGGCATCTTACAAATTCTGACTAGTATCTTACAAAAAAAATCGTTGCTTTCCTAAACTTATGTGTTAAGATATGAATGTTGTGGGTAAGCTATGAAATTACACGAAAAAGGTGATAACTAATGAATACACAAATGATATTTGCGTTTTTTGCTGCTTTAATAACTGTATTGGTAGTTACACCAATTGTGATAAAGCTTGCTATTAAAATTGGTGCAGTAGACAAACCGAACGAGCGTAAAGTACATGAGAAATTAATGCCTCGCTTAGGTGGATTAGCCATTTTTATGGGTGTTATTGCAGGTTATTTTGCAGGTGGAGTTTACAACGAAAAAGTAACTGGAATTACAGTTGGAGCACTTTTAATTATTGTTATTGGAATTCTTGATGATAAATATGAACTTTCAGCGAAAGTAAAATTTGCTGGTCAAATAATTGTTGCAGGTTTAGTTGTAGGTAGTGGATTAACCATTGAATTTTTAACGATTCCTTTTGTGGGAACTTTTGATTTAGGGTTATGGACGTACCCGATCACAATCTTCTGGATAGTAGCAATTACAAACGCAATTAACTTAATTGATGGTCTTGATGGACTTTCAGCTGGAATTTCAGCCATCAGTATCGCAACAATTGCTGTTATGGCGGCATTAGCTGGTAAAGGACTTATCTTAACACTTTCATTAATATTATTAGGAGCAATTATTGGTTTCCTATTTTATAATTTCCACCCAGCTAAAATCTTTATGGGTGATACAGGTGCACTTTTCTTAGGGTATGCAATTTCCATTCTTTCCTTATTGGGTCTATACAAAAGTGTTACATTATTCAGTTTTATCGTACCAATCATTATTTTAGGGGTACCGATTTTCGATACAACCTATGCAATCATTCGTCGTTTAGTGAACAAAAGACCAATTTCTTCACCAGATAAATCACACTTACATCACAGGTTACTTGCATTAGGTCTTTCGCACCGTAATACAGTTCTTGTGATCTACGCACTAGGAATTCTTTTCAGTGTTAGTGCGATCGTATTCTCAACTTCAACACTTTGGGGATCAATTCTCATCATCTTCGGACTTCTTCTAATCACCGAAGTTGTTGCAGAAATGATTGGACTCGTTCACGAAAAATATCGACCAGTCCTAGGTCTATATAGAAAAGTTGTAGGAGTACGAAAAGTCTCTGGAAGACAAAATTAAAAGCAATGTCTTAACTAATAAATGATTAGTAACCGTTTGTGACATACTGTTACAAACGGTTTTTTTAATGTTTTAAAACTGTAACATTATTTTAATCGTCATATTATTACATAGAACGAGTAAACTGTTATAATGATTATCGAAGATTGTCAAAAAAGATAACTATATAATTGACAATTTGTGTTAAACTATACGTGTTATTAACTCTCAAACTTTATTGGAGGAATTTTCAAATGAAAGTACCTATGTTAGACCTAAGCGAACAGTATCAAGAACTAAAATCTGAGGTATTAGCTGCCCTTGATGAGGTTATGAGCTCTTCTCGCTTTATTTTAGGTGATCATGTAAAAAAATTAGAAGCGGATGTTGCTACATATAGTAATGTGAAACATGGTATTGGATGTGGAAATGGTAGTGATGCTATACATATCGCACTACAAGCTGCTGGGGTAGGACCTGGTGATGAAGTTATTACAACCCCATTTACATTCTTTGCAACTGGTGGAGCAGTAGCACGTGCTGGTGCTAAGCCTGTTTATGTTGATATTGATCCTGTAACATTTAATATTGACCCTTCAAAAATTGAAGCGGCAATTACATCAAATACAAAAGCAATTATTCCTGTTCATTTATACGGTCAAATGGCTGATATGGATCCTATCGTGGAAATTGCTAAAAAGCATAATCTTGTGATTGTAGAAGATGCTGCCCAAGCAATTGGTGCAAAATATAAAGGTAAAAGTGTTGGCGAACTAGGGACTGCTGCTACATATAGCTTTTTCCCGACAAAAAACTTAGGTGCATATGGTGATGGTGGTATGATCGTTACAAACGATGACGACCTAGCTGAAAAAATGTCAGTTATCCGTGTACACGGAAGTAAGCCGAAATATTATCATCATGTATTAGGTTACAACAGTCGTCTTGATGAGCTTCAAGCTGCTGTATTAAACGTGAAGTTTCCTCATTTAGATAAATGGAGTACTCTTCGCCGCGAAAAAGCAGAAACGTATACTCAATTATTAAATGAAGCTCTTGGTGAAACAGTGGTTACTCCAGTTGAAGTTGAAGGGAACTATCATGTATTCCACCAGTATACAATCCGTGTACCACAACGTGATGAATTACAAAAATATTTAAATGAACAAGGTGTACAAACAATGGTGTATTACCCACTTCCATTACATGTGCAACCTGTATTTAAGGATTTGGGATATAACGAAGGCGATTTCCCTGAATCTGAAAAAGCAGCACAAGAAGCAATTTCACTCCCAATGTTCCCAGAACTTAAACAAGAACAACAAGAATACGTTGTTTCTAAAATTGTGGAGTTTTTTAAGAAATAATGAGTTAGGAAAAGAGAACGTCGCCTAAATTTAATGGGGACGTTTTCTTTCTTGCATATATATCTGAAAGTTGGTGCAGAATTGTCTACACAAGAAAAACGATTTGTTTTATATGAATATTTATTATTTTTCTGGCGAAAAAAATGGGCGTTCGTGATTATACCTGTAATTATGATTGCTCTTGGTGCTATAGCATCACAAGTGTTATTAAAGGATACTCCATATGAAGGAAAAGCTACGGTTTTTACGGGCTCTATTAAATCAAAAGGGTTAACTGACCCGGAGATTGTTGAGAGTAAGTATAAGGAGTTTGTTACCGGCGGCTTTGACGCATATGTTGCAAAGGATAGCTATATAAAGTTAACTGTGAACGGAAATGACGCTGAAACAATTGAAAGCGAACTAAGTAAAGTCACAGAATCATTATTAAATGATCTTCAGGTCCAAGCTGATATTCGATTAAACATTACAACAAACTATATAACTTCTTTAGAGAACCGTATTCCTGTTTTACAAAAAGCCCAAGAAATATATCAAAATCAACTAGAAAAAGAAAACTTGGAGCTTGACGAGCAAGATAATTATCGTGAACTCGCAGTATGGACAGAAGGCCAGCTAACAGATGCACAAGCGACACTTACACGTATTCAAGGCGATTTAGCCTTTTTTGAAGAGCCAACTATTGTTTCATCTACTGTCGGCAAAACAAATACGTATTTAAAAGAAAGCATGGCATTAGGTGCTATCTTAGGCTTATTAGCTACAGTTGCATTCTTAATTCTATGGAAGTATTTATTTGATGCAAGGAGGTACTATGAGCATGATTAAATTTGCTATCGTTGGTATGGGGCATATTGCAAATAAGCATATTGATGCAATTGAAAAAGCAGAAGGTGCAGAGTTAATTGCGATTTGTGATAATAACCCTGAGCGTTTAAAAGAAGTCCCAACTGGGGTAAAGACATATACAGATTTATCAAACATGTTAGAAGAAAATAAAGACATATCTGTAGTAAATATATGTGTGCCTTCTGGCCTACATGCAAGATTAACGAAAATCGTGGCTGAACATAAGCGCCACATTATTGTAGAAAAACCGATGTCACTTAAACTTGAAGATGCTGAGGACATGATTAAAGTTGCTAAAGAAAACGGAGTAAAGCTTGCGGTTGTTCACCCAAACCGTTTCCGCCCAGCGATTCAAAAGCTAAAAGAAAAAGTGGAATCTGGTGTTTTTGGAAAACTAAGTCATGCAAATGCTACTGTTAGATGGAATCGTAACCAAGAGTATTATGATCAAGCTCCGTGGCGTGGGACAAAGGAGTTCGATGGTGGAGTATTAATGAATCAAGCTATTCATAATCTTGATTTAATGCTTTGGTTAATGGGGCCTGTTGAATCAGTACAATCAATGGTTGCAACAAGACTGCGAAACATCGAGACAGAAGATGTAGCAACAAGTGTTGTTCGTTTTAAAAATGGAGCTCTAGGCGTTATTGAGGCTGCTACAACCATTTATCCGAAGAACCTTGAGGAATCGATTTCAATATTTGGTGAAACAGCATCGGTCAAAATTGGTGGTCGTAATGCGAACTATATTGAGACGTGGGATATTGAAGGCGTTTCTGAGTACGAAAAGAAAAGCGTTATTTCAGAAATTGAGACAGATCCATTTGGCAAACCAGGTCATCAATGGATTATTGAAGATATGGTTGAAGCAATTAATGAAAACCGTGAACCAATTGTGTCCGGTGAAGATGGTATGGCTCCAATCAAGTTGATTTTAGCAATCATTGAGTCATCTGAAAAAGGTACACAAATTACATTATCTTAAAACAGGAGTGAACGTACCAATGAGTTTATTTGAACAATTACAATCTAAAATTGAAAATAAAGAAGCAGTTATCGGGGTAGTAGGACTAGGTTATGTAGGTCTTCCATTAGCTGTTGAAAAAGCAAAAGCAGGCTACAAAGTTATCGGTTTTGACGTGCAAGAAAGCCGTGTAGAGCAAGTAAATATGGGCATTAACTATATTGGCGATGTTGTAAATGAAGACCTAAGCCAAATGATTAAAAGTGGTCAGCTTGTTGCAACAACTGATTATGCTCGTATTGCTGATGTGGATGCAGTAGCGATTTGTGTACCAACACCACTTGATATTTATCAACAACCAGATACTTCATATGTGAAAAGCTCTGCAACTGAAATTGCAAAGTATGCACATGAGGGAATGCTTGTGGTTTTAGAATCTACAACTTACCCTGGTACGACTGAAGAAATCGTACGTCCAGCATTAGAAGCTAAAGGATTAGTAACTGGTGAATCTGTATTCGTTGCCTACTCACCAGAGCGTGTAGATCCAGGTAACAAACAATTCAAAACAAAAAATACTCCAAAGGTTGTTGGAGGAATTACTGACAATTGTACAAAAGTGGCAGCTTCTTTATACCGTAGTGTATTAGAGGGAGATGTACACGAAGTTTCAAGTCCAGCTGTAGCTGAAATGGAAAAAATCTTCGAAAACACTTTCCGTCATATTAACATTGCATTAGCGAACGAAATGGCGATTCTTTGTGACAAAATGGGAATTGATGTATGGGAAGTAATCGATGCAGCTAAATCAAAGCCTTACGGATTCATGGCATTCTACCCAGGTCCTGGTCTAGGTGGACACTGTATTCCAATCGATCCATTCTACTTAACATGGAAAGCACGTGAATATAATTATCACACTCGTCTAATCGAGCTTGCTGGAGAAATTAACAATGGTATGCCTGAGTTTGTAGTAAATCGTGCAATGCACATCTTAAACGAAGATGGAAAAGCGTTACGTGGCGCGAAAATTACTATATTAGGTGTAGCTTATAAGAAAGATATAGATGATGTAAGGGAGTCCCCTGTGTTAAACATTCTTGATATTTTAGATAAACAAGGTGCTGAATTCTCAGTAGTTGATCCTTATGTTACATCATTCCGTTCTTGCAACCGTGTTGTAGAGACTGTTGAATTAACAGAAGAGCTTCTGAAAAATTCAGATCTAGTGATGGTGACAACTGATCACTCTGATTTTGATTATGAATTAATCGCACAACATAGCCCGGTGATTTTTGATACTCGTAATGCATTAAAAGGTGTAGAAAAACCAAACAAATACATTAAATTGTAATAACAAGGGAGAATTTTAATGAACTTTATTGATTCAAGCGTAACCCTAGATGATTCCGTACAAGTAGGTTATTTTACAGTCATTGAAAAAGATGCAAAGATTGGAAAAAATGTTATCATTGGAAACCGAGTGACCGTTCATGAAGGTACGGTTATTGGTGACAACACAACTATCGCTGATGGTGCTGTCCTAGGAAAGCCACCAAAGCCAGCTAAAACAAGTACAGTTAAGCTTTCAGCTGATATTCCTGCTTTACAATTAGGTGAAGATGTAACGGTTGGAGCTAACTGTGTGATCTATCGTGGCGCAACAATCGGTTCTAATACATTAATTGCTGACTTAGCAAGTGTTCGTGAAAATGTAAACATTGGCGACTATGTTATTGTTGGACGTGGTGTAACTGTAGAGAACTACGTAAACATCGGTACAAGAACAAAAATCCAATCAAATTCATATATAACTGCATATACAACACTTGAGGAACATGTCTTTATCGCGCCTTGTGTAACTACAACAAACGATAATTTTATGGGAAGAACAGAAGAGCGCTTTGATAAAATTAAAGGTGCAATCGTAAAACGTGGAGCACGTGTTGGTGGAGCATCCATCATTCTTCCTGGCATTACAATTGCTGAAGAAACATTTGTTGCAGCTGGTGCTCTTGTGACAAAAGACACAGAACCAAAAACAGTTGTGAAGGGGATTCCTGCAAAGTTTAGTAAGAATGTAGACGAGCGGGAGTTGTTGTAGTTGCTAGCTCAGTTAAAACGATTAGGAGGGGATTCCCTCCTTTATGCGTTAATGAATGTAGGTACAAAGCTGATCGCTTTTATTATGTTGCCGATCTATACACATTACCTGCCAAATCCGGCGGAATACGGTGTACTCGATTACTTAGACCGTATTACTGCGATGTTAACCTTCTTAGTTATTTTTGGTACTGATTCTGCGCTGGCATTCTACTATTTTGATACGAAGGATGAAGCGAAGCGTAAGAGATATGTTCAGAACGTTATGCTCTTTAGGTTAGGAATCGTTGCCGTTTGTTTCTTAGCTATCCTAGTTGGGGGACACTGGTTATCTAATGCTTTGTTAGATAATCCGAATTACGCACATTTCCTATATTTAAGCATAGGTATTTTGCTTCTAGACACGGTCGTCGCTCTTATATTGACAGTGTTACGTTATGAATTTAAGACACTAAAAGTTGTTATTTATACAGTGTTAAAAATGCTTCTCGTTGCTGTCCTATCCTATGCGATTCTCCGATTCTTCTTAACATCAGTTGAAGGTATTTTAATCGGAAGAATTATAAGTGCCGTTGTTGTTCTCTTATTAATCAGTAAGTATTTATTCTCTTATCTGCGGTTTTCGATTGACAAGCAGTTATTAAAAGAGATTTTAAAATATGCCGCACCCCTTGTCCCAGCATCGATTGCATTTTGGGTCATTGTTAATGCGAATGTGTTCTTTCTAAAAGAGTTCACGTCATTCACAGAGGTCGGGATTTACGGTACGGCTATGAAATTTGCAGCTCTTATTACGCTACTAACAAGTGGTGTTCAAATGGCGTGGAGACCTTACTCTATGTCCCTTAAGGATAAAAAGGGCAGTGAGTTTATTTTTGCTAAGTTGTATATAGCTATTCTATTAGTTGGAACACTCGGGGTACTATTTGTGGCTACAGTGATGCCATGGGTGATTAAGTTATTAGACCAAAACTATTATGAGGCTTATAAATATGTAGCTCCAATCGCAGCAGTAACCTTTTTAAATTTCTTTTACATGATTATTTCAGTGGGCATTTTCTTTTCGAAACAAACGAAATATATATCAATCGCATTTGGGATTGCTGCTCTTGTAAATCTTGGATTGAACTTTGTTCTAATTCCCTTATACTCCATTTGGGGTACAGTTGCAGCTTATTTACTATCCTATATTATCGCGATTATATTAATCTTTTTCAAAAGCCAAAAAGCATATTTTGTCCCTGTGTCATTTTTTAAAATGGCATTTTTGTTTAGTAATATGCTACTAGCTGTGTTTGCGATTATCTATGTGCAAGAAAGTGGATTATCAGCAGTTTATATTTTAGCTGCATGGGCTTATTTCATTGTAATGGCAATTGCAAGTCGTGTTGACAGGGATTTCCGTAAAAAGGTTACAACCGCTGAAATTTAAAAAGATTAAGGTGATGTAAGTGAACGGTACAAAAATCATTCTTCAAAATAAACAAAGATGGCAACAAGGGGCCCGTGGTGATGCTACATTTTATTTTAGTGGATATATCTATGTAGGTAATACTTTGTATACCAACCGTACAATTGCTGATTACCTTACTCAGGTGGAATTTACTGAAAAACTCATTACAGAATGGTCTGGAGAATTTGCAGTTATTTATCAAACTTCTGAATATACGTTTGCAGCCTGTGACCGAAAAAGAAGTATTCCTTTGTTTTATTATAAAAAAGGGAATGAAGTGGTTGTAACGGATAGGTTGGACGACAATAACCATGATAGTTCAGTGAACCGTACTTCAGCAGTGGAATTTCTCCTTACAGGGTTTGTAGCGAACGATAGAACGTTGTTAGACGACGTTTTTCAACTAGAAGCTGGACAATCGATTGTAATACGCCAGAACAAAATAGAAAAATTACAATACTACCGTTATTATCATCATCCTGAAACCATGGATATTGAAACAGGTGTTGAGGAGTTAACAAAAAGCTTTCACAATGTATTTCAAAGACTTTATGAAAGAGTGAAAGATAAGCATGTAATGATCCCATTAAGTGGTGGCTATGATTCAAGGATCATTGCCCTACTTTTAAAAGAATATGGTGTAAAAAGTGTAGAAGGCTTTACTTACGGACGTCCAGGTAATCAAGAAGCGAAGAAAAGTAAGGAAATTGCAGATAAACTTGGGATTCCATGGACTTTCATTCCTTACTCAAGAGATGATTGGCAACGTTGGTATCACTCGAAGGAGTGGAAAAACTATCTTCACTTTGCCACAAATGCCTCATCAATGGCCCATCTTCAGGATTGGCCGGCCGTTACAGAAATCATTAAAAAGGCAGATAAAGAGTATGTGTTTATGCCTGGTCACTCAGGTGATTTTATTGCTGGTAGC
This sequence comes from Cytobacillus suaedae, assembly GCA_014960805.1. Lineage (GTDB taxonomy): Bacteria > Bacillota > Bacilli > Bacillales > Bacillaceae_L > Bacillus_BV > Bacillus_BV suaedae. The sequence continues at coordinate 4,037,748 of CP063163.1, read as the reverse complement.
CATCTATCCTATGAGATCATTCAAGATAAAACCTATACACTAGATGATGTGGTTGACCAAATTATGAAAAAGCATCATCGATTATGGGATACAGGCAATCAAGGAGCTATTTCAGGCGTCATTGGTGAAATTAAAGCTTCACTTGAAGGTCTTCAGTATAACGATAAGGAACAAGCAAGTGCTTTATTTGAATATTGGGATTGGAAGGAAAGACAGGCGAAATTCATCATAAACTCTTTACGGGTGTATGAGTATTACAACCAGGAGTGGGAGATTCCTCTTTGGGATGATGAGCTAATGAACTTCTTCCTCAATGTGCCTGTGGAGTATCGCTTTAAAAAATATTTATACGATATGGCGTTACATCACATGTATCCTAGCTTTTTTGAGAAACCTATACAAAAAAGTGGAAGTGCTACTTCCTTGAAAAATAAGTATGGAGTGCTCTACCCAATACTAAAGAAGGCTTATAATAAAAAACGTGTTTACCAGCAGTATTACAAAGATCCAATGGAGTGGTTTGGGATCTATGGCGGGTATGTTAACTATCTTCAAAATATATCCTTTAAATACGATAAGGTAAGGTTTGAGAACCCATATAATATAAATTCATTTTTAGCAAAAGATTATATTCAGAACTTGAAAGGATGAATGTAATGAAATTCATTACGGTTTTAGGTGCAAGACCTCAATTTATAAAAGCAGCTCCAGTTTCTCGTGAACTACGTAAAGAGCATGAAGAGCTTATTATCCATACAGGTCAGCACTATGATGCAAATATGTCAGATATCTTCTTTGAAGAATTACATATTCCAAAACCTGATTTCCACCTTGGTGTTGGTTCAGGCTCGCATGGAAAGCAAACTGGAGATATGTTAGCTCAAATTGAGGAAATCTTACTTGCTGAAAAGCCAGACTATCTTCTTGTGTACGGTGATACAAATTCAACATTAGCGGGTGCTCTTGCTGCAGCTAAATTACACATTCCAGTTGTTCACATTGAAGCTGGTTTACGTAGTTTTAATAAAAAAATGCCAGAAGAAATCAATCGTATTATGACGGACCACGTTTCAGAATATCTATTCTGTCCAACTGATACAGCGATTGAAAACCTTACAAACGAAAACATCACACACAATGTTATTAACGTTGGAGATGTCATGTATGACGCTGTTGTTTATAATAAAAAGCTTGCGAATGAAGGTTCAGAAATTTTAACAAAGCATGGTTTAGAGTCAAAGCAATATCATTTAATAACGATTCACCGTGCTGAAAATACAGATGACGAGCAAAAAATTAACAATATTTTAGAGGCATTTAACAAAATTGACGAACTTAAAGTTTGGCCAATTCACCCACGTACAAAACATAAATTAGAAAGCTACGGCTTAAAGCTTGATGAAATTCCTAATTTAAAAGTTATTGAACCAGTTGGATATTTAGACATGCTTACACTTGAAAGCAATGCGAAAAAAATCATTACAGATTCAGGTGGGGTTCAAAAAGAAGCGTACTTTATGGAAGTACCTTGTGTTACTGTTCGTGAGCAAACAGAATGGGTTGAGACACTAGAAGGTGAAGCAAATATCCTTGTAGGCACAGATGTTGATAAAATTATTGATGCAGTAAATAAAGAGGTTTCTCCATCTTATAAATTAGTATTCGGAGATGGAAATGCGTCACGAAAAATTGTAGAAGCTATCCGAAAATAAGCTAGGTGATGACTATGCTTTATATTTTAATATGGTTTATCGTATTGATGACTTCTGTGATACTTTTTAAAAAAGTATCTGGAAGTCTTTCCATCTTAAAACCAAATTTGAACTCAATTATTTTCTATTATTCTTTATTGGTATCATCCTTTATTGGTCCTTTATTTATTGTTTTAGGCAAAGACAATTACTATATGATCAATAAGTTAGCTCATGAACAATATCGTGTGATTGGTTTCTTAGTCATATGTTTTGTCATGGTGTTCTTACCATTAACAATGTACATCTTAAGTAAATTAGTAGGCTTTGATTCAAAAAAAGAATTTGAAGGCTATTTAAAAAAGCCGGTTGAACCGACTTTTGGTGTGAGGACTGAATTTTATTTTTTCTTTGCAACTTTAGCTATTATTAGTATGTTAGCCGTTGCTTATACCATGTTAAAAACAAATCAAATTCCCCTTATAGAACTACTAAAAGGTAATACAGCAGAACTAGCAAAGCTACGTATCGAAGCAGCACGGAATTTCACAGGCAATGTACTTGTTCGTAACATCTTTGCTATTGCCCTTACACCACTGTTATCATTAATCGCTTATGTATATAGTGTGAAAACAGAACATTTTAAATGGAAGATTCTATTTCTAGGCTTGTTTGGATGCTCGGTTCTAATTAGTGTATACGACCTTGCGAAATCGCCGATTTTCTTTTATGTCATTATGTTCTTGTTAGTAAGTATCTATATCGGAAAAACGAAATTTACACCGACGAAAGTGTTTGTAATTGGTACGTTGGCAACTGCCCTATTACTAGTTATGTATGTTTTCATTCAAGGTGTTACAAATATAGAATCGTATTTATCAATTTCAACTGGTCCAATAGGACGTCTAATCTTTGCGCAGATATCACCTACCTTCCTCCATCTAAATATTTTTGGAGAATCCCTACCGTTTCTACAGGGGAGAAGTTTACCTGGAATGTTAGTTGGCTTATTTGATGTCGAACAGGTCCGTTCTGCACGATTGGTGATGGAGCAGGCGTTCCCACAACGAATTGAAGACGGTACGGGTGGGGTATTAAATACCCTTTATGTTGCAGAGGCTTACGCAAACTTTGGATATGTAGGTATTGTAGTTGCGACCATTTACATTGGCCTCGTCATACAAGCTGTGTATATCGCATTTTTAAGACTACCTAAAAACCCGGTGTTTGTGAGTTTATTTATTTATTTTTCCATCAATATTCCTCGTACACTAGTTGGAGGATTTGCGGACTTTTTATTTAATCCAATCTGGTTTATACTTATCGTCCTATTTACTGGGATGCTATTATTTATCCGATTCCGACTAGATTTAACAGCTTATTTTAAAAGAGTTAGGGAGAATTAATATGAAAAAAGTTCTCGTGTATTATCCGTTTCAGTTAGCTGAAAATGCAAATAGTGGATCAAAGGTTCGCCCTCATGAAATGCTTAAAGCATTCAAGCAATGGGGTGAAAAGGAGCAAGCTGAAATTATTTGCATACATGGAAATACTGTTGAAAGAGAGAAGCAATTTAAGCAACTTTCGCAACAGGGTGCTCTTGAAGATTTGTGGTTTTGTTATATGGAAAACCAAACAATTCCACTGTGGTTAACTGATCCGGGTCATAAACCTGCTAGACCGTTTATTGACCGAGAGATTTTATCCTTTTTAAAAAGAAAAAAGGTACCTGTTGGTATTTTTTATAGAGATGTCTATTGGAAATTCGATGAGCTTTATCCTCTAAAAGGGATCAAAAAGTTCATAATGAAATCAATCTATCGATTTGAAGAAAAGTTTTATGAAAAATACATTGATACCATCTTTTTACCAAGTAATGAGATGGGTGCTTACGTAGATATTAATCGTCCGATGACTGAATTGCCACCTGGTGGTAAGATGGCAGGGGAGTATGATAATTATGGCTCTACAAAGCCTTACCAAGGGCTATATGTAGGTGGAATCAATAATGAGGATTATGGTCTCTATCTATTATTAGATGCGATCGAAAAAGTGAATGAAAGCGACAATCTGTGTGAACTCACTGTTGTATGCAGGGAAGATGAGTATCAATCATTACCACAAGACAAACGGAGCAGAATAGAGGAGTTAAACGTTTCTGTTAAGCATATTAGCGGGTGTAAGCTAGATGACTTGTACAAGGAAATGGACTTTGCCTTTATTCCTCGCTACCGCAATGAATATTACGATTTTTCAGTCCCGGTTAAGCTAGTTGAATACTTGTCTGCAGGACTACCAATTGTGGCAACAGATTGTACATCACAAAAGCACTTCATTGAATCCGGCCAGTACGGTGCTATTTGTAAGGATGAAAAAGAGTCTATGGCTGATGCAATCAACAATATGATTGCCAACAAAGAAAAGTATGCCAAAAATATAAAAGAAACATTCATGGAGAAACATTCTTGGCTTGCACGGGTTGAAAAAGTGAAAAACACGCTTATCAAGGAGGCACTATGAGGGTATTATTACTAGCTCCTAGTAAATCAATTCACACACATAAATGGGCATTATTTTATAAAAAGCAAGGTATTGAGGTCAAAGTTGTTACATTTGCTGATCATTACTCAGAGGAAAATGCGAAGGAAGTCGAAACGTATGTTTTACCAAAACTTTTTCCCGGGAAATTATCGTATATTTCGAGTGTATTTGCTCTAAAAAAACAGCTTGCGACATTCAAACCTGACATTCTTCACGCTCATTATGTGTCGAGTTATGGCTTCGTTGGGGCATTAGCTAATTATCATCCATTTTACGTTTCGGTTTGGGGAAGAGACATTTATCAGTTCCCTCAGCAAAATCCAATAAATAAACGGATTGTTGAGTTTACTCTACAAAAAGCGGATGTCATTTGCTCAACGAGTCATGTGATGGCTGGTGAAACGAGAAAGTACATCAATGTTCCGATAGAAGTGACTCCTTTTGGTGTGGACCTTCAAAAGTTCAAACCGATTGCGAGCGTAAATAATAATAATGATACGGTTACCATCGGTACGGTTAAGGCTTTATCTGATAAATATGGTATTGCTGATTTAATAAAAGCTTTTTCCCTTGTCCACGCTAATAACAAACATACCAACCTTTTAATTGTTGGAGATGGTCCACAACGTACGGAATATGAACAGATGGTAGAACAATTGGGTCTTAAGGATGTTACGACCTTTACAGGCAGAGTACCTAATGATGAAGTGCCAACCTATATTAATAAAATTGATATTTTTGCAGTTCCTTCCACGGAAAATAGTGAGAGTTTCGGTGTAGCTGCTGTTGAATCTATGGCATGTGGTGTACCAGCAGTTGTTTCAAATGTAGGTGGATTACCTGAGGTTGTGAAGGAAGGGAAGACTGGCTTTGTTGTTCCTAAAGAGGATCCTGAGGCATTAGCTGTTAAATTCACTACCTTAATTGAAGATGCAGAGTTGCGAAAACGTATGGGTGAAGCCGGAATCGAGCATGTTAAAGAAAACTACAACTGGACGGAAAACGCAAATGGAATGTTAGAGTTATACCGACGGACGCTGAAAGGGGTATAAGATATGAAAAAGGTAAGAAAAGCGGTCATACCAGCAGCAGGTTTAGGTACAAGATTTTTACCTGCCACAAAAGCACAACCAAAAGAAATGCTTCCAATCGTTGATAAGCCTACTATTCAATTTATCATTGAAGAAGCAGTAAAGTCTGGGATAGAAGATATTATCATTGTGACTGGACGTAATAAACGAGCAATCGAGGATCATTTCGATAAATCTGTAGAACTTGAGTTACTTTTAGAGAAAACAGGAAAAAAAGAAATGCTTGAAGTGGTTGAATCCATTTCTAATATGGTTGACATTCATTATGTTCGTCAAAAAGAGCCACTAGGTCTTGGTCATGCAGTACTATGTGCTAAAAAGTTTATCGGTAATGAACCTTTTGCCGTTTTACTAGGAGATGACATTATCGATAGTGAGGTACCTGCTCTAAAACAAATGATTGACCAATACAACGAAGTAGGATCAAGCATTTTAGGTGTACATGAGGTTCCTCGTTCTGAAGTAAATAAGTATGGAATTGTAGACTACTCAGAACAACAAGATGAACTGTTTAAAGTAAATAGCCTTGTAGAAAAACCTGATATAGAAGTAGCACCTTCTACTCAAGCAATCATTGGTCGATATGTATTAACACCAGAAATTTTTGATTTGTTAGAGAAAGGTCAGCCTGATAAAAAAGGTGAGATCCAACTTACTGATGCGATCGATGCACTATTAAAAGAACAATCGATCTACTCTTATGTAATTAAAGGTAACCGTTATGATGTTGGTGATAAGTTCGGCTTTTTACAAGCATCCATTGACTTCGCACTAAAACGTGATGATTTAAAAGATAAACTAGAGCAATACTTAAGACAAATATTGAAATAGCTAATTGTGATTGGAGTAAGACAATGAGAGTAATTTATCTATGTCAACACTTTCCGCCAGAAACGGGAGCACCACAAATACGAGTATATGAAGTAAGTAAAGAACTTCTAAAACGTGGTCATCAGATTGAGGTGCTAACGGCATTTCCGCATCATCCACATGGTATTATTCCAGAGGAATACAAAGGGATGTGCTACAAGTTTGAGGAATATGATGGAATCCCTGTTCACCGATCATGGATTTATCCATCACCTAAGGGAAGCTTTTGGAAAAGGCTAGCCTCTTATTTCTCATTTACTTTTAGTTCGTTTTATTCAATGTGGAAAGCAAAGCCGACAGATGTTATCATTTGTAATTCTCCACCCTTGTTTTTAGGGATAACTGGCTATGTTGCTGCAAAATTTAAACGAGCTAAATTCGTTTTTAATATTGCGGACATTTGGCCTGAATCAGCTGTGGAGCTAGGGATACTGAAAAATAAGACCTTTATAAAACTGGCAACTTGGCTGGAGCACTTTTTATATCGAAAGTCTTGGAAGATTGCTACGGCAACGGATGGTATTAAAGACTACATGATTAAGCATGGAAAAAAGGAAGAAGATGTATTCCTCTTACCAAATGGGGTAAATACAGACTTCTTTGTGCCAATGCCAAAGCATGAAGGGCTTATTCAAGATCTCGGGTTAGAAGGTAAGAAGGTATTTATTTATGCAGGTGCGCTTGGGTATGCTCAAGCACTTGATTCCATTTTACGAACTGCAGCTCTTCTAAAAGATGAGTATCCAAATGTACACTTTCTATTTGTTGGAGACGGACAGGAAAAGGATAAATTGTTGAAGTTGAAGGAAGAACTAAATCTTTCAAATGTAACGTTTTATGGATCTGTTCCTGTTTCAAAAATGCCTGAAATCTTTTCAATTTCGGATTATAGTATTGTCTCTTTAAGGAACATTGAGCTGTTTAAAGGGGCTCGTCCTTCGAAGATATTCCCAGCAATTTCTACAGGTACTCCTGTGTTGTACTGTGGAGATGGTGAGAGTGCAAGCATCTTGGAAGAACACAATTGTGGAAAGATTGCTCCTCCTGAAAACCCAGAAGGGATTGCAAATGAAATCCGCAAGTTAATGGAGCTGTCTGAAGAGGAATACAAGCAGCTAGCTGAAAATGGCCGGAAGTTAGCAATAGCCGAATATTCATGGTCGAGTATTGTGGATGATTTGTTAAGGCATATAAAGCATTAGAGTGAATGGAGTGTTGAATCCCTGGAGGGGATTTGGCACTCTTTTTTTGTGTCGTGGGTTTAAACAAACGTTTGATTGGAAATTTGAAGTCCTTGGTATGAATGGGGGAAAGGTGGTTGATCAAATGTTTGTTTAGTTCTTTTCCAGGGGATACGTTGGTGGTGGAAGAATGGTTTATTATGCTTGATATTCTATTTACTCAGTTTGTATGAATTTTGTTAAAAGCCGCCGGAATTGGCGGCCAACTCGCTGGATTTTTTCATGATTTCGGGTTCTCCAGGGCAAGGTGCAGGTAAGAAGCATACGAAAAGTCTTTGAGCTGTGTTTTCAAGTACAAGGTGCAGGGGAAAGCCTACGAAAAAAGTCTTAGAGTGGGGTCCTCAAAGACAAAATGCAAAGAGAAGCATATGAAAAGTCTCAGAGTGGGGTTCTCAAGGACAAAATGCATTGAAAAGCCTTCGAAAAGTCTTAGAGCGAGGTCCTCAAGGACAAAATGCATTGAAAAGCCTACGAAAAGTCTCAGAGCGGGGTCCTCAAGGACAAAATGCATTGAAAAGCCTACGAAAAGTCTTAGAGCAGGGTTCTCAAGGACAAAATGGTCTTCTGTCAAGAAAGTGGATACTAAAAATAGAGACATTTATAAATCAAACCACTACCGCACTTCGTTTGGTAAGGTGTTAGAAGTAATCAATCAAAACCATGATTGATTACTTTTAACACCAAATGGGTTCTTTATGATACTATTTCCCAATCCATTTCTTGGTTTTTTCTCTCATATTGATTAGGAGAACAGTTACCCAAAGTTGAGTGTTTTCTCTTTTCATTATAAAAACTAGATATATAATAATTAATAGCTTTAATAGCTTCAGCTCTTGTGGTAAAACGTCTGCGATAAATCAAATCTTTCTTAATTGTGGCATGAAAGGACTCAATACAAGCGTTATCGTATGGATCGCCCTTCTTGCTCATACTAATTTGAATATCTTTCTGTTCTAACCTTTCGATATAACCCTTAGAACAATATTGAGAACCTCTATCTGAATGATGAATAAGCCCTTCGGCAGGCTGCCTTGTTGTAATCGCCATATTTAATGCTTGTAGAGATAATTCAGTTTTCATATGAGAAGCCAGACTCCATCCTACAATTTTCCTTGAAAATAAGTCCATAATGGATGATAAAAAAACCCAGCCTTCAATCGTCCAAATATATGTAATGTCAGATACCCACACCTGATTAGGTTGTTCTACATTAAATTGGCGATTTACTAGATTAGGGTAAATATATAAATCATGAATTGAATCTGTAGTAACCACGTACTTATCTTTTGGTGTAGCTGTTAAACCCATCTCTTTCATCAAGCGTGCTACTGTCTTTTGTGAGATAGTATAGCCCCATTCAATCAAATCAGCGTGTACTCTAGGACTCCCATAAGTCCCAAAACTTTCATGAAATGACTTACAAATTTTTTGCTGAATTTCCAATCGGTATGCGTTTTTCTCAGATTGAGGCCCGTTCTGATTATTCAACCACTTATAATAGCCACTTGTAGAAACTTCTAGTGCTCTGCACATCTTCACTATAGAGTTTTCATCAGTATGAGCCTGAATGAACGCATAAATTACGCTTGGTTTTTCGCGAAGATGTGCATGGCCTTTTTTAAGATTTCATTTTCTTCTCTCAACTGTTGCATTTCTTTATCATGTTGCTTTTTTAATTTTTCTAACTCCGTAGGAGTTATATAGGTTACTCCAGTCTGCGCAGCATTCAATTTATTCCTGTAAGCTGCAACCCATCGACTAATTGATTTCGGAGAGATCTCGAGTTCATATGCAACTTGGGTAGCTTTTCTACCTTCTTCTACAATTAATTTTGAAACATACTCTTTATACTCTGGTGTAAAATGTTTTCCCATTTGAACACGTCCTTATAAATGATGATTGTATTATATATTATAAATCTCATTTTGACGTATCCACTTTTTAGACTAACTTTAAAAATGCATTGAAAAGCCTTCGAAAAGTCTTAGAGTGGGGTCCTCAAAGACAAAATGCAAGGAGAAGCATATGAAAAGTCTCAGAGCGGGGTCCTCAAGGACAAAATGCATTGAAAAGCCTACGAAAAGTCTTAGAGCGGGGTCCTCAAGGACAAAATGCATTGAAAAGCCTTCGAAAAATCTTAGAGCGGGGTTCTCAAGGACAAAATGCATTGAAAAGCCAACGAAAAGTCTTAGAGCAGGGTTCTCAAGGACAAAATGCATTGAAAATCATATGAAAAGTCTCAGAGCAGGGTCCTCAAGGACAAAGAGCAGGGAGAAAGTAAAAGGCCCAAGCAAAGTTCATCATTCAAGGTCCATAGGGCAACAGTAAGGCATACAATGATTGTGAAATTCTATTTATTGATAATAGGACCACCGACTAACACCTACAATCTTATAATTTTTATCTAGTATTTTTTGTATCCTCTTCTTAGATGCCAGAACTTTACACCATTCATATACAATATTTGTAGTTATTTTTTCACTAGGAAAAAGTAGCTTAAATTCCTCAACACTTCGCATAACTGCATCTTCAACAAGTTCTTCGTACCCACATTCAAGACAAACACATTTTTGCCCCTTTACAGAAACAGACAACGTGTTGCACAACATACAAATGATTCCCTTTCGCAACTGGTCAAAATCATAAGAAGGTAACTGGGTATATGGGGATTCTTTAATATGTAGGGAAATTAGTTTGTCAGCCACGATTTTGTGTTGTGTGGCTATCTTTGAAGGAATAGAGTTAAGTTTTCTCATAAAGCGGCTAATTTGTGTTGGAAGAATAAATGGCTTGTCTTGAGGGGCTTGGTATAAAGTAAATTCAGGGTTGATGAAAACAATTGAAGCATCAATGGAAGATTTGTATCCGAGTGTGTGGAACAGTTGCCGTAATAAGGATTCGGATCGAATCAATTGGTTTAAGGGGTTTGTGATTTCAGATTTATTTTGCTTATAAATTCTATCAGATTCGGAATAGTAATCTCCCTCATAATTCTTCACTTCGAAAATATAAACGGTTTCTGATGTAATTATGAGTGAATCGATTTGAAACATAGTGTTATTTGATTTAAGAAGCAAATCATTTAATATAAGGCATTCGCAGCTAAGCCCTTCGGTTAATGCATCAAACATTATCTCACCATCATATCCCTTTTTTAGGTTGTAGTGGTGTTGTGAGTATTGTTCGGGTAGCTTCATTCGGAGGTTTAAATAATTTAAAACTTGTAACTCCTGTGTTTCAGTTCTTTGTTTATAGGGCATATTACACATCCTTTCATATAATTATTTTATTAGAAATGTTTCTATTAATCTAGGGATAATTAATAGATTTAGACTAGATGTTGCTGAAAAATCAAAATCCCAGGGTAAAGAAGTTCCCCTGGGATAAACACCCTAACATATTACTTATTCAAATCCTTCTTCGTCTGCTCACTACGAATATTCACTTCATTCGCGAATTCAGTATCATTCTTTTTATTATTTGGGTATTTATTTTGACGCTCGCGGTTGTCGTTCTTGTTTGTCATATTCCAAAACCTCCTCTCAGTAAAGTAACAAGACATATTTTGCAGCAAATCAAATAAAAGTATGCAATAAAAAAAGCATGGAAATCTCCATGCTTCATAGCTTTATTTTGAAATCGTTGTTCCTTTAAAATAGTGTGTTAAAATCTGCTCTGCAGTCCAACCGTTCTCAGCATAGCCTTTTGCACCGTATTGGCTCATTCCAATTCGATGGCCCCAGCCCTTGCCATTTACGGTAATAGAGTCTACTCCACCAACTGTCGAAACCACTCCATTTGCAGTTTGGACACTCACTTCATCGGTTGAAAGTGTCTCAATGCCATTTGCCGTTTGAACGGATTGACCTTTTAAAGATGTTACATCGAGTAAACTCGTTGTTGTTTGTATTAACATATTTCTAACTTCTTTGCTTAGCTCAATTGTAAACCAATTTGATAGAAGTTGATTGTACACACGTGTATCAGCTAGCGGAAAAAGCTTTCTAATAACACTTTCATTACCTTCGATCGTTTTTTCACCCTCACTTGTTTTTACAGTTACAGCACCAATCTCTCCATTAGCTCCTTTTGGTTCAGCGATGACATCATACAATATCGATGTTTCTGAGAAACCAAATGATTTTAAAATGGTTAGTGCGGAAAAGGTATATGTCCATATACTTCGTGGAGAAGACTCAAATTGATCTTCAACACTCGTAAGATAAGGGAAGTGAGTCTGGTTTGAATTCCAAACATCACCAACGTTTGCCGTGCGTCCACCACTTGTAGAATGGAAGAAGGTTTTGATCGGCTTGCCATTATATTTCACTAGTAATCCAGTTGTTGCGGCAATCGCCTCATTCGTTCGTGGATGCTCACCTGTATAGCCACGGTATACTTGGCTGGCCGTAGTGTTTGATAAAATCATAGAATTTTGAGCATAGCTTCTTGCTGCAATAGCTTGTGCTTTTAAAGCTTCCATATGCCATGAAGCCGGCATTTCACTTGGAACTACACCCTTTAGGTAATCTTCCATGTCTAGGTTATTAATAGCTTGAATTTTATCATCTTTTATGACAATATCAACACTTCCACGGTATTGTTTACCATTAATTGTGATTAATGAAAGTGAAGTGTTATCAATCAGTGCTGTTGTTGTATTTTGAACCCATCCAGTAATATTGTTAGGAAGTGTAACACTATACCATGTTTCTCCCGCACCGTTTACAAAGGTATCGTTGTAAGTAGCAGTAGTCCCTGTAGTTGCAATTGCTAGTTGCTCATAACTAGATGTCGCTCCTTTTCTAACAATTGTGTCTGTTAAAAATGATGCGGTTTGCCCAGCAGAAAGTTCTTGTATTCTAAAGCCGCTAGCTGAAATGTGTACTTTCTGGCCATCGCTAATTGTTACAGTATTGATTGATTTTGAAGCATTTAATGATTTTGAGTTTAAGAGAGTTTTTTCTCCTGTTTGATTATTGACTAATTGATAGTATCCATTTAACAAAACTGAGTAGCCTGTACTATTTTCAAAGATTAATACATTTACAGGGTTAGGATAGATTGCTGTTTGTGCTTTAGAATTAGTAGGTAATACGAACAATAGGGCGAGAGCAAATAATGAGAAAAACAGCTTTTTCATTACTTAACTCACCTCTCCAAAGTTCCCGTAGATCCAACCACGTTTTCCTGTTGCGGTTTCAACGTTGTACCATGTTTCTCCTTTAGCATTTGTAAATGTTTGGAGATGTTTTAAAGTTGTCCCTTTTTTTAGTGTTTCTAAAACAGCATAGGCAGTAGTTGCACCTTTTCTAAGGTGAACCTCACCAGTTGTTATTACCTTTGATGGAGAAGTTGCAACTGAACCATCTTTACTTGTAGAAACATTACCAGAGAATATCCAACCTTTAACAGTAGATGATACTTCTACGCGGTACCATGTACCTGTTGAAGAAGTGTGTTGATCAATTACTTTTAACGCAGATCCTGCTTTTTTAGTTGCAACGACTTTATAGCTAGCAGTAGCCCCAGAATGAATAGTTGCTGAAGCTTTAGCAACATAGATGGTTGTTGGCATTGATGTAGATGGTGCGCCAGGTGACGGCGCCGGTGCTGGCGTAGGTGTTGTAGTTCCTCCGCCGTTTGCAATCTGTTGTTTTAAACTATTAATCTCTTGTTGTTGTTGATTTATTTTAGTCTCAAGAGCTGTAATTTGAGATTTCATTGGATTTATTTGTGTGTTTACCCAATCCACACTTGCTAGGATTACGTTATTTGAAGCGGTAATTGAATTTGGTATAAATGCTGCCATACCTATTCCAACTGCTAAGGATCCTGCTATAAACATATTTTTCTTTTTCATTGTTTCTCCCCCTGATTGTTTTATGCTTTTACTTAATAAAAGAACAAAGTCTTGTTACAGACTCTGCTCTTTTATTCTTTTATGAATAGTAGAAATTAAAAGTTTGAGAAGTATTCTTCTAAACCATTTTTAATGGCTACTGCTGCTTTAAGACGAAACTCTGTTGTTTGTAACAATGCTTCTTCGGTAGGATTTGAGATAAAGGCTAATTCTATTAAAATACTAGGAAGCTCGTTTCGTTTATTTACAAAGAACTCCTGATTTTTAACACCTCTATCATGTGTACCAAGCTGAGAAATAAGATGCCTTTGTACCGTTTTCCCTAATGTAATGCTCTTTGTACTATTGAAGTTTAGGGAAGTGTTATAAAAAGTTGTTGTCCCATTGGCGTCTCTATTGGTAAAAGAATCTGTATGAAGACTAATAAAAGCATCATAGTCTGATAGATTTGCTAGGTCAGTTCTCTGTGCTAGAGTTAGGAAGATATCATCACTTCTTGTAAGTTGGACGATTGCACCAGCTTTTTCTAGCTCTGCTTTTAGCATATTAGCTGTATCCAAGACTACTACTTTTTCATATAGTCCAGAGCGGCCAATCGCTCCTGGATCTTTGCCACCATGACCTGCATCAATGTATATTTTCTTTCCTGCTAAACCAACCTCATGTACCTTAAGGCTAAGATTGTCTTTATGATTTCGAATTGTAAATGTATAACCAGGTTGGAAATGTATAATCAACGATTGGTTAGTTGCACTTACATTTTTTACTTCATAACGGGCAATCCCGGGGATTGTGCTTTCTGGAATATCAATTTTTGTTAAACCGCTCATTTCAAGTCTATTTTCTGATAACACTTTATACGGAAAGCTAAAACCAGATGGCTTTTTCCATGTAAGGAAGTTTGCGTTGTTAAGTGTTTCAACAGTAGGTGTTAATAGTTTTTTAATAGATGTTGGTGAGGTATCACTTAGTTTAATCCAGCCTCGCTTGCCATCTGTTGTCTCTACATTTATCCAATCACCATGCTGCCATAAGCGTATTAGTGAGTCTCCAGCTTTAAAGTTTCCAGCAACAGCATAGCCATCTGAAGCACCTTTACGTAAAGAACCATTATTAAGTGCATAAATATATTGGTAATCCTTTGTTGAGATAATTGTTTCCCATGCAGGTACCCATCCAATTTTTCCAGATACCGTTTTTACTCTTAACCATCTATGGTTAGAGGCATTGATGAATTCTTGTAATACAGTTACTTTTGAAAAATAGGTAAGATTCTCAACTGGCTTATATTGAAGGGTGGCACCTTTATATAACTTTGCATGTCGTGTACCAATTGCCATTAGGCGCTCTACCGGTACGAGCTTGTCTGTAACTACAGAGTGGTGTACCCAAGCATGGGTAGAATTTTCATACACGAACTTGTACCAGTTTTCACCATTTGAATCTAGGGTACTATCAATTGCTTTAATGACCGTTCCTTTTCTAAAGGTTGTCACTTTAGACTCTGTTAGGGAGGGACCACTTCTTACATTCGCTACATCCACACTAATATAGAATGTTTTGTTCAAAATTGCTTGTTGTTGGAGATGTTCTGCTTTTGTCCACCCCATTTTACCTTGGGCATATTCCACGCGATACCATAAAGAAGAATATGAATCGACAAAATGATCGATAACTGTTACTTTTTGACCGAGTGCTAGAGTACTAACAGTAGTATAGACTAGGGAAGCTCCTTTTCGAATCGGCTCTGATACAGAGTTACTATACAATACTGTTCCATTTGGAACTGTTTCAATTAAAGGCTCAGACTCAGGAAGTTCGTCTATTTCAACTGTGTTTTCTTCAGAGATAACAGGGTCTACTGACTCTGTAACTTGTTCAGTTGTTGTTTCTTGTGTATTTTCAGAAAGAGCTTTTTTAGCAAATGCTGAGCTAGGAACCCACCCTTTAACTGTTCCGAGGTCAACTCTGTACCACAAATCACCTAACGAATTGGTAAAGGAGTCAATGATAGCCACCTCTAAACCTTGTTTTAAATAGCTAACAATAGGGTAAGATGTAGTAGCGCCTTTATGTACAGGTGCATTTCCAATTTGTATTTGCTTTTTTTCTAGTTTGCTAGTTTCCTGTTTTGTTATAGTTGTAGATTCAACCCAGCCCTTCACAGATCCAAGATCTAATCGGTACCAGGTTTCTCCAGAGGCATTTGTAAAGTCATCTATTGCTTTCACTTGTTGGCCAGCTGGAATTTCAAGAACCTTCGGATAGGCAGTTGTAGCTCCCTTTCGGACAATTAATTGTTCCTTGGCAATTACTTCAATTGGATATGTATATTGAACTTTTGAAGTTGTTTCTTCCGCCTGAACAAATGTAGGTAAGAATGTGCTGGTGGCAAGGATTGTCGAAACAAGTAGTTTTTTCACACTTTTCCCTCCATAATTTTGTAGAAATTTCTCGATATGTATAATAATATCTGATAATGCTAAATAATCCAATCGGAAGAAAGTAACAACTCAAAAAAAATAACGAGAAAGAGCTAAAAAGTAAGCTCTCTTCTCGTTATTTCATAGAAACATTTTCTGCTTCATCTTCATTATCTGTTGCAGCACTCGTGCTATCATTCTCTAATACTGTTTTTAATGTTGAGTTAATTTGCTTAATTGACTCTTCGTTCGGAATAAAATAATATACGTTATTAATATAATCATCATAGCCTTCAAGTTGAAGGGTTTGAACTTCTGACCCCTTCATTTTATTATAAAGCTGGACGAAGGAAACAAGATCTTTAGCAGGTAGGTTTGTTTTCACATTTTCTCCAACATCATGAAGAACATCGTCTACTTTTGTTAGTGAACCAAAAGAAGTTCCTTTATCAACAATTGCTTTTATCACTTGTTTTTGTCTATCGTTTCGTCCCATATCACCACGTGGGTCTGATTTTCTCATTCGTACATAAGCAAGAGCTTCATTACCATTAAGTTCCATTTCACCTTCAGTGTAGGTTTTCCATCTTAATGAACCTGTAAGTTGAGCTTTAAATGTAAACGGAACATCAACCGTAATTCCATTTAATGAATCAACAATATCTTCAAACCCTTGGAAATTCGTTGTTACATAGTAATCAATTGGAATATCAAGTAATTCTTGAACAGTTTCTACCGTACTTGATACGCCACCGTAATAAGAGTGTGTAATCTTATCATTTTTGCCTTTACTTGGAATATAGGTACGAGTATCACGTGGAATACTTACAAGGTATGTTTCTTTCGTATTAGGATTCATCGTGACAAGCATTAATACGTCAGAGCGCCCTGTACCACCTTCCTGGTTTTCTACTCCAATTAGAAGTATTGTAACCGGGTCTTTTTGTAGCTTTATTTTTTCAGTACGGTGACTTGGAAGTTTATTGTGATCTATTTCCTCATAGGTGTTATTAATTGCTTGATTTGCTGAGTATAAAATATATGCAAAGTAGCTGCCCGCACCAATTAATATAGTCATAAAAGATAGAAAGAATAGGCGTTTAAATTTACCTGTTCTCCTTCTTTTTTCAATTCTTCTTCGAATTCTAGTATCTTTCATAAAAGCCCTCGTTTCTTATAAGTGGCATGTTGATAGAACAACTTCTAATTTTATCTAAAATTCGACAATCCGTAAATAAGAAAATTTTAGGTTGTTCAAAATGCTAAGAAACCACTTCTTCTAAATACGTTACTTCACCCTCAGATATACTACTCTTTCCATTGGTTAGTTCGACCATCCAGTCGATAAAGTTTTGTTTTTGACCTTCCTCAACATATGTCTCAACTTCGACATCCTCTAAATACTTTATTTCTTTCAACATATAAATAGAAGAGCGTAACTCATTCTCAACTTTACCTAGCCATGTGTAGTCAATTTTTGTGTGAATAACCCGCATTAGTTTGCGCTCTACAATGCCAGTTGCTTTTAATCCTTCAGACGTAGACTTTCCATATGCACGAATTAATCCACCTGCACCTAATTTTATTCCACCGAAATACCGAGTTATGACTACAACAGTGTCTTTTAGCTTCTTTTTTTTCAAAACCTCTAGAATAGGAACACCTGCTGTTCCACTTGGTTCACCATCATCATTTGCTTTTTGAATATGGTCATGTTCACCGATAATATACGCAGAGCAATTATGGTTTGCGTCTCTATGCTTCTTTTTAATTTCTAAAATAAAATTCTGTGCTTCTTCCTCTGTTGTTGCACGACTTATATATGCGATAAATCTTGATTTTTCAATAACAATTTCATGTTCCCCGTAGCCTTTTACTGTATAATATTGTGTAAGCATAGGGTCACCTCCTAATTTTAGGTACTACCCTTTAAAAAATAAGTAATTTGTCGTATTCTTTTATTATAGAACGACAAATTTTTTACATCAAATAATTTAGTATAAAAGTACCTATATCAAAAAGTAATTCTTTGTCGAAATTGACCTTTCTTAGAAATATTCTGATCTGGAGGTGGGGACATGTCCACCAAAAAAATTGACAGTAAAATGCTAGATAAAATATTAGAAAAAATGGTAACAACAGTTAATCATAGTAAAAGTGAAGTTTTTAAAATAGGTGAACAAACACGTAAACAATATACATCCTTAACAGAAGAGTTAAAAGATATAAAAGATAAGGTCCTTGAAGTTATTGAAGAAGGGGACAAGCTAGAGGTTTATGCCAGGTTTGCCCGGAATCGCTTATCTGAGGTAAGTGGCGCATTTAATAAGTTTTCAGAAGATGAAATTCGTGAAGCATATGAGAAAGCACATAACCTTCAAATGCAGCTTACGATTGTTAGAGAAAAAGAAAAGCAACTTCGAGAGAGACGTGACGATCTAGAAAGAAGATTGCTTGCATTACAGGAAACCATTCAAAGAGCAGAGCATTTAGTTGGTCAAATCAGTGTGGTTTTAAACTATCTCACAAGTGACATGCGTCAGGTTGGTGAAATGCTAGAGGATGCTAAGCAAAAGCAGGACTTTGGCTTTAAAATTATTGAAGCCCAAGAAGAGGAACGTCGCAGGCTTTCTCGTGAAATTCATGACGGTCCGGCCCAAATGTTAGCAAATGTCATGATGAGATCTCAATTAATAGATCGAGTTTTTCGTGAAAAAGGCTCCGAAGACGGTTTTAAAGAAATTAAAGACTTGAGAAAAATGGTTCATTCCGCACTGTATGAGGTTCGACGAATCATTTATGACCTGCGTCCAATGGCACTGGATGATTTAGGTTTAATTCCTACCCTCAAAAAGTACCTATCTACGATCGAAGAATATAACGGGGGTGAACCTAAAATTTCGTTTGTGAATTTAGGTTCAGAAAAAAGATTACCATCAAAGTTTGAGGTTGCATTATTCCGCTTAGTTCAAGAAGCCGTTAGTAATTCTTTAAAACATGCAGATGCTGAAGAAATTCTGGTAAAGGTTGAACTAGGAAAACAACACGTAACGGTCATCGTTAAAGACAACGGTAAAGGCTTTGATCCTGCAGAGAAGCCAGAAAGTTCTTTCGGTATTATAGGTATGAAGGAACGTGTAGAGTTATTAGAAGGTGAGATTACCTTCGACTCTAAAAAGGGTGCAGGGACAATTATTATGATACAAGTCCCATTAAAAGAGTAAAAATTTAGTAAAAAAACCATACGAAAGTCATATTGACCAGTTTTCTGACAATTGTCAGAATGATAGGGGGAGGAGAAGGCATGAAAACTAGCATTGTAATTATTGATGATCACCAATTGTTCAGAGAAGGGGTAAAACGTATTCTAGATTTTGAATCTAGCTTTGCAGTAGTTGCTGAAGGCGATGACGGTGATGAAGCGTTAGCGCTAGTTCAGGCTCACAACCCAGACGTTGTTATCATGGACATTAATATGCCGAATATTAATGGAGTGGAAGCAACTAGACAACTAATTGAAACAAATCCAAATACAAAAGTAATTATCTTATCTATACATGATGACGAAAGCTATGTAACCCACGCATTAAAATCAGGTGCGAACGGATACTTATTAAAGGAAATGGATGCAGATTCTCTAGTTGAGGCTGTAAAAGTTGTTGCAGACGGAGGATCGTACCTACATCCGAAGGTTACGCACAACCTAGTGAAAGAATTCCGCCGCCTTTCAACAGACGGACAAGCTAATGGTATTGGTGGAATTCAAACTGTTGAAATTCGCAGACCATTGCATATCCTTACACGTCGTGAGTGTGAAGTTCTTCAGTTACTAGCAGACGGAAAAAGCAACCGAGGAATTGGTGACGCTCTATATATTAGTGAAAAAACGGTTAAAAACCATGTAAGTAACATTCTGCAAAAGATGAATGTAAATGACCGTACTCAAGCTGTTGTTGTAGCGATCAAGAACGGTTGGGTGGAAGTTAAATAGAATAGTGTTTCAATGAGGAAACGAAATGCCCTTGGTGGGGTGTTTCGTTTTTTTGTTGCGGCGTGGAGCATTTGACAAGTGCGGGGCATTCGACAACTGCCACGCATCTGTCGAAGTGGTGTGGTATTCGACAAGTGCCACGGACATGTCGAATATTCTATCTATTTGACTATGGCCATCAACTAGAGAAATGTTATATATTTACAAATGTGTAGTGAAAATAATTTTACTAAATGGTAGAAAGAAGTCAGAAAAGGGAAATCTAACATTCTAGTTATTAGTAATTTGGAGGGGGAATCATGAAATTTCCAATATTAGCAAAAGCAACTGATTCATATCGAAGCTTGTTTCCTAGTGGCAAGAGACAGGAAGTATTAATGTCAGCTGAATACCGGTTAGATCACAAATCGTATCGAGTGGTCGGCACTGTAAAGAAGTCTCTCTTTGGAAAGATTAAGGATTATAATTTCCTCGACTTTGTTGTTATTGATGAAAAGGGAACGGTCATAAAGGACTTGATACTATCAAAACGAATTTATTCTTGCTTTACAACTTTATCAATGATGTATACGACGGAAAAGCATATTCAAGGTTCTATCCTCGAAATCCCGACCTATTTCCTTCCGATTATTAATAAATATGATGAAATAGTTCAAAGGGCGACGCCAGTACTGCGTGTCTTTAAAAAGCCAAAGGAATACTATGAACAGAGGTTTGATGCCTTTTATAAATTTTTAGTAGCTTCAAACCAAACTAACATCGATGCTGACAAATTAGCGAGAGAATTGGATCCAGTTTTAGAAAAGGCAAAAAAACTTGAAGCGATGCATGTTATCGAGATTGAAACATACAACAAAACGTTAGATCAATTTATTAATATAACACATGAACGCACACTTCTAGTTCTTCTGAACAAAGAAGTATTCGTTATTATTGAACTAATTCTTAATAACTGCCGTGCTGAAAAGGATATCCAATTAGATGATTTTAAACAGGAAATTGATTTAATTCGTCAAATCATACGAGGGGTCAACATTGCCCATAAGAATACAGTAGTTAACGTCCAACTAGAGTTTAAACTAAAAAAGGAAGAAGAGATTATTTCGCATTATGAGAGACTAAAACAACGAGATATGCTAGATGATATAACCGAGAAACAATTCTTGAAACAATGGTTATATAGGATATGATTCGACAAATGCCTCGCATTTGTCGAAAGTGTTTTCCAAAACTAATTGACTTCTGGTTAAAAGAGTAAGATTATTTAGGTATTCACATATAGAAGGGAGTATGAATGTTTGTCCAGGAAAAGAAAGCCGTTTAGTAATGAACTATTTTATCATGTTGTTTCGAGAGGAGTCAGGCGTGAGCCTATCTTTATTGACCAGTCGGATTTTTCGACCTTTATGTATACCCTCACTCAAATCTATAAACAATTCCCCTACGAGTTACCTTCTTACTGTATCATGAATAACCACTATCACCTTCTGATTAGGATTAAATCTCACTCACTAGCCCAGTTTATGCATTGTCTTAATAATAGATATGCGTGTTATTTTAATAATAAATATGGCTACTCAGGAAGAGTGTTTGATCAGAACTATTTTTCTAGTACTGTTTATAACCAAGAGAGTCTCTTAAAAGTTAGTAAGTATATCCATCTAAACCCTCTTAAAGCACACCTGGTTAAAGACCCAGCAGATTATCCTTGGAGTAGTTACTCCTTCTATAAACTAGGTAATGTATACCCTCCTTCCTTCATTCCCATAACCCATTTACTAGATAAATTCACAGGCACAACTCTAGAGCAACGTAAAAGGTACTGTGAGTATGTAGAAGAATAATAAATCGACAAGTGCGTGGCATTTGTCGAGTAAATCGCCTTCATTAGACACTATGTGTCAAGAAATGTCGGAGGAAACTTTACTGAGAATGGAATTATTTTGAAGGTGAAAGCTATATTATGTCGAATTTAACTTAAGGATATTAGGAGGTGGCAAATGGATAGGAATAATAACATCAAAGAAATAGTACATCAATCCCAGCTATCATTACAGCATTTTGAGGAGAATTACGGCCAAGAACTTGCACCTTTTCAGCAAAAAATCTTTATGATTGGATTTGCGTTAGGGAAGCTTGAAAAAGATAAAAAATCTGTGGATACGATAGCTTTGAAGAGATTTATAATGGAAGGAATATATTAGAGAGTGTTATGTAGCACCTATGTCGGTGCATTTTTTATGTAGTATTACCACTTTAAATGGTATGTGATGGTTTCAAGATTTAGGGGAATTGTCGATAACTATTTTTTACTATGGTAGTAGTGTAAAACTATCGTACCTAGAGTTTTTCCTCTCAAAAAGTAATGCTTTTTCAATTTCTATCATATAAAATGTATGGTAGATAAATCGGAAATTAAAAACAGTGAGGAAGGTTACTACTATGAAAACGGCAATAGTTACGGATAGTACAGCTTACATCCCGAAGGAATTACGTGAAAAATACAATATACATATGATCCCTCTCAGTGTGAATTTTGGTGTTGAATCCTACCGTGAAGAGGTCGATATTACAGCAGATGAATTTTTTGAGGAAATTAAAGCTAAGAGTGAACTGCCTACAACCTCACAACCACCTGTTGGAGAATTTGTTGAGCTTTTTGAAAAATTAGGCCAGGACCACGATGCAGTTATAAGCATCCATTTATCAAGTGGAATTAGTGGTACATATCAGGGAGCAGTTTCAGCTGGAGAAATGGTTGAGGATGTAAAAGTGTTTACATTTGATTCTGAGATTAGTTGTATGGTTCAAGGTTTCTATGCATTAGAAGGTGCAGAGTTAGCACAAGAAGGAAAAACAGCTGAAGAGATTATGGCACGCCTTGAAGAAATGAAAACGACAATGAAAGCTTATTTCATGGTGGATGATTTAACTAACCTTCAACGTGGTGGTCGTCTAAGTGGTGCTCAAGCATTTGTAGGTAGCTTATTACAAGTGAAGCCAATTCTTCATTTTCAAGACAAAGTGATTGTTCCTTTTGAAAAAATACGTACTCGAAAAAAAGCCTTAAAACGATTGTTTGAACTGTTTGATGAAGTGGCAAGTTCAAATGAACCTATGAGAGCAGTGCTTATTCATGCAAACCGTCCTGAGGAAGCAGAAGAGTTAAAAGTAGAACTTGGTCAAAAATACCCGAATGTCGAATTTTTGATCAGTTACTTTGGTCCAGTTATCGGTACACATCTTGGAGAAGGTGCAATTGGATTAGGTTGGTATAAACGATAAAATCAATAAGGCCTTGTCAGCCAATTTAGACAAGGCTTTATTTTAAAAATAAAAGGAGGATAACATGAGATTTATAGAAACACATGGCATACTCACCCCAGAACCATTCATCACTACCACAGAAGATTCTATTCAAATTAGCAAAATCCCACAAATACGAACTCCACAGTTAAACCCACACTTTCCATTCTCTAAGGAACTTCAAACGCATCTCCAAGGAAAACAACTACTCTTAGAAGAACTACCATTTTCTCTCTCGCAACTTCATGATCATTACTTAAATGGGTACATTTCCTTTAGAAAAGGAATCTTGTACAATAATAAAACACTAAATTGCACAAGGTGTGGGAATGATGATGTAGCTCTGTTTGCTTCCTTTGATTGTGCTCGCTGTCACACCAATTGTAGCTATTGTAGGAAGTGTATAACGATGGGCAGAATTAGTGAATGTACACCTCTAGTCTCGTGGACTGGACCTGAGGCATCCTTTCGTCCCCCTCAACAAATACTCACCTGGACTGGTACCCTTTCTCAAGGTCAACAAACAGCTTCAGATAAAGTTGTAGAAGCAATTCAGAATAACTCTAATCTACTTGTATGGGCTGTTTGTGGAGCGGGAAAAACAGAAGTGCTTTTCCATGGTATAGAAACAGCAATCCGTTCAAAAAAGAAAGTTTGTATCGCAACACCGAGGACTGATGTTGTAATTGAATTAGCTCCCCGGATAAAAGCTTCCTTTAATGTTGATGTTATAGCTCTATTCGGAGGTAGTGAAGACCGAAACAAAACAGCCCCTATAACGATCGCAACCACCCACCAGCTTCTCCGTTACTATAATGCCTTTGACGTCATTATCATTGATGAAGTTGATGCCTTTCCTTACTCGGCTGAACCGATGCTTCAGTACGCAGTAGAACAAGCGAAAAAGACTACTTCAACTACTATTAACCTAACCGCAACCCCCAATCAAACATGGCAAAAAGAAATAAGGAAAGGACTCCGCCCAACTGTTACAATTCCAGCACGGTACCACCGTCACCCTTTACCGGTTCCTCAATTCAAATGGTGTGGAAGTTGGCGTAAGCACTTAAAGAAAGACAAGTTACCACCCAATTTAGTAGGTTGGATTAACCATCATCTATCAATTAACAAGCAAGCCTTTCTGTTTGTACCAAGAATTGATCTACTCGAACAAATAGTAAGGGTTTTAAAGAACCTGGATAATCGAATAGAAGGTGTCCATGCAGAAGACCCGAATAGAAAAGAAAAAGTAATTGCTTTTAGGAAAGGAGAAATCCCAATTCTAGTAACAACGACTATTCTAGAAAGAGGCGTAACAGTCCCAAATATTAATGTAGCCGTCTTAGGAGCGGAAGATCAAATATTTACGGAAAGCGCACTTGTTCAAATTTCTGGAAGAGTAGGTAGGAGTGCAAAATATCCTACAGGGGACATTATTTTTTATCATTACGGAAAAACAAAATCAATGCTAGCTGCAAAACGCCAGATACTAAATATGAATAAAGAAGCACTTGAGCGAAATCTACTAAATTAATATTTCCACTATCTGTTATTCTATGGCATAATGTAGACATATTCCTTTAAGGTGGTAGAGTGCTGATGTTAGTGAAAAATGCGATGGAGCCGTTAGTAGCCGAGGTGTTAAATGATAATTGGCAAATGATCAATATGTCATGTAAATGCGAACAATGCAAAAACGATGTCTTCGCACTAGCATTAAATCTAATTCCTCCACGTTATGTGTCAAAAGCAAATGGGTATGCGTATGTAAAGGCTCAGTATTTTGACAAGCAGATGCATGCCAATATTCTTGTTAAAATTGGCGAAGCGACAAGACGAGTATCAGAACAGCCACAATGTGATAACTATACAAAGGAGGGTGTTAATGCCTAATTGTATTATTTGTCATGGACCTCTGATTTCTACTGATACCTGGGGGAAGCTGCTATCCCTGTCCAACTCCCCTCCACTATGTGAACAATGCTCCAGTAAATTAGAAAAAATTATAGGTGAAACCTGCTCTATTTGTGACCGTCCTTTTTCTAATCTAGCTCCCGAATTCCGCCAGGATGATAAGTGCCTTGATTGTATGAAGTGGCAAAATGACCCCAGGTGGCAAGATATCCTTATTAAAAACAGATCCATCTACACCTATAAACCCTTTTTAAAAGAAACCCTTTCCCTCTTTAAATTCCGTGGTGACCACGCCATCTCTCAAATTTTTAAGCAAGATTTTCAAAGAGTATTTAAAAAACACTTCGATAAAAAATACATTATTGTTCCAATCCCTCTCAGTTATGAACGATTATATGAACGTGGTTTTAACCAAGCTAAAATCCTTGCTGAATTACTTCATCTACCTCTCACCGAACCCTTAACAAGAATCCATCTTGAAAAACAATCCAAAAAGTCTCGTAGTGAAAGGCTTGAAACAGCTAACATTTTTACCTTAATAGAAACATTTAAATTAACAGGGGCAGAGATAGTATTAATCGACGACATTTATACAACAGGTTCGACATTACGTCATGCTGCAGAGGTATTAAAACAAGCTGGTGCCTTATCTGTGTCCTCTCTGACCTTAGCACGAAGTTAAGCTATCAACCATTCAATAATTCCCATCAAATTTCGCTTTATATAACGTCAAACTAACCGATATAATACGTATAGAGAATATTTAGGGGGAACCGGAACATGGCGCAATTAATAAACTGCCCGAACTGTAATGCTTTATTTGTAAAAACGAATCTTCGTGATGTATGTGATGTTTGCTATAAAGAAGAAGAAAAATCTTTTGAAATTGTATATCAATTTATTCGTAAACGTGAAAACCGCACAGCTACAATGTTACAAGTAGTTGAGTCTACTGAAGTAGAGGAAGAACTAATCTTAAAATTTATTAGAACCGGTCGTCTAAAATTAGCGAATTTCCCTAACTTAGGGTATCCATGTCAAAAATGTGGAAAACTAATTAGAGAAAACAAACTATGTGGTGATTGCTCTACAGATATCCGTTCGCAACTGTCAGACCTTGAAAGAGAGCAAGCAAGACAACGTGAAATTAAGGAACGTAACAAAACTACATATTTTAGCTGATTTTTCGTTAACAATGTAAACTTTTCTGATTCATAGCCGATAATAAGAATAGAAATATTTGAAACGGTTATGAAAGTGAGGAATAAACATGAAAATTAATAATCTTGGCCCAATGGGAATTAATCCATATAAAAAACAAATGAATAAAATTGCGGCAGTTGAGAGTAAGGCTTCTAAAGCCGATAAGGTGGAAATTTCTTCTGAAGCAAAACAATTGCAAGAAACATCACCTGTAACTATCGCTAGACAGGAAAAGGTAGAGGCGCTAGCTAAACAGGTTCAAAGTGGAACTTATAAAATTGATACAAATGCAATCGCGAAAAGTGTATATAATTTCTACACAAAGTAATAAATCAGTATTATAAATACTGATTTTATTCTGTTCAAAAAAGGAGGGGAATTCCATGTCGGCAGAACGATTACTTCAATCTCTACAAAAACTCTTAGTTTTACATCAAAATCTGCTAAATCTAACAAAGAATAAAACAGAGATATTGAAATCTGGAGACATGGAAGCTCTTAACCTCCAGATGAATGAAGAAAACAAATACATTTTAGCAATTAAACAAATAGAAAATGACCGGATAAAACAGGTTCAACAGATTTTACAAAACTATCGACTCAGAGAAGAGGAACAAACACTATCTAAGTGTATTGACTTTACAGTCGAACCTGTAAAATCAAAATTGCGAAGTACTCAACTCGAACTAACAAGAGTGATTGATGAGTTAAAAAAGGAAAACGAATTAAACCAACAACTCATTCAACAGTCATTGCAATTTGTTAATGCATCAATTGGGATGCTAAGACCTGAAACCCAAACGACGAATTACAAACACCCTGAAAAAAAACAATCGACTGACACTGGTAATAGGTCTATGTTCGATTCAAAAGCTTAAGGTAGGAGGACACAAAAATGCGTTCAACATTTCATGGCTTAGAGACTGCTCGTAGGGGCATGGTTACTCAGCAAAGCGCACTACACACAACTGGACATAATATCTCTAATGCGAACACACCTGGTTACGCCCGTCAGCGTGTTAACTTTAATCAGACAAATCCATATCCTTCTGCGGCGATGAATAGACCTCAAATCCCTGGTCAAATGGGAACCGGAGTTGAAGCGGGAACTGTACAGCGTATTCGCGAGGGGTTCTTAGATACACAATATCGCAACGAAAATAGTAAACTAGGATACTGGGATGCAAGGGCCAAGGCTCTTCAAAGCATGGAAGAAATTATGAACGAGCCTTCTGAGAGTGGACTAGCTAAAACAATGGATCGTTTTTGGCAATCACTTCAAGATTTAGCGGTAAACCCTGAGGATGCAGGAGCTAGATCAGTTGTTAAACAACGAGGTATTGCGGTAGGAGACACCTTTAATTACTTATCAAGTTCTTTAAAGGCAATTCAAGAAGATTTAGGTACCCAAATCGAAGTTACTAAAAAAGCAATTAACTCAATTTCTACACAAATAGGTGAAATAAATAAGCAAATCTCAGAGATTGAGCCCCACGGCTATCTCCCAAATGACTTATATGATCAACGTGATTTATTAATTGATGAATTATCTAAATATGTTGAAGTGAAAATAGATAAGGTTCCTAGTAGTGGTAAACCGCTCGAAATTGCTGAAGGTATCTATAATGTATCTATATTTGGTGAAGGCCCAAGTGACAGTACTACCCTAATAACTATAGTTGACGGTATTGAAGCAAAGCAAATAAATGAAGATACAACTCCTGGTATAAATGTAGTAGGGTCAGTCACTCCAATTCCACTAAAATCAAAAGGGGAACTTAAGGGACTATTAGAGTCATATCATAGTGTTTACCCTTTGATGATAGATGACCTAGATAAAATGGCATATTCATTTGCCACTAGATTTAATGAGGTTCATGCAGAAGGGTTCACTTTGAAAACATCTAGTGAAGATAGTAAGCCTGGTGGTGATTTTTTTAATGACCTGGGCTTAGGTGACGATGCGTATAAGGGTGCAGCTAGTAAAATTAATGTTTCAAGTGACATCGATAATTTAAATAATATAGCTGCTTCTTCTGTCATTAATGAAGCAGGTAATGGTCAAAATGCACTATCACTATCTGAAGTGAAAAACAGTAATTTTGCCTCACTTACAGATCCTACTCCTGATGCGGCTATTACTTACCCTATTGAAGGTGGAACAATCCAATCTTTCTATGAATCTGTTATTGGAAAAATGGGAATTGATTCACAAGAGGCTACTAGACTTTCAAATAATGTTGAAGTACTTAGACAATCCGTTGACGGAAGACGCCAGTCGGTAATGGGTGTCTCAATAGATGAAGAAATGACTAATATGATTAAATACCAGCATGCGTATAATGCATCAGCTAGAAATATTACAGTTATTGATGAAATGTTAGATAAAATTATCAACGGCATGGGCGTTGTAGGAAGGTAGGTGGCTGAAAGATGCGCGTTACACAAACAATGCTTACCAATAATATGATGAGAAACCTTAATAAAAGCTATAAAAGCTTGGGTGTTTATCAAGATCAGTTAGCGACAGGAAAAAAAATCAATCGGCCATCTGATGATCCGGTTGTTGCTATAAAAGGAATGAACTATAGAACTAATTTAACAGAAATTGAACAATATCAGCGTAACCTTTCTGAAGTATACAATTGGATGGAGACCTCAGATGCAGCCATCGACAAAATGACAAGTGCGATGCACCGTGTTCGTGAATTAACAGTCCAAGCGAGTTCTAGTACTAATAACGCTGATGAAAAGAAAAGTATTGCTGTTGAAATTGAACAATTAAAACAGCATATTGAGAGTATCGCTAATACCAAAGTTGGAAATAAGTACATTTTTAATGGGACTAACACAACTGTAAAACCGATAGACTTGGCTAACGGCACTCCTGTACCGGAAAATACCAATGAAGTTTTGATTGAAGTTTCTAATGGTATTAAACTAGGTGCAAATGTAAATGGCAAGGAACTATTTGAGGGAACGAACCCAGACCATGCTGACTTATTCACTGAGCTGGATAACTTAATAACTTCCTTAAATACAAATGCAACTGATATTGATAAACATTTAGCTGCAATTGATTCCCATTCGGCAAACATGACTTCACTTCGAGCAGACCTAGGTGCAAGGTATAACCGTGTTGAATTAGTTGACGACCGTCTAGGTCAACAAGAGGTTATTGCAAATCGGATCATCTCTGATAACGAAGATGCAGATATTGAGAGAGTTATTACCGACTTAAAGATGCAAGAAAGTGTTCACCGTGCAGCACTTAGTGTAGGTGCGAGAATTATTCAACCATCAATACTAGACTTTTTACGATAAAGCTATCTTTCAAAAAGATAGCTTTTTTACTAGGAGGTGACCGTTATGCAAATGCCGCAAATTCGACTAGAAAGCACCTTTGCTAGAGTAGCCATGACAACAACAAAGCCAATTCAAGAGATACAACAACCCTCTGCAGATTTATCAATCGAACAACCAAAAGCCGATCTGCAAATTGAAACAACACCCGGAAAGTTAACAATTGATCAATCCCAAGCTAGAGCTGATGTTGATTTAAAAAGCATAGCTCGTCGAAAAGAAGAATTTGCTCAACAGGGGTATCAAGACTGGTTATCAGGAATGGCAAGAGTTTCCCAAGATGGTGACCAATTAATGAGAATAGAAGATGGTGGCAATCCATTAATTGATCAAGCAAAGGTTAATAGTGAGAATCCAATGTATGATTTTAATATCGGGTGGATCCCTTCTCACGGGAGTGTAAAAATCAATTACACCCCAGCTAATGTGAAAATTGATGTTAAAAGGAATAAACCTAATATACAAGTTCAAGTTAACAAGGCTATTACAAGCTATCAACAAGGGAAAGTTAATTTCGAGCTTTCCCAACGGAACACATTGAATATTAATTTTGATAATTTGAAATATGTTGGGATAAATTATGAACAAGAAATTTAAGGTTGTGATGATGTGAAAATTGAAACAAAATATCATGGAGAAGTAGAAATTAATGAAAATGATATTATATCCTTTGAAAGTGGCATTCCAGGATTCCTAGAGGAAAAAAAGTTTACAGTTTTACTATTTTCAGAAGAAAGTCCTTTGTATATTTTACAATCTCTAATGACTCCACAATTAGCCTTTGTTTGTGCAAACCCTTTTAGTTTTTTTAAGGAATATGAGTTTGACTTGTCAGATTCAATTGTAGAGAAACTAGATATAGAATCTGAAGAAGATATTATTGTTTTAGTAATCTTAACCGTTCATGAAGAATTTCAAAAATCGACAGCAAATCTACAAGCACCAATTGTTATCAATACAAAAAAGCAAATTGGAAAGCAGATAGTCATATCTGATTCACAATTCACAACAAAACATTTACTAAACAACTCCTTTACTGAGCAGGAGGTAAGATAATGTTAGTGTTAACTAGGAAAATCGGTGAGTCAATTCAAATTAGCGATGATATTGAACTCACTGTTTTGTCCATAGATGGTGAACAAATAAAGCTTGGTATTAAGGCACCCAGAAATATAGACATCCATCGGAAAGAAGTATATCTATCTATTCAAGAGGAAAATAGTAAAGCCGCATCTGGCACATTTGACCTATTAACTAAATTAAATACACAACTAAAGCACTCAAACTAATTGAGTGTTTTTTTTATAAAAAATTTTAAAAACTATTAAACATTGTGGAAATATGTCGATATTAAAATTGTAAAGGAAAGTAGAAAGAAAAGGCGGCCGCTTTTCTACTACTCTCTTAAAATACTAACACTTGCTACCACAAGGATGTGGAACTAGCAAAAATTCAAGGAGGAAAATAAAAATGAGAATTAATCATAATATTGCGGCTCTTAACACTTACCGTCAATTAAACAGTGCAGCTGGTGCACAATCTAAATCAATGGAGAAACTATCTTCAGGTCTTCGTATCAACCGTGCTGGTGACGATGCTGCAGGTCTAGCTATCTCTGAAAAAATGCGTGGACAAATCCGTGGATTAGACCAAGCTTCTCGTAACGCTCAAGATGGTATTTCTTTAATCCAAACTGCAGAAGGTGCATTAAACGAAACTCACTCTATCCTTCAACGTATGCGTGAATTATCAGTACAATCTTCAAATGATACAAATACAGGTACTGACCGTAAAGAGCTTCAAAAAGAGGTAGACCAATTATCTCAAGAGCTTTCTCGTATCGGTAACAACACTGAGTTCAATACTCAAAACCTATTAGACGGTAACTTTGAAGGTACTTTCCACATTGGTGCTAATGAAGGACAAAACCTTTCATTATCTGTAAATGATATGCGTGGATTCGCTTTAGGAATGGCTGGAGATGTTGAAATTGAACTAACTGGAACTATTGCTGAATCAACTTCTACAACTGATGGTGTAATTACTGATGGTACCTATACAATTGATGGTACTAACTTAAAAGATACTGATGGAAATGTCGTGGCTACTACGACTGATGCAGGCCTTACATGGGTTGGTAATGGATCTGATGCATTTGGTGATGATACCGTCACTTTCACTCAAAAAGTAGATAGCGGTTCAATTACGGTTTCAGGGTCTGGTACAAAAGCAGTAGGAACATCTGAATTTACAAATGGTGGGCTAGAAGCAGGTAGTTATTCCCTTGATTTTGTTAGTTCAACTGAAGCTTATTTAAAAGATACAAACGGTAATGTAATTGCTACTTCAACAAATGCGACTACGTTTAAAAACACAGATGGAGATTCATTATTAACTCTAGATGCTGCGGCAACTGCTGACTTGAAGATTAAAGTTGGTGGTATTGATATTTCTAGCCAAACTGCTGCTAACTCTGCAATCACAAATATTAATAATGCTATTGAATCTGTTTCTGCTGAGCGTTCTAAACTTGGGGCATATCAAAACCGTTTAGAGCACACTATTAACAACTTAGGTACATCTTCAGAGAACCTAACAGCTTCTGAGTCTCGTATTCGTGACGTTGATATGGCTTCTGAGATGATGAACCAAACTAAAAATTCTATTCTTTCTCAAGCTGCTCAAGCTATGCTTGCACAAGCTAATCAACAACCACAAGGTGTACTTCAACTACTTAGGTAATAAATAGGCAGTAAGTAAAGAGAGCGATTCCTTTGCTCTCTTTTTTTATTATATATAAATGAGAGGAAGCTAATCATGAAATTATCCATTTGCTTAATAACTAAAAATGAAGAAAAAAATATAGGGAAATGCCTGGAAGGCGTTAAATCCATTGCAAATGAAATTATCGTTGTTGATACAGGGTCAACAGATGATACTATTTCGATTGCAAAACAAATGGGTGCTAAGATTTTTCATTTTACATGGGTTGATGATTTTTCAAAAGCACGTAACTATGCGATATCTAAAGCAAAAGGGGATTGGATTTTCTTTTTAGATGCAGATGAATATATTTCTGAGGCTTCTTTTCAAAATATTACGCCAACTATTAGATCAGCAATAAAAATAAAAGCTCATGCAATCTCTATTTTAGTGTCAAATTATGAGAAAGAAGGTAATAGGTTTATTATATCCTTGAAGGCAAATAAATTATTTAGAAAAGATTCTAAAATTTTTTACAAGGGATCAATTCATGAAACTATAACATATGCCGGAAAGGGCAAGTTTTTATTATTAGATGCTACAGATAAAATTGAGACTATTCATACAGGTTATTCATTAGAAGACAGAAATGAGAAACAGAAAGGCGAAAGGAATTTAAGACTATTATTCCAGGAGCTTGAAAAAGATCCCGAAAATGGATTTATTCATTTTTATATTTCAGAATCGCTAGCTTCAATACAGAAACATAAAGATGCACTTTCTCATGCCCAAGAGGCTATAGAACTTGGAGAATTACCAAGACAAATCCAAGCTAAGAACTACAGGAATATAATAACATTAATGATAAGCCTAGAGTATCCACTTAGTGAGATTGTAAATAAAACACATGAAGCAATAAATTATAATCCTGAGTATCCTGATTTATATTATCTCTTAGGTAATTTCTTACGGAAAACCCGGCTTATGGATGCGATTGAAGCATATGAAAATGTATTGAGAAATTTGGAAAATGCCTTGAAAATGCAATCAGTTTTAGCTGGTTATACAAAGATGGTATTTCAATCATTAGGAGAGTTATATTATAAAACGGAACAAATTCATAGAAGCTTAGAAAGCCATCTAGAAGTATTGAAGTTTGACCGTTACGATACAACTTCACTAAAAGCCGTTATGGGTATTTTAAGTAAACAAGAGTCTAGTAAAGATATAGTTAATTATCTTAATAAAATATATAATCTTAAAGATATAAAGGATTTATTAGTCCTTCTTCAATCGGCTCTTCAAAGTAATAACAAATCATTAGCAATTTCATTCTTTTCTCTCCTAAACCAAAGTCAACAATTATATTTACAAAAAGAATCTACGTTTATTAAGTTCTTAAAAGGTGATTTTCGGTATTGTTCAGAAGAATATAAAAAGCAATATAACTATAAATTTGATCCTGAAATTGGGTTACTGTGCTTAGTTTCTGCTGATTTATCAAATAATAAAAGATGTTTAGAAGAGTTAATGGATATTGCCAAACCTACTTTGAAAAAATTAATTAGAATGATATTAATAGAATCAGTAAATGAGCTTGAAGAAAAAGACTATCCTGAAGTTGTAAATCTTATATTACAATATTTAAAAGTAGGACACGAGCAAAAAGTTAAAAGTTTGTTAGAAATAATACCTAAAGATTATTATTTGAAAATTGCAGACACTTTAATTATTTATGAATATTACCAAATTGCTATTAATCTTTACGATGAATATCTAGATTACAAGTCAGAACTTTCTCCCAAGCAACTTAGTGATATTCTATTGAAAATGGGAGAATGTTTAAACGGACTAGATCAAATTAATCTAGCCTTAGAGTTCTGGAAAAATGCTCTTGAACTAGACCCTAATAACTTTAGATTATATGAATTAATGATACTAGCATACAGAAAAATAGCAGACTATGAGCAAATTAAAATAGTTGCTTTACAAGGTAAAAAGTATTTTCCTGAATCAAGTTTTATTGTATCAAATATATAAGTTGGTTCTAAAGATCATATACGAAAGTACATTACAATAAAGTTGCTATATATTTCCTTATGAAAAAGCTTTATATCTAAATTAAATGCTCTATAGGTGAAATAAGGAAACTTTAGAGAACTTTTTCTCTATAGTATATTCGGAGGATAGAATGAGAATAAATCATAATATTGCTGCTTTAAACACCTACCGTCAACTTTCTACTGCCAATAGTGGTATGTCGAAATCTATGGAGAAATTATCTTCGGGCCTCCGTATAAATCGAGCTGGAGATGATGCTGCTGGATTAGCTATCTCAGAAAAGATGCGTGGCCAAATCAGAGGTTTAGAACAGGCATCACGTAACTCTCAAGATGGTATTTCGATGTTACAAACTGCAGAAGGTGCTGCTGGTGTTATTCAGGATATGCTGCAAAGGGGCAGGGAGCTGAGTGTCCAAGCAGCGAATGGTACACTTACAGATTCAGATAGACTGAGTATAAATGAAGAGTTGGAGCAGCTAAAAAGTCAAATATCTACAGTAGCTAATGATACTGAATTTAATACAATAAAGATGCTTAATTCTGCTTCAATTTCAAGCTCAAACGAAACTATGATTTCCGATATTAAGGCTAAATTAACTGATTGGATCGATGATTCATTAACAACGATAAATAATAATCTTGGTCTTTCCCCTTCTTTTACAGGTAAAACCATGAATGTTGAGTTTTTTGAGTCTAGTGTCGGTGCTGCTGCATCTATGGGAACTGGTGATGGTGGCAATACATTGACGTTACGATTAAATCTGACAGCTATTAATAGTGTTCGAAATACGAGTGATGACGGTTGGGGCCAAGTAGATGCGCTTGTAGCTCATGAAATAGTTCATGCTCTACAATTCACTGAAATAGATCAAACTCTAAGTGGAGGAATACCAATTTGGTTCACAGAGGGTGTGGCAACTGCTGTTCAAGGTGGAGTTCCTTTTTTAAATACTTATAGTCCTATGAGTGGTGCTAATATTACTACATCATGGAATGGTGATTATGGTTCTGCATATGGAGCTGTTATGGCTTTACATGAATCTACAACGGGTGGTATACAAGCAATTTTAACTGAATTACAAGGTGGAGCAACTCTTGATCAAGCTTTAGATAATACCATACAATCCGATGTTGGTGAGATTTCGGGGACTTTAGATTTTACCAATACTGCGGATTTTGTTTCCTGGTTTAACAATAGTGCCGGGGCAAATAATTACCTAGATACAAGTTCCGACTTTGATAACCCTATAGGTACAATTGCACCTACACAAGGTCAAATTCGAACAGGTGTAGTAAGTCCAGAGGGAATAGTTACGAATAACACAGTAAACGATAATGGGAATATTTTTAATCTCGTTTATCAAAATTCCGGTAGTGGTGCATCTGGTAAGACAATTAATGTACAAGTGGGTGCTAATGAAAATCAGTCTATCGAGTTTGACACTGTAAATATTACAGCGAGTGGACTAGGTATTAGTGGAGTTAGTGTGCTTACATCTAAAGATGCTGATGAGGCAATATCAGTTTTTGATGAGGCGTTACAACAAGTTTCTGGAGTAAGAGGGAAATTTGGTGCTTTACAAAACCGTTTAGAGCACACGATTAATAATCTAAATAATACTTCTGAAAACCTGACCGGATCAGAATCTCGGATCCGTGACGTCGATATGGCTTCAGAAATGATGAACCAAACCAAGAATTCAATCCTTTCACAAGCTGCGCAAGCTATGTTAGCTCAGGCTAATCAACAGCCTCAAGGTGTACTGCAATTATTACGATAGTCTTTTTAAAAGCGTTCTATATTAGGACGCTTTTTTTCTATTTGTTTTTTTGAATCTACTAATTTACCAATTCACTTACTATTATTGAAAATATCTCCCAAAAAGCCTTTAAAACAAAACCAATTTTCCGATATAAAATTATAGAGATATAATATAGCCTAAAAGAATTTATGTTTCTTTAGAAAATACAACAAGAGTTAACGAAGGTGATCAAATGTATATCCCAGGCAATCAACTAATGAAATCATTTACGAATCAAATGAAACGTTCACAAACAAATATACAAAAAAATATTGAAAAATTAGCAACAGGACAACGGATTAAGGCTGCCTCTAATGATGCAGCGGGTTTAGCGATTAGTCAAAAGCTTTCCGCTTTATCGAGGGGAAGCAATCAAGCACTTCGAAATGTACAAGATGCCAGTGCTATGGTTCAAGTTGCAGATGGTGCAATGCAAGAAATGACCGATATCCTTCAGAGAATTCGCGAACTAACTATCCAATCAATGAATGGAACTAATAGTGAGATAAAGGGTACGATTCATACAAATGCAGATACTTTAGTGATTCAAAATGAGGTTGACGAATTAAAAAAAGAACTAAATAAAATAGTTGAGCATACTGAATTCAATAACACCAAACTCCTTACTAATAAAGAGTATGGTGAGTACTTATATGAAAATCGTATTACAACTAAGACAATCCAATTATCACAGATATCCCAAACAAACTATGTCGATGTTGAAAATAATAATGTCGGAAGTAATACATTAAGCCCGGTTACCCTTACCCATAATCAAAATAGAGTGTTTAGTCCAACAGTACTCTCAACGATTAGTCAACCAGAATCCTACATTGGTACTACAGTCATGGATCATTTACCGAGATGGTCATCAGATGGGTCCTCTATTATATTTACATCAAATAGGGATAGTCAAAATTATACGTTACTGGCCGATGGAAGTGTAGACCCTGCTTTAGATAGCGGAACTTCCATTGTTAGTCAACAAACTCTTTCAAGTAATGGTCTAATGAGGCTGCGTAATGTTGACTCTGTGCTATATTTGGAAAAGCGTTCCTCGGTCTACGGTTCTTGGACAAGTGTTCAATCATACTCATATAACTATCCAAATGATAATAATGGAGGTTATAGTTTTTCACCAAAGGTAGATTCAAGTGGTAATACCTCCTTTGTGTATTCTGATAACCAAGGAAACTTGAAAAAGGTAGATGTAAATATTAATACATTTAGTGTAAGTTCACCGGTTGATTTGATCTCAACTACAGATACATTAAATGTAACGACCACAAATAATACTATAAATCTACCGTCAAGCCCAAATTTATATAACATGAATACTATGAATACATCACTCAGAATAGAGAAGGTAAATGATTCTGGTTCAAGAATTTTAACCTTTTGGGATGGGATAGGTGTTGCACCGACAGAGGGCTACTATACTGTTTCTGGTAGAACAGTAACCTTTTTTAATGATGCTATCATTGGTTCGGAATCACTTGATGATGCTCAAGATTATTATCGTTTTTCTTATACATCTGATGGTGTTGGAGATAAAGTTTATACAACTTCCATTCCAACGAATGCAGAAATTTATAATATGCATGGTGAAGATGGCCCTCGTTCACTTAGTATTTTTGTAGGAGGCACTGAGGTCCAGAGAAACCAACTTTTATCAACACAACCATCAGATCATGATTCGGTTACTGGAGTATACGTAAATACATCTACTGGAAAAATTGAATTTTATGGTGACTTACGTCCTGCATATAACGAAAATGTTACAATTAAAAACCTGAATTACGACGCAGATGGAAGGAATCAAACTTATTCAGTGTCTTTAGGTACAGCAATTGATACTTATAATTTATCTAGTTCAGATCCACTAGCAAACCGATCGATTCGAGTATCAATTGATAATAATACTGTTCCATATGACGAGAGCAAGGTAGATGGTTACTACTATGACCCATCTAATGGACGCATTAGTTTTTATGGTAGTTATCGTCCGGATTTACCAAGTAACCCTTCTATCAAAATTGAGTATGTAACAGATAATTCGTATTCAAGTACTTCACGTGATGTTTATGGAATTCCATTATCTTATAATTATCCAGAAGTCTATAATCTAGGAAGTCAGACAGCTCCGAATTCGATTAGAGTTTTGAGAAACGGTTCTGAGGAAATTGCTTATTCTGCTGAAAATGGCTATCAGTATAATGCAAATACAAATACAATCGAACTCTATGGCATTAGTCGTCCAAACGTAGGTGACACATATACGATCCAAATGATAGCTGCGACAAGTAGCATAAAGCAACTTGATGGAAAAGTAGAAGTTCCGTTATATCATTCTCCTGAGACTTACGGGGTTACAGATCCATCCATACCATCAACATTTCTAGTGAAAGTAGATGGTAATGAGGTTAACTATGATTCAACAAAGACAAATGGTTATTTTTATAATAGTGGTACAAATACGATTGAAATTTATGGTGATGCGCGGCCTGAAGCTAAGGACTCTTCAAATCCTGATGTTCAAGTTTTTTATGTGTATGAAAGTCCCTCAACTAGCGTAGGAAATGATTCTTATGACATTCGTTTGGATTCCAGAACATTAGATTATGGGCTTGTTAACCCAGATGAACCTACGGCTATAAGTGTTTATTATAAGGGGACAGAAGTACCATATAATGAGCAAAATGGTTTTACCTATAATTCTAGTAATAATCAACTATCATTACATGGTACTTATCGTCCGGAAAATGTGGATTCAACAGGAGACTATAGTGTATTCTTTGTAACTGCAAATGATTTACAGACGACAGTACCAACAAATTCCTATATTTATAAGGTAGAAATGAATGGACAAGAAATCCAAAGAGCACAAAACTCCTCAGGTGATGGGTATATTTACAATGGCCAAACGATTGAAATTGTAGGTGGAGCTAGACCAGATATTACAAATAACACTTCCCAAATCCAACTGAATGTTCAATATTTTGACTCGTTAGATATACAGTTAAACGATCATATGCCAAATGATTATTTTCATAACTATTGTAATCATGAAGCAGGTGCAGATTTATTGGAATCGGAAATTGATCCAACTGCTTTAATGGTTTCATTGAACGGGAGTCTATTAACGGCTGAACAGTATTCTTTACAAGATAATCGTATTGTTTTAAAACAAGAAACGTTAGATTTAACCCAAGGTAGTCATTCTCTTTCAGTGGATTATCGGGTGCGACAAGGGATCGGATATCAACCTAATGGTTTTACTTATCAAACAGGTGCAAATTCTGGACAGTCTCTTAAAGTAGAATTTGCATCCTTTGATAACATGCTAAGAGGAACCAATGTTATTTGTGTTAGAAATTATGAAGACGCCGAACAAGGGTTAAAAGTAATTGACCATGCATTAGATTTTGTTTTAAGTGAACTTGGGAATGTAGGTGCGGTAGAAAACAGACTTGACCATATAGCTGCAAATTTAGCTAATAGTCATGAGAATACTTCCGCCTCTTTAAGTAGAATAGAAGATACTGATATGGCGAAGGAAATGATGAACTTAGCGAAAGAGCAAATACTTTCACAAGCACAAATAGCAATGGGTGCACATTTGAAGCAATCTAATATGCAAGTATTAGAATTGATTAAATAATATATTGAACAATTTTCTTATCTTAACAATAAGGGAAAAATATAAATAGCTTCCTAAACAAACGAATATGATTTACCGATATAATCAATATACAGATATGAGTGTTGAGGAGGAACAAATATGTTAATTGAACGTGTCCCTTCTAATACAACTATGTCATCATACAACCAAGACCCATTTAGAAGTCAATCACAAATTAGAACAGATGTAAAAATAGCATTCTCAGATAATCCAAATGAATCCAACCAGTCTAATGAATCTAAAGTAGAGTTGTCAGAGGAAAAGCTAAAAGGTGTAGTGAACGGATTAAATGATTTTTTACAACCAACGCATACATCACTTAAATTCGAACTGCATGACAAATTAAACGAGTATTATGTAACAATTGTCGATGATCAGACAAAAGAGGTGGTCCGTGAAATTCCATCGAAAAAATTACTAGATATGTATGCAGCTATGACTGAATTTGTAGGATTTATAGTAGACAAAAAGATATAAAGGCGGTGTCTCAATATGAGAATCGGTGGACTCGCGAGTGGTATGGATATTGATCAACTCGTTAGTGATTTAATGAAGGCTGAGAGAATGCCTCTAGACAAACTTAATCAGAAAAAACAGGTTCTGGAATGGCAACGTGACGGATATCGAGATATGAATAAGCTCTTTGCCGAATTAAATAACATGACCTTAGATATGAGGTTAGAGAACACTTATTCTTCCAAATCAGTAACGAGCACGAACGCATCAGCGATTACTGCAACTGCAAATGCCGATGCACCAAATGGGTCCTACACTGTTAATGTAGAACGTTTGGCCACTGCTGCAATTAGAGCAAGCCAGTCAGGGATTTCTCTTGATCCAACTCAAAAGATAGATCCAAACGCAAAGTTAAGTACACAAATGGCAAAACTAAAAAGTACATTTTCAACAAATGCTACTGGACAAATTGAGTTTACAATTACAACCTATAACGAAAATGGAAGTCCAAACACATTTACCAAAGCCTATGATCCTGCTAATAGTTCGTTAAATGATATATTAAAAGACATTAATGGTAGTACTACTCTAGGAGTTCGTGCTTTCTATGATCCTACTTCTGATAAAGTTGTAATGGAGCGTACAGTAACAGGGGATCTAAATCCAACAGGAATGGAGATTGGTTTTTCAGGTGCTTCAGCCAACTTCTTTACAAATACCCTACAAATGAAGGACGCTACTGGGGTAGAAGTCGAGTCAGGCGGTACCAATGCGAGGTTCACATATAATAATGGACTAACTGTAGAACCTCCTACAAACAGTTACACTATTAACAATATTAGTTTTACATTTAACGCTGTGACAAATGGAAATGCAACAGTTACCATTTCGAACAATACAGATAACGCAGTTGATAAAATTGTTCAGTTTGTTAATAAGTATAACGAAGTAATAGAAAAGATTAATGGAAAATTATCTGAGGAACGCTTCCGAAGTTATCAGCCACTAACTAAAGAGGAAAGAGACGAATTATCCGAAAAGCAAATCGAACAATGGGAAGAAAAAGCTAAAAGTGGTTTGTTAAAAAATGATTCGGTTTTATCAAGTGGTTTGAACCAATTAAGGTTAGATTTTTACTCTCCTTTATCCAATACTGCAGCTAAAACAGGTTTCAGGCAACTTGCAGAAATAGGGATTAAAACATCCACAAATTATTTAGATAAAGGTAAACT
This sequence comes from Cytobacillus suaedae, assembly GCA_014960805.1. GTDB lineage: Bacteria > Bacillota > Bacilli > Bacillales > Bacillaceae_L > Bacillus_BV > Bacillus_BV suaedae. The sequence continues at coordinate 3,996,313 of CP063163.1, read as the reverse complement.
AACAATAGATGAAAAAACACTGCGAGCTAAACTTCAAGAGGACCCTGATGCTGTCTATAATCTGTTTGCAGCAGATGGAACTACAACAGGAACAAAAGGAATCATTCGTCGTATAGAAGAAACGATAACTAATACTGTTAGAAATATAGAGTCAAAGGCTGGTAAATCAACTTGGACAAACCAGCAATTCACATTAGGTCGTAATCTAACATCATTGGATAAGGATATTAACCGTTTTGAGGATCGTCTTATCCAAGTAGAAGACCGCTACTGGCGCCAATTTACAGCAATGGAAAAAGCTATTCAACAATCAAATCAGCAGTCGATGTTTTTAATGCAGCAATTCGGCGGAGGAATGTAAGAAAAGGAGTGACTACCAATGGCGACAACGAACCCATATGCATCCTATCAAACAAATGCAGTGACAACTGCTTCCCCAGGAGAGCTTACGTTAATGCTATACAATGGATGTTTGAAATTTATCAAACTAGCTCGTAAAGGAATTGAAGAAAAAAACATTGAGCTTAAAAATACAAACCTACAAAAGGCTCAAAACATTATTCGTGAGCTTATGGTTACATTAAATATGGATTTAGAAGTTTCTAAGAACTTGATGGCAATGTATGATTATATCAATCGCCAGCTAATGGAAGTGAATATAAAAAATGACCTTGATATCTTAACTGAGGTAGAAGGTTATGTTACTGAATTTCGTGATACGTGGAAGCAAGCTATTCAGCTTAACCGCCAACAGCAACATGCACAAGGTGGACAGGCTTAGTGAGTTCTGTAAAAGCTCTATATCTCGCTACAAAGGAACTTTATGACCTTTTGCAAAAGCCGGTTTCTAATGAAGACCGAGAGTCGTTGATACCTAAAGTAGAAGAATTACTAGATGCTAGACAAAGCTTAATAGAGCAGGTCAGCCCTCCTTATACTGACGGGGAAAAGAAGCTTGGGGCAGAGGTTGTTAAGTTAAATAAAGTAGTAGATGAAAAGTTAGCCCTATTAAAACAAGAAATCCAACTAGATATCAACCAACTAAAAAAGAAAAAAACATCAACTAATAAGTACACGAATCCTTATGAGTCGGTCTCTTCAGACGGGATGTTTTTTGATAAAAGAAAATAGGTGACGTCATGATTCAACTTAGTGTATTTCAATATGATATGGTAGAGAGGTATACTGCCTTACTTGATACGGTTGAGCAAGCTTTTGAGTATGTTGTTGAGGGTTTTGATGACTTTGAACGTACTCAAGGTGACCAAGTGCTTGAGGATATTTTCTCGGCTTTCACACAGATTGTGAACACGAATGAAAATCTTATAGCTTTGTTTTCAGGTGAAAAGGATATCCTTCATAACCTTGAACAGTTTAATGCCGTTATTAAAGAGGTTGAAAAACTAGAGGGGAGCTATGAAAATCCTATTTTGAAACAACAAGTGATAACTCAATCTTTATTTCCTGCCTATCAAGCATGGAAGTTATCAATCCAAAAACCATTATCTAAATACACCAGTCAATAAATCAAAGCTCCCACTTCACTTGGGAGCTTTTTATTTTATGGGATATTATTCACTGATTTAATTAAACAAAAAGAAGCCCCGTTTATCTCAGGGGGCTTCCATAACTTCTACCCTATTGCCAAATTCCACAATATCAATCTTACTAACTTTTCTCAAATCCATATACTCTTCACCAACCCTTACTAAAGGCTGATGAGGCTCATTATCATGAATAAATACAATCTCAGCTATCTCTCCATTACTTAATAAAACTTCCTCACGAATATATTGCCTCATGAGATATTTTACAAAGGGAACAACAATCGCAGGATTAAGCTTATTACTGTTAGCTTCCTTCATCAGTTCATTGATTGCGGCAAAAACACTTTTCTTGGGTTGGTAGCTTCGTTCAGAGCAAATAGCATCAAAGGTATCAGCTATTGACACGATTTGAACGAGGAATGGGATATCCTTTTGCTTCAGCTTGTTTGGATATCCTGATCCATCAAGTCGTTCATGATGTAGTAAAGCTGCAACAATCACATTTAGATCTACATTTGTTACTTTTTTAAGAATCTCATAACCCTTGATGGTATGAAGTGAAACTTGTGCCCATTCAGTCTCTGTTAGTTTATCAGGTTTGTTTAATAGAGTAGGAGGGATGGTCATTTTTCCAATATCATGAAGCAAGCCCATTTGACCCAACTTTACTAATTCCTTTTTCTTAAGGCCCAAAAGTTTGCCAATGGTTGCTGATATAATTCCTACGTTTAAACAATGACGGTATGTATATTCATCGAAGCTCATGCTCTTGTTAATTTGATTAATAAATTTTGTGTTGTCAATTGATTTTTCAAACAAAGGCATGAAGTCTTCAATAATTTGTTTGATAGGTGGTAATGTGTCTGGATGATGGTCGTTAAAAATTGTTTTTATCTTTTTTAGGTTTTCACTATATAATTCTTGGAAGCTTTGTAGAGGAATTGTTTCTAAGCTTTCTTCCTCTTCTACGTTGATGAACACTCGATTTTGGTAGTTTCTAAGCTGTAATATGTGGGTCTCGTTTAAAATGGTTCCTTTTTTTAATAATAAGATCCCATGGTCGGAATAGATGTCATCTGAGAGTGTTTCGCCAACTAAATCAAACGAAACCTGCATACTTTTTGTTTTCATAAGGGCTCTCCTTATCTTTCTAATGTCAGTTTCTTGCAGTTATTTTTACGTTCAAACCATTCTATTCTAATTTTAACAAATTCTAACTATATTCGACAATATTTATCTGAATTTTTAAATCAATACAGATTCGACATCATAGAAAAAGTTGTCGAAAAATCATTATATTTATTAACAATTCTGTCACACCCACCATGTTTTACCACCGTTAATATAGGGTAAAATAAAGGTAGGGAGAGTAGTACATTTCTACTAAACCCCTTAGCTTATCCAATGAGATATAGATACATTCCTCACACCTGTCATAACCGGTGAATTCAAGACATATACTCTTATACTTAAAATTATTTGAATTCACAAAACATTCACAAAATATTTTTAGGTTTAAGCAGGAATAGGAGAGGGTAATGTAGAATTGTAGTAATATAGCCACAAGAAATAACTTATTAACTCTAGTTATGTCGAAGGCTAGGCGCTTCAAGTAGGTGCCAGTAATCCCTAATGACTAGACATTCTGGTCGATTTTAAAGGAGGAGTTCATGTATGAATTACAACGTTCGCGGTGAAAACATTGAGGTAACTCCAGCATTACGAGAGTATGTTGAGAAGAAACTAGGTAAATTAGAACGATATTTTGATGGTACTCCGAATGCCAATGTAAATGTAAGCTTAAAATACTACAACGACAAACAATCTAAAATAGAGGTAACGATTCCAATGACTCAGTTGGTGTTACGTGCAGAGGAATCTCATGATGATATGTATGCAGCGATTGACCTCGTAGTTGATAAACTAGAGCGTCAAATTCGTAAACATAAAACAAAAGTAAATCGTAAGTACCGTGATCCAGGCGGCACTCGAGCATTTTTTGAAGCAAATGGAACAGCTGGAAACGTGGCTGTTCAAGACCTGGACGATGAAGACTTTGAGTTAGTAAGAACAAAGCGCTTCAACTTAAAACCAATGGATAGTGAAGAAGCCATCCTACAAATGAACATGTTAGGACATAACTTCTTCGTCTTCACAAACGCATCTACTAACAACACGAATGTTGTTTACAAACGTCGTGACGGTAAATACGGAATTATCGAACCAAATTAATAGGGTAGGGTGTAGTCTTAATGGCTACACCCTTTTTACTTCCTCATCCCCTTTAATGTTGTTCCGATTCCCTATTAATGTTAAAATTAAAGTTGATTTTATTTTTATAAGCTATAACCGCACATATTCTGCGTCCTATCAAAATTTAGAAACGTAGACAGGTTATTTTTTACATAAAGAAACTATCTAAATGATAATAGAGGAGCGTTCGTGATGCTTGGAATTTTAAATAAAGTGTTCGATCCGAATAAACGTAGCTTGAAAAAGCTTGATGCTCTAGCAGCTAAAATTGAAGAGTTGCGTCCAGAGATGGAAAAGCTAGCTGATACAGATTTCCCTTTAAAAACAGCTGAATTTAAAGGTCGTTATGAAAAAGGTGAAGCTCTAGATAGCCTCTTAATAGAAGCTTTTGCAGTTGTTCGTGAAGCTGCAAAGCGTGTATTAGGTTTACATCCATACCATGTTCAGTTAATGGGGGGAGCTACCCTTCACGAAGGTAATATTGCTGAGATGAAAACAGGGGAAGGTAAAACATTAACTTCGACAATGCCTGTTTATTTAAATGCGCTAACTGGTAAAGGCGTTCACGTTATCACAGTAAACGAATACTTAGCAAGCCGTGATGCTAGAGAGATGGGCGAGCTATATAATTTCTTAGGTCTAACAGTTGGGTTAAACCTAAATGCTTTATCTCGTGAAGAAAAAATTGAAGCATACCGCGCTGATATTACATATGGAACGAATAACGAGTTTGGCTTCGATTACCTGCGTGACAACATGGTTCTTTACAAGGAACAAATGGTGCAACGTCCACTTCATTATGCAGTAATTGATGAGGTTGACTCCGTATTAATCGATGAAGCACGTACACCATTAATCATTTCAGGGTCAGCTCAAAAATCTACTTCTTTATATATTCAAGCTAACGGATTCGTTCGTACGCTTACGAAAGAAGAAGATTATACGTATGATGAAAAATCAAAAGGTGTTCAATTAACCGATAAAGGGATTGAAAAAGCTGAAAAGGCATTCAATATCGAGAATCTTTTTGATATTAGCCATGTAGCTTTAATTCATCATATTAATCAGGCTCTAAGAGCGAATTCAAGTATGCATCGTGATGTTGATTATGTTGTTGATGAAGGCGCGGTTGTCATTGTTGACCAGTTTACAGGTCGTTTAATGAAAGGTCGCCGTTATAGTGATGGCTTACACCAAGCAATTGAGGCAAAAGAAGGCTTGGAAATCCAAAACGAAAGTATGACACTTGCAACAATTACGTTCCAAAACTACTTCCGTATGTATGAAAAGTTATCTGGTATGACGGGTACTGCAAAAACAGAGGAAGAAGAGTTCCGTAATATTTACAATATGTATGTTGTGTCTATTCCAACGAATCGTCCAATTGCTCGTGATGACCGTCCTGATTTAATCTTTAAATCAATCGATGGTAAGTTCAAGGCAGTATGTGAGGACATCGCAGAGCGTCACGGTAAAGGACAACCAGTTCTTGTTGGTACAGTTGCGATTGAGACATCTGAGTTAATTTCTAGATATTTAACGAAAAAAGGCATTAAACACCATGTCTTAAATGCGAAAAACCATGAAAAAGAAGCTGAAATTATTGAAAATGCTGGTCAATACGGTGCGGTAACAATCGCAACAAATATGGCTGGTCGTGGTACTGATATCAAGCTTGGTGAAGGTGTAAAAGAAGTAGGCGGTCTTGCTGTAATTGGTACAGAGCGTCATGAGAGTAGACGTATTGATAATCAGTTACGTGGACGTTCTGGACGTCAAGGTGACCCAGGTATTACGCAATTCTATCTTTCAATGGAAGATGAACTGATGCGTCGTTTCGGTTCTGACAATATGAGAGGCATGATGGAGCGTCTTGGAATGGATGATACCCAGCCAATCCAAAGCAAAATGGTGTCAAAAGCTGTTGAGTCAGCACAGAAACGAGTAGAGGGTAATAACTTTGATGCTCGTAAACAGCTTTTACAATATGATGATGTACTTCGCCAACAACGTGAGGTTATTTACAAACAGCGTTTTGAAGTATTAGATTCAGAAAACCTTCGTGAAGTTGTTGAGCGCATGATTCAATCTACGGTTGAAAAGAATGTAGGCATTCATACAAGCAGCGATTTACCTGAAGAATGGGAATTAAAATCAATTGCTGAGTTTGTAAATGGTAATCTACTAAACGAAGGTGACCTTACTGAACAACAATTAAAAGGTAAAGAGCCTGAAGAAATCAATGAACTTATCATTGCAAAAGTGAAAGAACGCTATGATGAAAAAGAAAACGAGCTTTCACCTGAACAAATGCGTGAGTTTGAAAGAGTTGTTGTTCTTCGTGCAGTTGATAGTAAATGGATGGATCATATTGACGCTATGGATCAACTTCGTCAAGGGATTCATTTACGAGCATACGGACAAACAGATCCTTTACGTGAATACCAATTTGAAGGATTTGCAATGTTTGAGACAATGATTGCATCAATTGAAGAAGATGTTGCAAAATATATCATGAAAGCACAAATCCGTAACAACCTTGAACGTCAAGAGGTTGCCAAAGGCCAAGCGGTTCATCCGAAAGATGGCGAAGAAAAACCAAAGAAAAAACCGGTTAAAAAATCGCTTGATGTAGGACGAAATGACGCTTGTATCTGTGGAAGCGGGAAGAAATTTAAAAACTGTTGTGGACAATAAAGTACTGAAGGTGAGAGTCTTTTCTCTCACCTTTTAAGATTGACATCATTTTATGAGGTGAACGTATGGAATTAGTAGAGATAAAACAAGAGCTTGAAAAAATGGATAAACGTTTAAATGACTTTAGGGGGTCTCTTTGACTTAGAGGCTAAGCAAGCACGCATTACAGAGCTTGAGGAACAAATGACAATGCCTAATTTTTGGGATAGTCAATCATCTGCCCAGAATGTGATTAATGAATCAAACGCTCTAAAAGAATCAGTAGATCAGTTCTCAGAGCTATCAGAAGCCTATGAAAACCTTCAGTTAACTTATGAGCTTGTAAAAGAAGAGCCAGATGAAGAGTTATTAGCTGAACTTGTGACTGAAATTAAGGGTCTTTCAAAAGAATTAAATGAATTTGAACTTCAATTATTATTAAGTGGAGAGCATGATAAGAACAATGCCATCTTAGAACTTCACCCTGGTGCAGGTGGTACAGAGTCTCAAGATTGGGGTTCAATGCTACTCCGTATGTACACTCGATGGGCTGAGAAAAAAGGCTACAAGGTTGAGACACTGGATTATTTACCTGGAGACGAAGCGGGAATTAAGAGTGTTACTTTATTAATTAAAGGACACAATGCTTACGGGTATTTAAAAGCAGAAAAAGGAGTTCATCGACTCGTGCGTATTTCTCCTTTTGATGCATCAGGACGTCGCCATACTTCCTTTGTTTCCTGTGAGGTAATGCCTGAGTTCAATGATGAAATCGATATCGAGATACGTACTGAGGATTTAAAAGTTGATACATACCGTGCAAGTGGAGCGGGGGGGCAGCACATTAATACAACAGATTCAGCTGTCCGTATTACCCATACCCCAACCAACACGGTTGTAACCTGTCAAACAGAACGCTCTCAAATTAAAAACCGTGAACGGGCGATGAAAATGCTACAAGCTAAACTTTATCAATTGAAGATAGAAGAGCAAGAAGCAGAATTAGCTGAAATTCGTGGAGAACAAAAGGACATCGGCTGGGGAAGCCAAATTCGTTCCTACGTATTCCACCCATACTCGCTAGTGAAAGATCACCGTACTAACACTGAGGTAGGAAACACACAAAGTGTAATGGATGGTGACCTAGATCCATTTATTGATGCATACCTACGTTCAAAATTAAATTAAACACTGTGTAACCATCGAATTCCTAAGTTCGATGGTTTTTTGTATTTATTTACCACTTTAAAAGATGAAAGTACTTACCGATATACAAGTTACAGAAACCTTAGTTTCAAGTTTTTTTAAATAATATATTAAGATAATAAAAACAATAACTTAAAAACAATATTTATTTTTACACTATTTACCATGTGTTAATATAATTTTTCCTATTTTTGTATAAATTTCAACTATTTTCGACAATATATTTCTTTTGATATAAAAATATTGTAAAATTGTACTATTATCAACAATCAGGGGGATTCTCTATGTCAGAACAAGTCGATTCACTTAAACAGTTACGATTACTAGACATTTCTCGTAAAAATAAGCTAGTAACAATCGTAACATTGATTTCAGTCATTTTAGCTATTATAGTAGACATTGCCATAAAGCAGCCATTGGCTATGATACTAACCATCGCAATCGGTGGAGGACTATTCGTCATAATTTTATTTTTACTAAACTATAAGAAAATATGGATTACTAAAACCCCTTTTCTTGCAATAGCAGGTCTAAGTGTTGTTATTTACTTCATTATGTTTGCTAGCCAGTCGCTCACAATGATACTAATGCCATTTTACTTATTAACGACTGCTGCTATTTATAATATGCGTTCGACACTAATTACGAGTCTGGGCTTTGCCTTATTACTCAGTGGCGGCTATTTATATTCTTACGGAGAAGCACTTCAATTTGACTCACGTATTTATGTTGTATACTATTTAATTTTCACAGTTATAGCGTTAACTCTTATTTTCTTAAACCGAGTATCTCTCAAAATGCAAAGTGATATGGATGAATTACAAAAACAAACACAATTACTTTTTGATCAACAAACTATGCAGGGTGAAAAGCTAGTTGAAGGTACGAAAACAATTAGTGAAAACCTGGGTAAAGTTCGTGTTCAAAGCGAAGAACAACTTCATTCTTTTAACGAAATGAGTATTGCAGTTGGTGAAATCTCTTCTGGGATGGCTACTCAAAATGAGGCAGCAAGCACAATCACTGAATCAATTGAGAGTCTTAATCAGACGGTCGTTAAGCTTGTTAATGCTGCAAGTAACTTAGGATCACAAACAGATGAAGCGAATGAAGCATCAAAAGCAGGTAGCGAAACAGTTGATACTTTACTATCTAAAATTTCTGAGTTCCAAAAATCGATAGACAGTATGTCAACAACGATGAACCAATTAGTTGAGAAAATCCATGAAACGACTGGATTTACAGATCATATCCAAGAGATTGCGTCCCAAACAAACTTACTTGCACTTAATGCATCGATTGAAGCAGCACGTGCAGGTGAAAGTGGTAAAGGCTTTGCAGTAGTAGCTGAGGAAATTCGAAAATTATCATCTGTAACGTCAAATGCGGCAGACCGAATTTCAACAAACCTTTCAACTGTTAATGAAAGTACAAAAATTTCAAAATTACAGATGGAAGAAAATGCGAAGAAAATGGTAGAGAGCGTAGATCTTACTAAACAAACAATGGATGCCTTCTCAAGAATTAATAAAACTGTAAATGACTTGAACAGTACAGTAGAACACTTTGAAGAAATTACATCAGTGATTGGATCATCATCTAAAGCGATTGAAACATCGGTTGGTGACTTCGCAGCCATTATCGAAGAAACAACAGCATCACTCGAAGAAATCTCAGCATCACTCGAAAACCACAACAACCAAAACAGCCAACTTGTTACGTTTATCCAAAACACAGACAACGCTACAGCAAAATTGGTTGAATTAGTAAAAGAATAGCTTTGGAACCTCTGATTGTAATCAGGGGTTTTTTTTGTATGATTTTTTTCGACAAGTGCATTTGTTGAATCTCTATATCCCCCGCATGTATCCCCTAATATTGACACAAACTATTCACAAATGTTCTTAAAATAATTCTAAACTTTGTTATATACAAGAGTGGATTGGAGCGGAAGGCACTTGACTCCTGCGGGAGATAGAGGGGTCGAGACCACGCAGACGGAACGTCGAGGAGGCTCGACTTCCTCCCCGTGGAAAGCAAGTGCCTGTAGAGGAAAGGAACGGTCTAGGTTCAAGGTGATAACAACAAATTTTGCTTAGTAATCATTCGAGAATTTTGTCGCTTTAACACGTTATACCGATGGCGTTTACACATTTACACACCCGTGCTATACTCTCAAAGGTTGTATGAACAACCGTCAGCATACGTAATAGTTGGGGGAAATTAATTATGATGATGTCAGCAAAACAAAGACGTAGAAATAATACATTTAATCCTAGGATTCATTTACTAAAGGAGTATATTTACATATTAATTGGCTCAGCGATTGTTGGAATAGGATTCAACTTATTTCTATTACCAAATAGAGTTGCTTCTGGTGGAGTAAGCGGGATAAGTACAATTTTTGATTCATTATTTGGGTGGGAACCAGCCTTTGTTCAATGGGCTTTTAACATTCCACTTTTTATAGCGGGTGTCATTTTTCTAGGAAGACAATATGGTATTAAAACATTAATTGGTACATTATTTTTACCGTTTGTCGTTTTCCTTACAAGAGACATGGACCCTGCCACTTTAGACCCACTATTAGGTGCCTTATTCGGTGGAGTGGTTGTAGGTATTGGGTTAGGATTGGCATTTAGAGGAAATGCTTCAACGGGTGGAACAGACCTGGCAGCACAAATCGTTAATAAGTTCACAGGTTTATCTCTGGGTACTTGTGTTGCGCTTATTGATGGAATGATTGTTATTGCAGCAGCTTTTGTGTTTGATCTTGAAGGTGGTCTTTATGCACTCATCGGATTATTCGCAACTAGTAAAACAATTGATCTTGTTCAAGTTGGATTTGGCTACTCTAAAATGGCGATTATTATTACAAATAAACAGGATGAAGTGAGTCAGGGAATCTTTGAAAAAATTGATAGAGGGGTTACGAGACTCTCAGCGGTAGGTGGTTATACTGATGATGAGCGTCCAATCCTCATGTGTGTCGTCGATCAAACAGAATTCACTAAATTGAAACAATTGGTCAAAAGCATTGATGCGTCTGCGTTTGTCGTGGTTATGGACGCTTCTGAGGTGTTGGGGGAGGGTTTTAAAAGAGCGTAAATTGGTTATAATAGAGTTGTATTTCCAAATATTACTCTAGGGGGAGTATTGTGTGAAGAAAAAGCTACTTGCTTTACTATTCGGAACATCGCTAGTGCTAGCAGCATGTGGCGGTGGAGGCGATGATGCAGCTGAACCGGCTGATACTGGGGATGCAGGCGCTACAACTGCAAACGCTGAAAAAATCTATCAACAAAGCTGTGCAGCATGCCACGGCGGAGATTTAACTGGAGGAGCTGGACCTGCGTTAGCTACTGTTGGGTCTAAGTATTCTCAAGAAGAAATCGAGGGAATTATTGAAAAAGGCCAAGGTATCATGCAAGGTGGTATCATTAAAGGTGAAGAAGCAACTGCTGTTGCTGCATGGTTAGCTGGGAAACAATAAGGTAACCAAACGAAGGTTTCTGTCATTGACGGAGACCTTTTTTTACTCCTTGGTGTTTTTGAAATGCTTTTTTGAGCGTAAATACTAGATTCGACTACTTACTCAGACAAGAACTGACTATAACCGGTGAAGTTCAAATCCACCAGCTATTCAGACAACGATTGGAGTAGCCGCCCCTGTGAGGTCCCAAACCACCAGTTATTCAGACAACGATTGAAGTGACCTTCTCTGTGAAGTCTGAATCAACCACTTTTTCAGACCACGATTAAAGGTACAGCCTCTCTGAAGTCCGAATCCACCAGTTATTCAGACAACGATTTAAATAACCTCCTCTGTGAAGTCCGAATCAACCACTTATTCAGACCACGATTAAAGTTACCGCCTCTCTGAAGTCCGAATCCGCCATTTATTCAGACGCCGATCGAAGCAACCGCCCCTGTGAAGTCCGAATCCACCAGTTATTCAGACGACGATTGAAGTATCCGCCCCTGTGAAGTCTGAATCCATCACTTATTCAGACTACGATTGAAGTAATCACCCCAATGAAGTCCGAATCCACCTTAAAAGGATAAGTATATTGGTGATTCTACTGACAACGATCACGGCTGCAATACATATTGCTAAATTGAATAGACAACTTATACCTGAATAAAAGCCACCAAATGACAAAAAATTACCCATGAAATAAAATTGTAATAAATTTAGGTCTGATTTTGGCGAAATATGATGGTATAATGAAAAAGGTGAGAAAGAATATACTATTTTGTAGAATAGTATGATAAAAGATTCGGCATTTCTGATAGAAGAATGTCGTCAAAATCATAAGGGTTTGACTATAAACTAACAATCAGGTGAATGATCATGATAGAAATGCTAGATGTATATAAAAAATACCCTAACGGCGTCCTCGCAGTTAATGGGATTAGTATAAAGATAAAACAAGGTGAATTTGTATATGTTGTTGGACCAAGTGGTGCAGGTAAATCAACCTTTATTAAAATGATGTACCGTGAGGAAAAGCCGACAAAAGGTGTCATTATGATTAACGGAATCAACCTTTCAAAGTTAAAGGAAAAAAAGGTTCCTCTTTTAAGAAGGAATATTGGAGTCGTGTTTCAGGATTTTAAACTATTACCAAAGCTTACTGTATATGAAAATGTTGCCTTTGCCTTAGAGGTCATCGAAGAAAATCCACGTCATATTAAAAAGCGTGTTTTGGATGTTTTAGACCTAGTTAAGCTAAAACACAAAGCTAGATTTTTACCAGACGAGCTGTCAGGTGGAGAGCAACAACGTGTTTCAATTGCCAGATCAATCGTTAATGCACCGGGCGTAATGATTGCGGACGAGCCTACGGGGAATCTTGACCCTGAAACATCATGGGAAATCATGAGGATTTTTGAAGAGATTAATAATCGCGGTACAACAATTGTAATGGCAACACACAACCGCGAAATCGTTAATACGATTAAGAAGCGTGTTATTGCTGTTGAAAATGGAAAAATTGCACGTGATGAAGTAAGGGGGGATTATGGTTATGAAGTTTAGTACCTTACGTCGTCATTTTCGTGAAAGCATCAAGAACCTTGGACGTAATGGCTGGATGACATTCGCCTCCGTTAGTGCTGTGACCGTAACCCTTTTACTTGTAGGAGTTTTTATTGTCATAATGATGAACTTAAATAGTATGGCAACTTCTATTGAAGAAGATGTGCGTATCCGTGTTCATATCGACTTAACAGCTACTCCTGAAGACCAGGAACAGCTTCGAAAACAAATTGAGAGTATTCCACAGGTATCAGATATTGTTTTCTCATCCAAGGATGATGAGCTTGAAAATCTAAAACAAAGCTTGGGTGAAGAAGGTTCAATCTTTTCACTAGTTGAGCAAAATAATCCCCTGCATGATGTTTTTGTTATACAAACTACAGTTCCAAATGATATTTCGCTTGTTGCAAAAAAAATCGAAAAGTTCTCAAATGTAGCTTCAGCTAAATATGGACAAGGTGAAATCGAAAAGTTATTTAGTGCAGTTGAAATCTCTCGAAACATTGGACTCATTCTTATCATGGGACTAATATTTACAGCGATGTTCTTAATCTCAAACACTATTAAAATAACCATTGTTGCAAGACGAAAAGAGATTGAAATTATGAAACTAGTAGGAGCTACTAATTCATTTATTCGTTGGCCGTTTTTCCTAGAAGGGCTATTTTTAGGGGCATTAGGCTCAATTATTCCAATCTCAATAATTCTTGGCTCATATAATTACCTTTTAGACTTAATACAGCCCAAATTAGCAGGAACTTTCTTTCAACTACTGCCATTCCAACCATTTGCCATCCAAGTTGCAGTACTTCTAGTATCAATTGGTTCGATAATCGGAGTTTGGGGAAGCTTAATGTCTGTTCGTAAATTTTTAAAAGTTTAATAGTTTTAAAAAATAGATATGGTATCTGTACTACTTCATGAGATCACTTAACCCCAAGCAGACGTTACCATGACCATTGAAAATAGAAGGGAGTTACAGGATAAATGAGAAAACGTTTTTTACTCATCAGTATAGGAATAATGGTTGCGTTTGGTACATTCCTATCAACCTCATCTATTGACACTGCATGGGCAGTCGGAAAAAATTCACAGCTTGAAAATGAAAAGAAAAAGGTTCAAGAGAAACGTTCAGATGTAAAATCTGAAATGCAGGAAAAAGAGGGAGATATTTCCACACTTCAGGCTGAACAAAAGGCCTTAGAATCAGAAATTAAACGGTTAGATATAGCTGTAGCTGAAACAAATGCAAAAATGCGTGAAAAGGAAGCAGAAATTTTAGCAACACAAGAACAAATTCAAATGTTGCAAGCGCAAATTGCTGAAGTGACCGAAAGAATTAAAAAACGTGATGCACTGCTAGAAGAAAGAATGCGCTCTATTCAAAAAAGTGGTGGAGTAGTAAGCTATGTCGATGTACTACTAGGTGCCCAAAATTTTGGAGACTTTATTGATAGACTAAGTGCTTTATCTACATTCGTCCAGGCAGACAAGGATATAATCAAAGCCCATCAAGAGGATAAGCTTTTAAAAGAGCAAAAAGAGGAAGAAGTAACAGCCCACTTAGCAAATTTAGAAGAGCAATTAAAGTCACTTGAAGAAATGAAAGTTGAATTGAATAAGCATATCAAAGAAAAAAATGCGATTATGTCTCAATTAAAGAAGCAAGAGGACGAGATTCACTCCCACCTAGAAGAGCTTGAAGATGAAGAAAAACTTCTAGCTGCACAGGAAGCTGCAATTAAAAAAGAAATTAAAGCATGGGAAAAGAGACAACGTGAAATAGAAGAGGCTCGAAAAAGAGGACAAACTCCTAAAGTAACAGATGGAAACTTTATGAATCCAACTACGGGTAGACTTACTTCGGGTTATGGTCATCGCTGGGGATCATTGCATGCAGGAGTGGACATCGCTAATCGTTCTGCAAATGTTCCGGTAGTTGCAGCAGCAGCAGGTACAGTATTCCGTTCATATTATTCAAGTAGTTATGGTCATGTTGTGTTTATTACTCATAATATTAACGGACAAATCTACACAACAGTATATGCGCACTTAGAGTCACGTAGTGTGAGTGAAGGTCAGTCGGTTGATAAGGGTACAAGAATTGGTTATATGGGGAACACAGGTAGATCATATGGAAAACATCTACACTTTGAAATCCATAAAGGACCATGGAATAATTCAAAATCGAACTCAGTAGATCCAAAAAAATATGTAAACTTTTAACCAATGGTGCCACATCTATAAGTAGATGTGGTTTTTATATATCACCTCACAAAACCTGTCTCTTCTTCGAACCCTATCGTATACATAAAAATTCATACTTACCATACTTCGACATCTATCGTGAAAAAATGGTAAGATAAACATAACTTATCGTTGTCGTTAAAAGTAGCATGAGGAGGGGACTTATGAAGTATTTTATCTTATTATTTATTCTTACAATGGTGTTATCTGGTTGTTCGCAGGATGAACAGTCAGAAGTAACAAAAGAGATCAAGGAAACTGAAGAATCTAAAGAAACGGCTCCCCAGAACGAAGAGAAGGCTGAAACACCAACTCATGAGTTTTTTAATGAAGATTTTAAAAACTTACTAAATGAGGGGAAGTTAGCAAATGCAGAATTCGGCATAGGCTCAACGGCTGCAGAAATTAAAGAAGCTTTAGGTGAGCCAGATCTTGAGGATATCTGGGACGGTGCCAATATACTTCAGTACGGAAATGTTGTGTATGGTTACTCTTATTTAGAAGAAGACGATACAATCTATATAATCGAATATGCACCGGAAAAAGACTATTATTTAGCCGATCTAACTACACTACTTGGTGAACCAGAGGTGTCAGAAATAAGTGATGTAAACGGAAGATATTTCGTCCTTTATCACTTAGAAGATTTAAAAGAGCTTTGGGTTTATAATGTGAATGAGAAAGAGGATTCTCCTATATCTCATATAAAGCTTATAAAAAAATATTAAATAGATTAACTTCGAAATGGAGTTTCATTATGGAAATTTTGACAACAAGATTAAAGCTAATTCCATGTACAAAGGAGACTATCTCAACTGTATCGGAAAATTATCAACTGTTTGACCATGTTCACTTTTCTTTAGAGGAATATGAAAAAGATCAGTCTACCTTAGGGTGGGGCGTTTGGTTCGTTCAACGTTTGGATACAGGAGAAACCATTGGAGATATTGGTTTTAAAGGAAAGCCAGATCCTGATGGAGTTGTTGAAGTAGGCTACGGCATTGCATTAAATGCGCATAACAAAGGCTACGCAACAGAAGCAGTCAAAGCTTTAATCAACTGGGCCTTTTCTACAAATAAAGTCACAACAATTAAAGCTGAATGCCTAGAGGATAATTTCCCATCAATAAAGGTTCTTAAAAAAATCGGCATGAAACAAACCGGTAAACATGACAATATGCTGTTTTGGGAATTAAAGAAATAACAATTTGCACTTGGATTCCATCGGGATTCAGGTGTTTTTTTATTTCAAATTGTTTTTGTATGGTGTTGATTTTAAATATATTTTGAATCCAGAGTGGATTGAAGGGAAGCGGAAGGCACTTGACTCCTGCGGGAAGTGAGGAAAGGTCGAGACCCCGCAGACGGAACGTCGAGGAGGCTCGACTTCCTCCCCGCGGAAAGCAAGTGCCTGCAGCGTAAAGGAACGGTTACCATTTTTTAAAAAAGATCTTTTAGAAAAATGCCTATAAAAAAACCTCCTCTACTGAGAAGGTCTAACCACCCGATGAACAAACTCCTGAAAACTATCCGATAACTCACTAAATCCATTTGCTCGGTAACGATAATACTCTGAACAACACTGGTCTGTGTGATAAACACTAATTAACCCTGCAGAACGTAGTGCCATGATATGATGATGTACCGTACTTTTAGAAACATTAATGTAATTCAGAATAGCTGTAAATGTTCTGGGCTCATTGGCTACATATTGCAAAATTCGTAGACGATTTTCATCTGCTAGAGCCTTTGTTAACCTCACTAACTGCTTAGAGGGTTGGGTAGGGTCCTCACTACCTATATCTACAGGATAGCGAATGATATACATGTTCTTATATTTCCAATAGACCGTTAGAGGTGTATTATGATAACCCGGAACAAGAACAACCTCCTTAAGCCCTTCAAATGGTTCAATTCGAATTCCACCTGAAGCCTTTTCTACTAAATCCATTGAATACTTAGTGGTTGATAATCTTTCATAATAGGCCTTAGATTTCTTAAGTTCATCTAAAACTATCGGGTCAAAGGTAGAAAAATAAGCTTCGTTCCAAGTTGATAAGTAATGTACATAGCTATCTCGTATCGTTCCTAAATCATTAGGGAGATTATCAGCGATTATTGGTGAAAGTAGCTCATATAAATTACCTGGTGTTAGTTCTGAGAGCCAGTAGATGAATTCATTAATATCATTTTTATGAGGCGATAGATATAAGAGGACATTTAGGTATGATAGGCATGGAACATCCTTTGAACGTAATTCCTCAAGTAAACCTGGTTCAATTTGTTCTTCAACGGACTTTACCCAGTCAATACCTAAATCTAGGTTCTTCACAAACTTCTTCGAAACAAATAATTCAAGACTATTCATTAATTCATAAATAGGTGAAAAATCAACCTTAACTTTATATGTCATGTTTCTACCTCCAACGAACAATACTCTTGTTTTGATAATAACAAAACAATCCCACATTAACAATCAAACAAATAATAAATAAATTTTTATATTTTTTGGTTGAAATTGTTAATTATTCGATTATAATGAGATTATCTATTTAGTTCTATAAAAATAGAACTAAATAAAATACCTTAATAGTGTAGAACGGAGAGAAGTTTATGAATATTATAATCGTCTATTCACATCCAAGTCCAACTTCTTTGAATGCAGCTTTGAAAGATACCGCTGTTTCAGTTTTAGAAAGACAAGGGCATACAGTAAAAGTATCTGATTTATACGAAATGAAATTCAAGGCAATTGCTGATCAGGAGGATTTTACTGCTTTAAAAAACCCAGCTACATTTAGTTACATCAATGAACAATATTACGCATCTCAAAACAGAACTTTTTCAAAAGATATTTTAGAAGAGCAAGACAATCTTGCTTGGGCTGACTATGTTATTTTTCAATTCCCGATGTGGTGGACAGAAGCTCCTGCCATTTTAAAAGGCTGGTTTGATCGCGTGTTTGCTTACGGATTTGCCTATGGACCAGGTGCTTATGACAAAGGAAATTTACGAGGAAAAAAAGCAATGCTTTCGTTTACAACTGGAGGTAATGATTTACGGAACTTCGGTAAAAATCATTTGAAAGGTGAGCTATCTGAAAGATTATTTAACATCCAGCATGAAAAGCTTTATTTTGTCGGACTGGATGTCATTGAACCATTTGTTTTTACAGCTGGAATTGATGAGCAAGGGAAAAAGGAACTTTTTGAACAGTTTGAAGATCGACTCATCCATTTAGAAAGTGCACCTGTTATTCCATTTAGACCTGTATCTGACTATGAAAATGGAAAATTAAAAGAATCAAGTTATTCTTAAGGAGTGGGAAAAATGAGAGCAATAGCGATTGAAAGCTATGGTGAAATTGAACAGTTAAAAGAAATCGAAATACCCCTACCAGAGATTGGACTCAATGATATTTTAATAGAAGTATATGCTTCAGCAGTAAATCCTTTAGATTTAGCCATTAGAGAGGGTTATTTTAAAGAACGAATTCCTAACAAATTTCCTCTTGTATTGGGATATGATGTAGCTGGTATAGTATCTGCAGTTGGTTCTGGTGTAAAAAGGTTTCAAGTGGGAGATGAGGTATATAGTTATACTTCTTTAGAAAGAAATGGAACGTATGCAGAGTTTGTCGCAGTTAATGAGGAGTTTGTTTCTCGAAAGCCTAGTAATCTCTCATTTGTTGAAGCTGCTTCCGTACCGTTAGTTGGGATTACAGCTTGGTATGCACTTGTCGAAGAGGCGAAACTGAAGAAGGATCAAAAGGTCCTGATTTTAGGTGGATCTGGTGGTGTTGGAAGCTTTGCGGTTCAGTTAGCAAAAGCACAGGGGGCAATTGTTTCAGCTACAACAAGTACGAAAAATAGTGATTTTGTAAAGGAATTAGGAGCTGATTTTGTCATTGACTATATAAAAGAAATCCTACTAACTTCAGAATATGACGTGATTTTTGATACGGTTGGCGGATATCAGATTGCACAATTAGTTGATGCTACAAAAGAGGGTGGGAAAATTGTTTCCATCACAAGTTCGCTTTCACCAGAGAGTCAACAGCTAGTAGATGCAAAAGGTATTAACTATAACTTGATATTTAGTAAACCAGATGGAGAAAGCCTAGACCAATTATCAACCTTACTATCAGACGGAAATGTACACCCTGTAGTTGGTACCATTTTACCTTTATCCGAAGTAAAAGAAGCCCATATCCAAATTGAATCAAGAAGGACTAAAGGAAAAATTGTTCTACAAGTTAAATAGGCATGACGAAAAAATCCAATCAAACGTTTGATTGGATTTTTCAATCCCTTGATACCACTCGGCTTAACCCTATTCATCAAACGTTTGCTAAAAAATTAACTGTGCAGTGAATATCTTTGGCGCATTTAATTTATAAATTTTTTACAAACGCATAGCTTGTTTTTAAATATCCCATTTTTTCTTCATAAAATCGGTGTGCATCTTTACGTTGAAGTCCTGAAGAAAGGGCAACGGACGAACAGCCTTCCTGTACCGCTAGAGTATGAATATGAGAGAGTAGCTTTTCACCATAACCCTTTGAACGGTGAGCTTCAGCTGTTACTAAATCATAGACATAAATATGTTTGCCATTATAGAAGTTTGTGAGCTGAATAATTCCTGTTGCTGCGACAATCTCATTTTCCTCTACAGCCACCAACATACGATATCCTTCCTTTAGCATTGGTTCAAGTAACTCTAAGTAACCATCCTCATCTAGGTGAGTTCGTAATTCATGCATGACCTTATAAGCATCAAGAAACTCCTGTTTTGTTGTAAGCTCTTTAAATACTACCATCACTCGTTCTCCTCAATAATTAGATTCTGTCATTATGTTTGATTATATATAAAAATCTAAAAATCCACACCTGAATTTTATCGGTGTGGATTGCAGTAGTTATTCTTCAGTTGTTTGAGTTTTTAAGCGTTTTTTAGGGACACGCAGAAGTAAGATTCGCTTACGTCTCAGTGAATTGATTAGTAACTTATTTTGCTTAAGTGTTGGCTCATCGTACATTTTATCCTCTTTTGCAAGATCTGTATAGAAATCTACTAATTTCATCGCGTCATCAAGTGGATATGTTTTGACCGTTTCAAAGATAGGTAGGTCATATCCTTGTGTATAACCTTCCATGCTTGATGCGAAGACGAATACTTTAAAGCCATCTGCTTTTTGAGGTGCAGCCACCTTGATATTCCAGTGAGTAGAATGTCGTAAATCTGTAAGTTGGTAATTTCTTTCTAAAAAACGGACTCGATCCTGTGATTGCATGCTTACAACCTTGCTAGGATACTGTATGGAATACTTTTGTTGTTTACTCATAAGGACCTCCTTAAATATGTGATACCACGCGTACCTTTTTACCTAATCGTGTACGTATGATGAAGTGTCATGCTGTAGTGCAACAGGTATATCAATGTATATGAACCTTTTGGGCCATTTATACGTCGAACAATTATTTCTCATTTTCTATACACATTTGAGATTTACTTCAATCTTCAGAAAATGTTTTACTTTACATCATTTAAAATTAACCTATAATTAATAGTAGTCCACATTATTTAAAAATTCATAAAATGAACAAGCTTTTCATATAGTTAACCAAAGGCATCGCACAATGCATGTGTGGTGCCTTTTCCTGCAAGTGTAATGGAAGAAAAAAAGAATAGAATAAGAAATTTCCATAATCATACACTAATGATATTGCACTTGTTCTATTTAGAAGGCTGTTTCAAGAAATAGCTACCTAAGGCATTTTTACTTTTTAAAAAAACAGCGATTGGTAAAGGGATAGGAGGATGAGTCGTTTGAGTCGTAAAATTCTTGCAATGTACATGGCACTATCAATGCTAATTGGTGCAGGGGGAACGTATGTCGCTACTGAGGTACTAGACGGTACACAACTAGTAGCGGAAAATGATACAGCCTCGGAAAATCAAGCTGCACAGCCTGAACCGAGCGAAGATGCACAGGAGCAATTAAAGAAGATTGGGCAAGCATATGACTTAATCAAGTCAAGATATGTTGAAGAAATGGATGAAAATGAGTTAGTTGAAGGTGCCATTCAAGGGATGGTTAACACTTTAGAGGATCCTTATTCTGTATATATGGATAAAGAGACAGCTGAACAATTTAATCAGTCACTTGATTCTTCATTTGAAGGAATCGGTGCAGAAGTGAGTATGATTGATGGAAAAGTAACAATTGTTGCTCCATTTAAAGATTCTCCAGCTGAAAAAGCTGGTTTAAAGCCAAATGATCAGATTCTTGCAGTAGACGGTGAGAATGTTGAGGGCTTAGATTTATACGAAGCCGTTTTGAAAATCCGTGGTGAAAAAGGCACGGTTGTTAAACTAGATGTTGTACGTCCTGGTGTTACTGAAATTTTAAAAATCGATGTTACACGAGATGAAATTCCAATTGAAACCGTCTATAGCTCAGTAAAAGAGAGCAATGGTAAAAAAGTTGGTTATATTGAAATTACCTCATTTGCAGAAGATACTGCGAAGGATTTTGTTATTAGCCTAGATGAGCTAGAAAAACAAAAAATTGATGGTCTAGTCATTGATGTTCGTGGAAACCCTGGTGGTTACCTAGAGAGCGTTGAGGAAATCCTTAAGCACTTAATTACAGAAGAAAAACCGTATGTACAAATTGAAGATCGTACGGGTAATAAACAACGCTTTTTCTCTACATTAAAAGAGAAGAAGGGTTATCCAATAAATGTATTGATTGACCGTGGTAGTGCTTCAGCTTCTGAGATTTTAGCAGGTGCCTTAAAAGAAGCAGGAGGCTATAATATTGTCGGTGAACCTTCATTTGGTAAAGGTACCGTTCAGCAAGCTGTTCCAATGGGGGATGGAAGCAATATTAAACTAACGATGTTTAAGTGGCTAACACCAGATGGCAACTGGATTCATAAAACAGGAGTAGAGCCAACGATTGATGTAAAACAACCTGACTACTTCTACAGTAATCCAATCCAGTTAGAAAATGATTTAGTACTTGATATGAATAATGAGCAAGTGAAAAACGCTCAGCTTATGCTAAAAGGTCTTGGATTTGAAACAGGCCGTGTCGATGGCTACTATAGCAAAGAAACAGAAACAGCTGTTAAAGCGTTCCAACAAACTAATAGCGTAACGCCAACAGGTAAAATAGATAAAGCAACTGCAGAACTCATTCAAACACAACTACTTGAAAAAGTACGTGAAGAAGCGAATGATATTCAGTTACAAACAGCAATGAAAGTGTTGTTTCAATAAATGAGATGTTCCCCTCCAGGTTCTGGAGGGGATTTTTTAGGTACTCGTATATTATGATGAGAAATGAAGTTTTTTGGTCTTCTGTCAAGAAAGTGGATACTAAAAATAGAGACATTTATAAATCAAACCACTACCGCACTTCGTTTGGTAAGGTGTTAGAAGTAATCAATCAAAACCATGATTGATTACTTTTAACACCAAATGGGTTCTTTATGATACTATTTCCCAATCCATTTCTTGGTTTTTTCTCTCATATTGATTAGGAGAACAGTTACCCAAAGTTGAGTGTTTTCTCTTTTCATTATAAAAACTAGATATATAATAATTAATAGCTTTAATAGCTTCAGCTCTTGTGGTAAAACGTCTGCGATAAATCAAATCTTTCTTAATTGTGGCATGAAAGGACTCAATACAAGCGTTATCGTATGGATCGCCCTTCTTGCTCATACTAATTTGAATATCTTTCTGTTCTAACCTTTCGATATAACCCTTAGAACAATATTGAGAACCTCTATCTGAATGATGAATAAGCCCTTCGGCAGGCTGCCTTGTTGTAATCGCCATATTTAATGCTTGTAGAGATAATTCAGTTTTCATATGAGAAGCCAGACTCCATCCTACAATTTTCCTTGAAAATAAGTCCATAATGGATGATAAAAAAACCCAGCCTTCAATCGTCCAAATATATGTAATGTCAGATACCCACACCTGATTAGGTTGTTCTACATTAAATTGGCGATTTACTAGATTAGGGTAAATATATAAATCATGAATTGAATCTGTAGTAACCACGTACTTATCTTTTGGTGTAGCTGTTAAACCCATCTCTTTCATCAAGCGTGCTACTGTCTTTTGTGAGATAGTATAGCCCCATTCAATCAAATCAGCGTGTACTCTAGGACTCCCATAAGTCCCAAAACTTTCATGAAATGACTTACAAATTTTTTGCTGAATTTCCAATCGGTATGCGTTTTTCTCAGATTGGGGCTCGTTCTGATTATTCAACCACTTATAATAGCCACTTGTAGAAACTTCTAGTGCTCTGCACATCTTCACTATAGAGTTTTCATCAGTATGAGCCTGAATGAACGCATAAATTACGCTTGGTTTTTCGCGAAGATGTGCATGGCCTTTTTTAAGATTTCATTTTCTTCTCTCAACTGTTGCATTTCTTTATCATGTTGCTTTTTTAATTTTTCTAACTCCGTAGGAGTTATATAGGTTACTCCAGTCTGCGCAGCATTCAATTTATTCCTGTAAGCTGCAACCCATCGACTAATTGATTTCGGAGAGATCTCGAGTTCATATGCAACTTGGGTAGCTTTTCTACCTTCTTCTACAATTAATTTTGAAACATACTCTTTATACTCTGGGGTAAAATGTTTTCCCATTTGAACACGTCCTTATAAATGATGATTGTATTATATATTATAAATCTCATTTTGACGTATCCACTTTTTAGACTAACTTTATTTTCGGTCAAAGAGCCATTGAATTCGGTCTAATCTCAACCCGATTCGGTCAAGAAAGGAGTGAATTCGGTCGAAGGAACACAAAATCCGGTCTTATAGCAAATTTGCTTGAAAATGACATGTTTTCTGTTCCATCTCAAACACAAACAACCCCCATTCTAAATTTTCCAATAAAATCCGTATGCTTTCGTAAGAGGTTTTGGTAAAATAAAGGATAAGTTTACTAGATTCGTAGTGAAGAATGGATAAAGGGCGGTGATAAGCATTGATAGAGTTGTGGTTAGTTGAATTTTTAAAAGGAATCGGTCGGCTTTTTCTTCACCCACTTTTTTATGGGCTCTTTGGTATGGCGGTCTTCCTTGGTTATTTAAGGGTAAAGCGGGAGAGGAAAGTTTTTCATACGAGGCTGCATGATGGGTTCTATGAATTACGTTCGCTTTTACCAATGGGGGTTATTTTAGGTTTAGTCCTATCTATTATAACCATTAGTTCAGGAGTAGTTATTCCATTTGGGACAATTGCTTTAATTGGGGTTATTACTATAATATTGAGCTTAACCTTCAGTCTTCGATGGTTATCACCATCCTATATTATTGGCTTTTCGATGTTTGGCATCATCTTTCTATCAACTCTTAGTAGTGAGTCTAGCTTTTTACAAGGATTAATAGAAGATCTTAAAAATACGTCTTTAACAGCTGTTGTTGTGTTATTAGCACTACTAGTGATTTCAGAGGGGCTACTCGTATTAAAGAATGGTAGCAAGGGGACATCTCCTCATATTGAACAAAGTAAGCGTGGCTTACCAGTAGGCTCTCACCTTACAAGACGTTTGTGGATGGTTCCTGTATTCCTGGTACTTCCTGGCGAGGTACTTCAAACACAATTTCAATGGTGGCCACTTTTTTCAGTGAATGATGGTCAATACGCACTTACACTCGTTCCTTTTGCGATAGGATTTCAAAATAAAACACTGGGCACGCTTCCCTCAGATGGCATTCGGTTTATTGGGAAACGCATTATTGCTCATGGGTTAGTGATTGCTGCATTGGCAGTAGGGAGCATATGGTATCCGATATTAGCCATTGTAGCTGCTTCCTTAGCACTTATTGGTCGGGAACTTATATCCATACATCATCGATTAACAGACGATTCAATGCCGTTCTTTTTTTCAAGAAAGGATCACGGTTTGATGATACTCGGCATCATTCCAAAAACTCCTGCAGAAAAAATGGGCTTGCAGGTTGGTGAGATTGTTACAAAAGTAAATAGCATCCCGGTAAAATCTGAAGGTGGATTTTATGAAGCTCTTCAAAAAAATAGGGCATATTGTAAATTGGAAATTGTCGATACGAATGGTGAAGTACGTTTTGTACAACGAGCGCTTTATGACGGTGAACACCATGAATTAGGAATACTGTTTGTTCATGATCAGAAAAAGTGGGAAAATAAAGCGGTTTAACGAATAATAGTTTACCTTCAAAAAAAACACTTATGCACAAAAATCCAACAGTTTCTGTTGGATTTTTTTCACCTTTATAGGGCCATCTTTCCTGTGATTGTTTTAAAATACTCAGAGCAAACTAGGAGAGGTACTTGATACCACAACATTTTTGAGGGGGAATTCTTTTGCATACACCATTTCACGGAACTCAACAGGTAAATCAAGCTCGCCAAATTGCACAGCAATTAATTACACAAACACAACAAGGAAGTCAGCAATATCGTATGATGCTTCAACAAGAGCAACAAAACATTCAAATGCTTGAGCAAATGCTACAGCGTGAAAAGCAAGCTGCACAATTAATACAACAAAGCCTTCATTCACATGATGTAGCGATCCAACGTTGCCAAGAGGTTGTAAATCTTTGTAATCAAATGAGTAATGAATTAACAAGCAATCCTACTGGCTTTACAACTTCAGGGCAACAATACCAGCAACAACCACAGCATCAACAGTATCAATCAACTACTCATTTTCAAACACCATTTCAACAATAGTTGTATTTTTAAGCTAAACAAATAAGGGATAGGTGTTCTTTCCTATCCCTTTTCTATGATAAAATTAGAATCTTCTTCTAAATCCAACTCCAGGTCCATAACCGCCAAAGCCAGGTCCGAATCCAGCACCAAAGCCTGGTCCATAACCGCCAAAACCAGGTCCATATCCAGCTCCAACTCCTGGGCCATATCCACTAAAACCAGGACCGAATCCAGCCCCTACACCGGGTCCGTATCCACCGAAACCAGGTCCATAACCTGCACCATATCCAGGATAACCATAACCAGGATAATCAGGTCCGTCTAAGAGTTCACCGCCTAAATAACCAAGTCCAGCACCAATTAGACCAGTTGTTAATGGACCGAACCCTGCACCTCCGAGAAATCTTGTATTGCTTGGCTGGGCATTTCTATACATATCATTTCCTCCTACTTAGGTATTCGTTTACTTTGTTCACTTATACCCTATGGAGGAAAGCTTGTTTTAGGGTGGGCAGGAGTACAATTATACGTAAATTAGGAGAAATGCCTAAAGAAGGTAGTTGCTCTAAAAAGGACCATTATAAGAGGCACTGACTCTACAATGGTCTTGCTTACCTTAATCCTGGTCTTTTTCAATAGTAACCATTGTCTCACTTTTACTGGCGTCAATCATAAGTACAATAGCTGTTACGATGTGCATAATCATGCCTAAGAATGGAATCCAAGCAAGACATGATGTGACGATGCCTAAAATATTACCATGTCGTTTTTCATTCTCCCGTACTGAGAAGACAAGGGCAACAATATGGAGAATAAGCATGAGTACTAATGGCGTCCAGAGAAAGCCGATAACGATTGACCCACCAATAATGGGGATTCCTAATAATGCTTCTAGACCACCTGTAACCCATTTTAAAATTCTAGAGGTTTTCAACGTAACTCCACTCCGTTCTCTTTTTTATTTTTATTCTATTCGAAGGGTGGACAAATAATAGTCAATTGTTAAAAATAACTTAAAAAAACAAATGTGCAAAAAACACGATAATCGGCAATGTGATGAGTGTCCTCTGTAGAAAGATAATGACTAAATCTGTGAAAGTTACAGGTAATTTTGACCCTAGTAACAGTCCTCCTACCTCTGACATATATATCAATTGCGTAACGGAAACGGCTCCGATCACAAATCTAGTTAGTTCACTTTCAATGCTACTTCCGATAATTGCAGGGAGAAACATGTCTGCAAATCCGATAACCATAGTTTGTGCCGCTTCACTTGCCTCTGGCACCCGAAGTAGGTTTAAAATCGGTACAAAGGGTGCGCCTAAGAATGTGAAGACAGGTGTGAATTCAGCAACAACCAAAGCAACTGTACCAATGGCCATAACGATTGGTATAACCCCAAGCCACATATCAAGTACATTGCCGATACCACCTTTTACAACAGCACCATAGTTACTGTTTCTTTCAGCATGATATATTGCTTTAAGCAGGCCCCATTTAAAAGGAGTTAAGCCTTCAGGGATGGTTTCATCAAGTTTCTTTTCTGCCTCTTCATAATACGTATCAGGTTTTCTTGACAGAGGAGGAATTCTTGGGCAAATCATTGCGGCTGCCAGTCCTGCAACCACAATTGATAAATAAAAAGGACCAAACATATGCTCAAGTTCCATATAGGCAATGATTACAATTGTAAAGGTAATTGATACGACCGAGAAAGTTGTTCCTATCACAGCTGCCTCTCGCTTTGTATAATATCCTTCCTCATACTGCTTTGTCGTTAGTAGGACACCTATTGTTCCATCTCCTAACCAGGATGCTAAACAATCAATAGAAGACCTACCAGGTAACGTAAATAGGGGACGCATGATTTTTTTTAACATTGCTCCACATAAATCCAATAAGCCAAAATCGAGTAATAACGGTAAAAGTAAACCTGCAAATAAAAACACGGAGAATAAAACGGGTATAAGTTCGAAAAGTAATAATCCTCCGGTTACGTCTGACCAGATCCATTCAGGTCCGATTTGAAATAAGGCCATTATTGAAAAGACCATTCCGATCAGTCTTGCGATTAACCAAAAGGGTGATACTTTAAAGAGTTTAGTAAAGAAAATAGAATTCGAAATAAATTTTGGTTTTACCAACGTTGTTAAGAGAGAGAATATACCTGCAAGAGCAACGAAAGCCGTCGCAATATAAGGCAATGACTCTGAAAGGATAGATTGGACCTGCTTGGCTAAAATTGCAACAGGAATTGTAATGCCATCCTCATAGGGAAAGGGGATAACAAACAGAATAATACCAATGATAGAAGGAATAAAGAATTGTAAAAAACCACTTGTACTAATTTTTCTGCTTAATTCGACTTTTTTCAATTCCTCGTTTTCCATGAATTTCACCTCAATACCCTTAAGTTTTGTAAAAAACTAGTCATTATTCATTCATTTTTACCGACTGAATTAGATAAACTTCATTCTTTTAGGACAATATACCTGTTTTTATGACTTATATCCCACTTTTGTATTGCCAGTGAATTTACTTCCATATAAGATAGAATTATGAAATAACTTCTAGAGTAAGCTTAAAACTAAGGTGGGGGAAAAATGGGGAAGCCAGGCTTTTCATTTAATATGAAAAAAACAATGCTTTTAATGATATTAGCAATTCTCATTGGATTTGTAGTATCTCATGAATTATTTGAAGATACGATCCATGGCCTAGGATTACCTATTTTATTAGAGCTGACAACTGAGTTTTTACTTTTTATAGCAATCAGTATTCCCTTCTTTTATTTCATGGTTTTTAAGGACCTGAAAAATAGGAAGACGGAAGATGAAACACTGTTAGATGAATATGCTACATATAAAATGATTTTAGAAAATTCACCTTCTGCAGCCTTTATCTATGGAGAGAAGGGTTTTATCTACATAAGTCCTACTTTTTGTTCAACTCTTGGATTTGAATCAGATGAGGTTATCGGAAAAACATTTGGTGAGATTCCTTTCTTAAATAAAGAAACAGTAGATTTACTCCTTGAAAATCGTAAGAGGCGTGCAATTAATGAGGATGTTCCGCAAGCTTATAATATTCCGGCCATACGAAAGGACGGAACAGATATCATTCTTGAATTGCGTCCAACTTGGTCCCTATTCAAAGGACAACCCGTTACAATTGGTACACTTGTTGATGTAACGGAGAAAGTTTTAATAGGAAAGCAAAAGAAAGAAAATGAAAATAAATATAAGTCGCTATTTGAAAACAATATGGATGCGGCCTTTGTTATTGATAATAAAGGGCTTGTGGTTGAAGCTAATTCAAGAGCGCTTGAAATGACTAAACAGACAAAAGAAGAGATCAAAGGTAAGCCCTTTATTCAATATATTGCATCATCTGATTCTGAAGTTGCATCGGAAAAATTCAAGTATGTCTTACAAGGTCAACCATTGCATCACGAATTTAATGTAATCATTAAGGGTAAAAAGTATTTATATGATGTGAGCGTTGTACCAATCATCGTTGAAGAAAAAATTAAAGGGATCTTTTGTTTAGCACGTGATGTAACCGAGCAACGAAAGTCAGATGAGTTAATAAAATGGTTAGCCTATCATGATTCAATGACTAGCTTGCCAAATCGACATTATTTTATTGATCAATTAGAGTTAAAGATGAACTATTGTGATACACATATGGATTCCCTCGCATTATTTTATTTAGATTTGGATCGAGTGAAAATCATTAATGATAATCTAGGGCATCAAATTGGAGATATGTATTTAAAAGAAGCAAGTGTGCGTTTAAAGAACTTTGTTAAAGGTAAAGGCTTAATATCGAGATTTGGCGGTGATGAGTTTGCACTTCTGTTGCCATCTGTCTCAAAAGAAGAAGCTGAAATCATTGCACAAGAAATTTTACACATCTTCTCTGAACCATTCCTAATAGGTGGGCAAATTGTCCCTGGAAACACCAGCATTGGAGTTGCAATCTATCCGGGTGAGGCACAGGACGTACAAGCATTGCTACGCGAGGCAGATAAAGCTCTCTATGTTGTGAAAAAGAGTGGTGGCGGGAACTACCGTATCTATGAGGAAACAATGGAACGAGCAAATACCTATCGTTTTGCTTTACAAAGTGATTTTCAACGTGCTCTACTTGATGAGGAATTTTACTTAGTTTATCAGCCAAAAGTAAATGCCAATACAGGAACTATATCTGGAGTAGAAGCACTGCTCCGTTGGAATAAAAATAACCAGGAATTGATTTCACCTGCCGATTTTATCCCATTAGCAGAGGAAACAGGATTCATTGTACCTCTTGGAGAATGGGTTATTAAAAGGGCATGTGAACAAAATAAACAGTGGCAGGAAGCCGGTTTTACGCCAATACGGATTGCTGTAAACGTCTCTGCTGTACAATTTCAACGCTCCAAAATGGATGAGATCGTTGAAAGGATATTAGCAGAAACAGGTCTTGAACCTCAGTGGTTAGAAATCGAAATTACAGAGGGCACATTAATGGTACAAGATGAGTTTACCATTCGTTCGATAACAAGACTAAAAGAGTTAGGGGTCATTATTGCACTAGATGATTTCGGAACGGGTTATTCATCCATGCAATATTTGAAGCAATTCCGACTTCATTCATTAAAAGTAGACCGATCCTTTATTCAAGACTTGCATGAGCATCATGATCGTGCTGCCATTACAGAAGCAATCACCCAGCTTGCACATGGTCTTGGAATGAGTGTAGTTGCAGAAGGCGTAGAAAAGGATGAAGAACTAGAATTCGTCAAATCAATTGGTGCTGATGAAATTCAGGGCTATTATATCTCGAGGCCACTTTCAAAAGAAGATTTTGAATCCTACTTAAAGTCGGATAGTAAAGTTAGTTAAAAACTAGTCCAAAGGCTAGTTTTTTCTACTTTACCAAGTTCTAACTTAATACATCACCTAGATAGGAGTGAATGATCCATGAAAGTTAATGAGCTAATTGATCGAATTAATAAATGTATGGATGATTTAGATTTAATAACAGCCCGTAAATACATTGAAGAAAATGAACAACTTTTATCAGAGTATGATTATAAAAGGTTATTAAAAAAGAATGCACGAGAACTTTTAGATTTTCTTATTGCTCAGAAAAATAACCCAGAACATCAGCCTTTAACAAGAGAAGAAAAGTCTATGATACTTGCAGTAAATACCTATGCAACAAAATTTGATATTAGAGGTGTCAAACTTACAATATCAAAGCGAGAACATCTATTGCTAAAAAAACAGGTAGTAGATTACTTAAATGCTGATGCCAAAGCATTATTAGAAGGTATGAATTTAATTGAGAAGAGGTAAGTGGGGGAGAGGGTAGGCATGTCAATCAAAGCAGTCATTTTTGATTTTGATGGATTAATTGTTGATACAGAGTCAATCTGGTATGAGGTTTATAAAGAGACAGTACTAGAATACGGAATTGACCTAGGCTTAGAAGAGTTTGTAAAGGTCATCGGAACAACGGATGAAGTGCTTTATGCCTATCTAGAGAAACATGCAACAAAGCCATTTACTAGAGATGATATTGAAAAAGCTGCTCACGAACTATATAAAACGAAGATAGATACACTTACCCTTAGAGGAGGTGTAGAAGACTACCTCAAGGAAGCAAAGAAGTTAGGGTTGAAAATAGGTCTCGCATCCAGCTCTAGTCACACTTGGGTAACAAGTTACCTCGAAAAATATAACATTCTTGATTATTTTGAAGTAATAAAAACTAAAGATCATGTAGCAAAAGTTAAACCAGACCCTGAACTGTATATTCAAGCACTTGAAGGCCTTGGTATAGCACCTGAAGAAGCTATTGCTTTTGAAGATTCAGTTAACGGATCTACAGCAGCAATTAAAGCGGGGATATCATGTGTGATTGTTCCCAATCCGGTAACTGAGCAGCTAGCTTTTACTTCTTATAGCTATAGACTTACTTCCATGAATGAAATGCCACTCTCTACTTTATTGGATAAAATAAACAAGTAACATATTTTTTCATTTCTTGCTCAAACTAACTTTAGTAAATTTCAAATGAGGAGTTGGGTAAGAAAACATGATTTTCTATGCTTGCGTTAAATACGATGAGTCACACCCTGATACATATCATGGCATTGAAGTAACCACACTTGGAGATTCAAATGATGTCGTTGCATCGTTTGAATCCTATGATCCATTGCAAGATTATCATAACTTTGCAAGTTGGTCTGAGAGTGTTGGCGAGGACAATGTAGGAATTTGCGATACATTAAAGCACTTCGCAAAGGATTATAAGAGTGTTGATTCTGATGCATCAAGCCAAATGCTGTCGATGATTTATGGTGACCACCAAAATTGTAACGGGCAATATGGAGATGTAGCTCAATAATTAAAAATAAAAAAAGAGTAAGCAATGGTAGGTGCTTACTCTTTCTTTATTATTTGGCTCTTTTCAAAAAAATGTTGTTTTCACATTAACCATGACCGTTCCTTTTTGCTGCAGGCACTTGCTTTCCGCGGGGAATTTTGAAAAAGCCCAACTACCGGCTTTTTCAAGGGCGAATTCCCATCGGGGAGGAAGTCGAGCCTCCTCGGCGCATGCGCCTGTGGGGTCTCGACCTTTCCTCTACTTCCCGCAGGAGTCAAGTGCCTTCCGCTCCAATCCACTCTTGTTTACTATACTCAAAAATCACACTTTACTAGAAGAGCCTTTTACTTTCACACTATATACTCATAACATCTTTCAATCATCTGCGTATCTTCAAACCATTTCTCCTCAATAAATGAAAAGTTAAGTTTCTCAAGAATTTTCCATGAACCTATATTTTCAACTGCAGCACTCGCAATAACTTTTTTAGGTTTAAGTTGCTCGAGAATATATGGGAAAATTGAATTAGCCGCTTCAAATGCATAGCCTTTACCCCAAGTATCTTGACGATAATGATATAAAAATTCTAGTACATCTTCATCACCTGTTTTTTGAAAACCACAAATCCCAATTAAGTCATTTGTTTCTTTTTCAACTACCGGAAAAAGTGTTGTATATCCAAAGGTGTCTTGAAAACAAATGTACGATGCAACAGTCTGATCAACTTCCTCCTTGGTCATTCCACCTGCACAATAGTGCATCGTTTCATTGTTGCCCCAAAAGAGGAATGCTTTTTCAGCATCTGTTTGTTCCCAATTCCTTAAGATCAGTCGTTCTGTTTGAAGTATTGGCATATTAGCCTCCTAAATGGCTCATTTATTCTAAATTCTCAGCATCGTCATTCTTATAACTTAATACCAAGAAAGTGTACTTTGATTTTTTATCAAGATCTTCTTTTGTCATGGAAAATTGATTTTCCATTTCCTCTGCTATATCTTTTTTAACTTTCTCCTTATCCCTAAGGGCATATACCATATTGGAATTAGCCTCAAGCCATTCTTTCCCGGTTAAGTCAGAAAAATTTATGGATAAACTCACTTGTTTCTCATAAGATTCTTTATTGCTTCTTAGTTCAGAAGAAAGCAGTTTAAGGCCAGGTTCAAGTAACCTCATTACCTCAGCCATCACCGTATCAGAATGTTCAGCTAAGAGAGATTTGTCTAGTTCGAATGCATCAAAGCCAGATACAGATTTGTAGTATTTCTCAATTAAGTTACCTTGCTGACGAGTTTCAACCAATTCTAGTAACCCTGCAACTTCAAGCTTTTTTACATGATAATAAAGTCTTGATGGCTTTTCATTCAAGCTTTCTGCAATTTGTGTAACCGTGACTGGTTCATCTTTTGCTATATCAAAAATATTTCTTCTCCTTGGATCCATGAGAATTTTTGCAAGTTCAATATCGGTAATTTTTTTACTACTAGCCATATTAAGACCTCCACAATTAATCTATGACAAGTTCAGCATTTTCTGGTGCAACCGTAGGAGTCGCTTGATTATTAGGTTTAATCTTGTGTAGCTCTTTGTATCCTTTAAGAAATGGAAAAGCAATTACTGAGAAGATTAGCAGTATACCAGATATGGCAGTTCCATTTAAAACCCCAGTTACACCTGCTAACCAGCCACCTGCAAGTAAACCAATCATTTGGGACGCGCTTGCAGTAACTCCTAATAGCGCTGAGCCTCTTCCTCTAAAATAAGCGGGTGTTGTTCCTAAAAATAAACTACTTAATGGTACGTTGATTAACGTAATAATAACCCCTACCATTATACACCATATATAGATTGGACCGATTCCAAACGCTAGTCTTGCTTCATTTAATGGAAGAACTAAAATCATCCAAGACCCCATAATCATTGTTCCTAGTAGCAGTAGATTACTAGGTCTAATTAGTTTTAGAAGAAGTGGCCCAATGACAATCGCACCAGCAATGGCCCCTACTCCTATTGCAGATTCAAGCAAACCAAAGTGGGCAGGAGTTACTTCAAATACATTTGTTAAAACGGCAACTAGATTTGTATTCAATACCCCAGCAACTAGTGTTACAGGAATGAGAAGGATGAGTAGGAAACGTAAAGCAGGAATTCCTGTTACTTGTTTCACACCAGATACGATAGACTCAAAATAGTTTTCCTGTGCATTTTGAGTATTGTCTTGCTTGGCTCTGACTAATGGCAAAGTTAAGATGAGTAGAGCTGATAATAAGAATGTGATGGCATCAAGGATAAAGATACTAGTAAAGTTATTCATTAACATTAGCACACCACCAATTGACGGACCGATAATATCCATTGCTGCTCGTGTACCTTGTGACAATCCAATTGCAGCTTGGATATTCTTTTCACCAACTAAGTCTGGTATAGAAGCAGAACGTGCTGGATCAAATAGAGCAGATCCAATTCCTTGAAGAGCAATTAAAATGATTAGGATTGGTACTGAGTCGTGAAAAGGAATCATCAATAAAATGATCATCATTCTGTACAAATCTGAGATTACCATCAACCATTTTCTTGAATATTTGTCTGCTAAAGGGCCAAAGAAAATACCGAAAACGGCTGTAGGAAGTAGTTGTGCAAATATAACAAGACCAATCATGAGTGGATCTTTAGATATTGTGGCAATTAAATAGATTACTGCAATTCTTGTAATTCCATCTCCTAAGTGTGAAATCACTTGTGCAAGCCAAAATCGGAAAAAGTCCTTATTTTTTAATAGTTGAAGCATTTAGAAGACACTCCTTTAAATTTTTTTTACCGTTAAAATTTATTTTAGCGATAAATATAATTTAAACGGAGTGGATGAAAATGTAAATAGGTATTTGAAAAATAATGGAAAATAATTCAAGCGCCTATTTATTATGGTCTTATATTAATCTTCCTTTTTAAAACGAACTTATTGTATAGTAGAGTTATGGAATTAGGGAGAGGGTTATCAATATGTTGATAAAATTAGTACTTGCATTGATTCTTCCATGCTTATTAGTCATTCTGTTTACGAGAGTAACTTACAGTTTATATGTAGGGACTTTATTAACAATTTTGCTACTTGTAGCATCCGTATATCAGGGCTATACCGACTCAATCTTAATTGGTGTAGTTGATGTGATTTCATTAGCAGCGGGATATATCTATTCGAAAAAAATGGTAGAAGGATATAAAGGGTAAAAAAGCAGTGGCTTCCAATCTGGAAATGCCGCTGTTTTTTTGTGGTTTGGGGAAATTTTATTAGAAATTAGAAAAAATTTTTTATTCCATTTGTTGCTCTTTAAATATAAAGTTTTGAGTTGGTTGGAGGGTAAGGCATTTGACTCCTGCGGGAAGTAGAGGAAAGGTCGAGACACCGCAAACGGAACGTTGAGGAGGCTCGACTTCCTCCCCGATGGGAATTCGCCCTTGAAAAAGCCAGTAGTTTGGCTTGTTCATAATTCCCCGCGGAAAGCAAATGCCTGGACCGGAAACCAACGGAAATAATACTGCTACAATCCAAAATATTAAATTTTAGTCTAAAACGAATATAAGTTCGTATTTTTGGTGATTTTCACTCAAGTTGTGGTACAATATTTTTACAACAAGATCGGACCTTATTTTCACCCTAGAAAAGGTATCAAATGTAAATCTAAATTGAAACTAATACTAATAATAGATCAACATTTCCGAATGGAGGCTTTTTTGTGAAGGATCAATTTGAGTTAGTCTCAAAGTATTCACCACAAGGCGATCAGCCAAGAGCAATCAAACAAATCATCGAAGGTATCAATGCTGGGAAGAAACATCAAACCCTTTTAGGGGCTACAGGAACGGGAAAGACTTTCACTATTTCAAATGTAATCAAAGAATTAAATAGACCAACACTAATCATTGCCCATAACAAAACATTAGCGGGACAGCTCTATAGCGAATTTAAAGACTTCTTCCCGAATAATGCGGTTGAATACTTTGTTAGTTACTACGATTACTATCAACCTGAGGCTTATGTTCCATCGTCTGATACATTTATTGAAAAAGATTCGAGTGTCAATGATGAGATTGATAAATTACGTCACTCAGCGACGTCATCATTATTCGAACGTAGAGACGTCATCATCATTGCGAGTGTATCTTGTATTTACGGCTTAGGTTCACCAGAAGAATACAAAGAGTTAGTCGTTTCTCTAAGAGTCGGATTGGAACTTGAACGCAACCAATTATTACATAAGCTTGTCGACGTTCAATATGAACGAAATGATATAGATTTCCGTCGTGGAACTTTCCGTGTACGTGGCGATGTAGTCGAGATTTTCCCTGCATCTCGAGACGAGCACTGTATCCGAGTTGAATTCTTTGGAGATGAAATCGAGAGAATTCGAGAAGTGGATGCACTAACTGGAGAAATTCTTGGAGACCGTGACCATGTTGCGATTTTCCCGGCATCCCACTTCGTAACACGTGAAGAAAAAATGCAAGTTGCTATAAAAAATATTGAAATTGAACTCGAAGAACGGTTAAAAGAACTTCGTGATAACGGAAAATTACTTGAAGCACAACGATTAGAGCAACGGACAAAGTATGACCTTGAGATGATGCGTGAAATGGGCTTTTGCTCAGGAGTCGAGAACTATTCACGTCACCTAACTTTAAGACCATCTGGATCTACTCCATATACTCTAATGGACTTCTTTCCAAGAGATTTACTAATCGTTATAGATGAATCACACGTAACAATCCCACAAATTCGTGGGATGTTTAACGGTGACCAGGCAAGGAAACAGGTACTAGTAGATCATGGTTTCCGTTTACCATCTGCCATGGACAACCGCCCACTGCGATTTGAAGAATTTGAAAATCATATTGACCAAATTGTCTATGTATCAGCAACACCTGGTCCATACGAGCTTGAGAAGACACCTGAGGTTGTGCAGCAAATCATTCGACCAACTGGATTACTTGATCCACCAATTGAAGTTCGTCCAATTCAAGGTCAGATTGATGACCTATTAGGAGAAATTCAAGCAAGGGTTGAGAAAAACGAACGTGTGTTAATAACGACATTGACGAAAAAAATGTCTGAGGACTTAACGAATTACCTTAAAGACATTGGTATAAAGGTAAACTATTTACACTCTGAGATTAAAACATTAGAACGTATTGAAATTATTCGAGATCTACGTTTAGGAAAATATGATGTTTTAGTTGGAATCAACTTATTAAGAGAAGGTCTTGATATCCCTGAGGTTTCACTTGTAGCTATTTTAGATGCAGACAAAGAAGGCTTCCTACGCTCTGAGAGATCACTTATTCAAACAATTGGTCGTGCAGCGCGTAATGCAAACGGTAGGGTCATTATGTATGCAGATAAGATGACGAACTCGATGGAAATTGCAATTAGAGAAACACAGCGTCGTAGAGAAATACAAGAAGAATACAATAAAAAGCACGGAATCACACCACAGACAATTAAGAAGGATATCCATAACCTTATTAAAGCTACACATGCTGCTGAGGTTACAGAAGACTATGATGCAGCTCCAAAGCTATCAAATTTAACGAAAAAAGAACGAGAAAAAGTAATGAAGGATTTAGAGATAGAAATGAAAGAGGCAGCCAAAGCGCTTGATTTTGAACGAGCAGCAGAGCTTCGTGATCTTCTATTAGAGCTAAAGGCGGAAGGATGACAGTAGTATGGCAATGGATAAAATTATCGTAAAAGGGGCAAGGGCTCATAATCTGAAAAATGTCGATGTGACGATACCTAGAGATAAGCTGGTTGTGCTAACTGGCTTATCGGGTTCAGGTAAATCTTCACTGGCTTTTGATACGATTTATGCAGAAGGTCAACGCCGCTATGTTGAATCACTTTCGGCCTATGCTCGACAATTTTTAGGACAAATGGATAAGCCGGATGTTGATGCAATTGAAGGATTATCTCCAGCAATCTCAATCGATCAAAAAACAACTAGCCGTAACCCTCGATCAACTGTTGGAACGGTTACTGAGATATATGATTATTTAAGATTATTGTTTGCTAGAGTAGGAAGACCAACCTGTCCCAAACATCATATCGAAATCACCTCTCAAACAATTGAACAGATGGTAGATCGCATTATGGAATATCCTGAACGTACCAAGCTTCAGGTGTTAGCACCCGTTGTATCTGGTCGTAAAGGTACACATGTAAAAGTGTTAGAAGATGTAAAAAAAACAAGGCTATGTACGTGTTCGGGTAAATGGTGAAATGCTAGAACTCTCAGATGACATTGAACTAGAAAAAAATAAGAAACATTCCATAGAAGTCGTAATTGACCGTATCGTTGTAAAAGAAGGTGTAGAATCTCGCTTAGCAGATTCATTAGAGGCTGCATTAAAGCTTGGTGAAGGACGAGTCATTATTGATGTAATGGAACAAGAGGAGTTACTCTTCTCAGAACTACATGCATGCCCACAATGTGGTTTTTCAATAGGTGAATTAGAGCCAAAGATGTTCTCTTTTAATAGCCCGTTTGGAGCATGTCCGGAATGTGATGGTCTTGGTTCAAAACTGGAGGTAGATGTAGAACTAGTTATTCCTAACTGGGACCTGACATTACGTCAGCATGCCATTGCCCCCTGGGAACCAACAAGCTCACAATATTATCCACAGTTACTAGAATCAGTCTGCAATCATTATGGAATTGATCTAGATATACCTGCGAAGGATATTCCGAAACATCTTATGGATAAAATTCTATATGGTAGTGATGGTGAAGAAATCTATTTCCGCTATGAAAATGATTTTGGACAAGTTCGTGAAAACTATGTTGCCTTTGAAGGTATCATTAAGAATGTTGAACGACGCTACCATGACACAAGCTCCGACTATATTCGTGAGCAAATGGAAAAGTATATGGCACAACAACCTTGCCCAGGGTGTAAAGGGTACAGATTAAAGAAAGAAAGCCTTGCTGTTCTAATATCAGGAAAACATGTGGGTGAGGTCACTTCTTTTTCAATAAATGAAGCTCATGAGTTTTTCTCAGATCTAGAACTTACGGAAAAAGAAATGCAAATTGCCCGAATGATCTTCCGTGAAATAGAAGAGCGATTAGGTTTCTTAATAAATGTAGGATTAGATTACTTAACGTTAAATCGTGCGGCAGGAACCCTTTCTGGTGGAGAGGCCCAACGAATTCGTCTTGCCACTCAAATTGGTTCGCGCCTTACCGGAGTTTTATATATTCTAGATGAGCCTTCCATAGGTTTACATCAAAGAGACAATGATCGTCTAATTTCAACCCTTCAAAGCATGCGTGACATTGGGAATACGTTAATTGTTGTTGAGCATGATGAGGATACGATGATGGCTGCAGATTATTTAATTGATATCGGACCAGGCGCAGGTGTGCATGGTGGTCAAATAATCTCTGCTGGTTCTCCTGAAGAAGTTATGAATGACCCAAATTCATTGACAGGTCAATACTTGTCAGGAAAAAAGTTCATTCCATTACCAATTGAACGTCGTCAACCAGATGAGCGCTTTATCGAAGTCCTTGGGGCGACTGAAAATAATCTTAAAAATGTAAGTGTTCGCTTTCCTCTAGGGATGTTTATTGCTGTAACAGGAGTATCTGGTTCTGGAAAAAGTACATTGGTTAATGAAATTCTTCATAAATCATTAGCGCAACGTCTATACAGTTCAAAGAGTAGACCTGGTGAGCACAAGGAAGTAAAGGGAATTGAGTACCTTGAAAAAGTAATTGATATTGATCAGTCACCAATCGGCCGTACTCCCCGTTCAAATCCAGCAACATACACAGGTGTTTTTGATGATGTTCGTGATGTGTTTGCAACGACAAATGAAGCGAAAGTACGTGGATATAAAAAAGGACGTTTTAGCTTTAATGTGAAGGGTGGAAGATGTGAGGCTTGCCGTGGAGATGGAATTATCAAGATTGAAATGCACTTCCTCCCAGATGTATATGTTCCATGTGAGGTCTGCCATGGAAGACGATACAACCGTGAAACGTTAGAAGTTAAATACAAGGATAAAAATATCTCAGATATCTTAGACATGACAGTCGAAGATGCATTAACCTTTTTTGAAAATATCCCAAAAATAAAGAGAAAACTGCAAACCATTTACGATGTGGGACTAGGATATATCACACTTGGTCAACCTGCAACTACTCTTTCAGGTGGAGAAGCTCAGCGTGTTAAGCTAGCTTCAGAGCTACACCGTCGCTCAACAGGCCGATCATTCTACATTCTCGATGAGCCAACAACCGGACTACATGTAGATGATATCGCTCGACTCTTAAAAGTCCTGCAAAGACTTGTGGAGAACGGAGAAACAGTACTAGTAATCGAGCACAACCTTGATGTAATCAAAGCAGCCGATTACCTAGTAGACCTAGGACCCGAAGGTGGAGACAAAGGTGGACAAATCGTAGGCACAGGCACACCAGAAGACCTTGCCAACAACCCAAAATCCCATACAGGACACTACCTAAAACCAATCCTAGAACGTGACCGCAAACGAATGAAAGAACTAATCAAAGAAAAAGAAACAGTAACAAAATAGATTTATCTAGATCAATCACATGTTGGTTGATCTTTTTTATTTCATTTAGTCAGGATTGTTTTCTTGGTTATATTACAGAGTGGATTGGAGCGGAAGACACTTGACTCCTGCGGGAGATAGAGGAAAGGTCGAGACCCCGCAGACGGAACGTTGAGGAGGCTCGACTTCCTCCCCGCGGAAAGCAAGTGTCTGAAGCGCAAAGGAACGGTCAAATTTCAAAGTGGAGTATAACTAAACAAACGTTTATTTAAATTCGATCAAAATTTAAACAAACGTTTGATGAATAGGGTCTAGCCCTTGCCCCACAAGCACTTGAAAAAACCAATCAAACGTTTGTTTAGCAAAAAAATCTTTTTTTCTCCTTTTAAAAAATTTGAAACTAATTGTAATCATCTCCGTATATGTATGTATAAGGAGTTGATAAATATGGAAACAAATAAAATCATTTCTTCATTATGTTATTTTAGTATCTTCTTTGCAGGCTTTTTGCTACCAATCGCAGTTTATTTTATAGTACAGGACACCGAAGTAAGAGACCATGCGAAAAAAGCATTCATCTCACATCTTATCCCATTCATAACGGTCATTTTCTTCATTATTCCAATGCTCTTTGCAGGTTCAACGGAAGTCGCAGTAGGTGGAATGTTTATTTTCTTCGCGCTATTTAGTTTGATAAGCATTATTGTTGTCATTTGGAATGTTATAAAAGGGATCCAGGTTCTAGCAAAATAAAAACACATAAACTGTTAGGGGGTACAATGATGATTGAAGAGCGTAAACGAATTTTAAAGTTAGTTGAAGAAGGAAAATTAACAGCAGAGGAAGCCCTTCTATTAATTGAAAAACTAGAAGAAAAGTCTGCCACAGGTGAAAGTCAAAGTTCTTTTCAAGAACACGTGGTAACAGAGCTTTCAACAAATGTAAATAGTGAGGGCAGTGAGCATATTAAAAAGGAAAATGCATCCTACAAACAATCTTCTACAAAAGTGAAATTTTTGGACTTTATTGACAGTGCATTAAAGAAAATAAAAGACATAGACCTAGATTTTAATTTTGGTAATGCTGTAGAAATCCAACATATCTTCCAAAACTCAAATTCTTTTATCAATCAAATTGATCTGGATGTCGCTAATGGAAGTGTAAAACTGGTACCTTGGAATGAAGAAGATGTTAGAGTTGAGTGTAATGCTAAGGTATATAGAGTAGATACTCAAGATGAGGCACGAAAAGCATTTCTTCAAGATGTTCTTTTTTCAATTGAGAGGAATCGATTAATTTTCTCAGTACAGAAAAAACAGATGAAAGTAAATGCAGTTCTTTATATTCCTCAAACAGATTATGAAAAAATTAAGGTTCGAATGTTTAATGGGCCGATTTCAGGGGAAAATCTACAAGTGAACGAGTTTAAGGCAAAGACAGCTAATGGTTCGATTGATGTGAAGAATATACGTTCAGTAGAATTAGAGCTTGAAACAGCTAATGGGCATATTAAAGCTGAAGGATGTTCAGGGCAGGAGCTAGAGGCAGAAACAATTAATGGTACACTTTCTGTCAATGGTAGTTTTGGAAAAGTAGATTTGCAAAGC
Organism: Cytobacillus suaedae; assembly: GCA_014960805.1. GTDB lineage: Bacteria > Bacillota > Bacilli > Bacillales > Bacillaceae_L > Bacillus_BV > Bacillus_BV suaedae. The sequence goes on along the minus strand of CP063163.1, from coordinate 3,954,047 downwards.
TTTAATGGTAATATAATTTGTGCATTGCAAGATGGAGAACCTCACACTGCTCATATGAAAACAACGACTGGGAATATCGATTTGTTTGTTCCTACTCAAGTTTCAATTGACGGTGAGCTGAAAACCAATCTAGGAAGCTTTAAGTGTGAGATGCCTAATATTGAAATTGTGGAAGAGAAGAGCGAGGTTGTTCAAAAATCCCTTCGCTTTCAATCAAATAAACAGAGCACAAATGTACTGCATGTATTTGCCGAGACGAAAACCGGCTCTGTTATAGTGAAACCGTCAGGAGGTGCGTAAGTCGTGAAAAAGTTATATCGCTCACGCTCAAACCGAATGCTAGGAGGAGTCCTTGGAGGCTTAGCTGAATATTCAGGTATCGATGCTTCACTACTGCGAGTACTATTCGCATTAGCATTCATTTTAGGTGTAGGTACACTTGGCCTTGTGTATATCATTTGGATCTTTGTTGTCCCAAATAGAGAGGATGTTATCTAGAAATGAGATGGCTTGCTAGCATATTAGTGAACAGTCTAGTATTAATTGTAGTAGCTGGATACTTAGAATCATTCCACCTTGAAGGAATTGGTGCAGCCATTTTAGCAAGCTTTATTCTTTCGATCTTAAATGTGATTGTTAAACCAATTCTTGTGATATTAACTTTACCAGTTACTTTCTTTACCTTAGGTTTGTTTTTATTCGTGATCAATGCAATTACTTTATATTTAGCTCAAGCGCTTATGGGAGATTCTTTTGTTATTGATAGCTTTGGCACTGCTATTCTTGCTGCTATCATTATTTCAATCCTGAATCTACTCATAGAAATGGTCATTATTAAACCTTTGCAAGAGAAGAAAAAGTAGATGATTTTAGAACGCTCATTAGGGCGTTCTTTTTTAATGTTTAAATTTGTAGGGATAGTTTCCTTCCGTCCTAATGAAAAAAATGAAAACATTACCAATTTAGACACAGTAAAGTAAGTCATTATATAGTAATATTTACCTATAAAGTAGGATAGGGGGTGTGTCTTATGTTAGGGGTTCATGAAAAAAATCAACTGCTAGCAAAGGTAATTGATGCAACAACTCAAGGTGTAACGATCACAGATGCTGATGGTACAATTCTTTATGTGAACAAAGCCTTCATGGATATTACTGGTTACTCTGAAAATGAAGTAATTGGTCAGAATCCTCGTCTTCTTAAGTCCGGTATACATAAGGCATCTTTCTATCGACACCTTTGGACGAGCTTGATTACGAAAGGGTATTGGCAGGGTGAAATATGGAATAAAAATAAACTTGGTGAACCATATCCAGAATGGTTAAATATCACTGCCATTAGAGATAGAACTGGGAGAGTTGAAAACTATGTGGCTGTATTTTCAGATATCACTGAATTAAAAAAGATAGAGAAGGAACTTGTTGAAGTAAATGAGTCATTAAGTAAGCTCACCAATTTGGACGGGTTAACTGGAATAGCTAACAGGCGAGCCTTTAATGAGAAGTTGAGAAATGAGTGGAAACGTTCTAGAAGATCTAAAAGTCCGCTTTCTTTAATTCTGTTAGACATTGACCATTTTAAAAGATTCAATGATACATATGGGCACCAACAAGGAGATAAATGCTTAAAAAAGGTAGCATTGGTTCTAGAGGCAACAGCAACTCGCTCAGGAGACCTTGTTGCAAGATATGGTGGTGAGGAGTTCGCCGTCATTCTCCCTGATACTGCTGAAACAGGTGGAAGAATAATCGCAGAGGAACTTAGAAAAAATACTGAAGCTCTTCAAATTCCAAATGAAAAATCAGACGTATCTCCATTTGTAACAATCAGTGTCGGGGTATCAACCTATTATCCTGTCAACAAGGAACTAACCTACGAAAGGTTTGTCGAGTTAACCGATACTGCCTTGTACGAGTCAAAAACACAAGGACGAAATAGAGTTAAAGTTTCAGACTTGTCTATCAAAGGTAAATGAAAATAGAGGATTAGCTAGTTAAGCTAATCCTCACTTATCTCTATCTGTTCATGCTTGTTTTTACAATTGTTTTAGCCATAGATAGAAATTTTTCAACTACTTCATCATCTTTTGGTGCATGGATGGTTAATTTCATGTTAGGGAAATGAGCTCTATCTTTTATTAGAATAACTTGTACCGATTCATATTCATTTTCTGCATGTAACATAACCGCTCCCTTCAATAGTAGGTCCGGTTGATTCCATACCTCCCGATGAATTGAGTTACTTATTACGTTTAACTGTTTATACGTATCGTATTCTAGTTCAAAAAAATTGATATCTTCTGGTATTAGCTCAATACTCATATATACATCTTCTTTTTCTTTATGTAAAAGTACATCTTGACCTGGTGCTGCAACTTCTAATTGAAAGTCTTTAAATAGATAGATAGAAAATAGTTGATTTGTACTCGTATTTAAAAATCCGGTTTCTGAATGTTCTAGGCCATCTACTAAATAAGTGATATTTTGCTCATAAAGTCGTATGACCTCATCATCTTCTTCACCTGTTGGTACTTCCTCTTTATCTAAACTACTACGATCATATACATGCCCACTTGACTGCTCGGTTTCGGTAAAACTACAAGCCGTCAATAGAGTACTAATTATAATTAAAATATATAGTGAATTCCGACTCACTACCATTTAAATATCCCCCATATGGTTTATTTCCCTAATATTTATTCCTAGATTTTTGCTCTCCAAGACGTTAGTCGAAATAAGTTGGCATAAAGTTACAATTTAACTTAAAATTTTTAAAAAGAAATTTCGACATTTATTGCAAAAGTAGTAACACTGAAAAATATTTTCCTATTTATTTTTTGTTCCTAGAAAAAAGTGCTAAAATGAAACTAATGTTTACCTTTGAAAGGGGTTATGAAGTTGCCTAAAGTTCGTACAAAGGATTTAATAGAGAAGTTCAATTTGGAGTTAGTCAGTGGGGAAGAAGGAATTAATCGCCCTATTACGACAAGTGATATTTCTAGACCAGGTCTGGAGATGGCGGGCTATTTTACCTATTATCCAGCTGAACGAATTCAAATATTAGGAAAAACGGAGCTTAGTTTTTTTGAAAGATTAAGTTCAGAAGAAAAGGCTATTAGAATGGAAAAGCTTTGTACTGATATCACCCCAGGAATTTTAGTTTCTAGAGGTATGGAGATTCCTCAGGAGCTAATCGATGCTTCTGAGAGAGAGTCAGTTCCAGTTATACGAACGGAAATGAAAACAACGAGACTTTCGAGTAGGGTTACCAACTATTTAGAAAGTAAATTAGCACCAACAACTGCTGTTCACGGGGTACTTGTTGATATTTACGGAGTAGGCGTGTTGATTACAGGTAAAAGTGGTGTTGGTAAAAGTGAAACAGCACTCGAGCTTGTAAAACGTGGTCACCGTCTCATTGCAGATGATTGTGTTGAGATTCGTCAGGAGGACCAAGACACGTTAGTGGGTACTGCCCCCGATTTAATTAAACATTTACTTGAAATTCGCGGCTTGGGAATTATCAATGTTATGACACTTTTTGGTGCTGGTGCTGTAAGGAATTTTAAACGTATTACACTTGTGATCAATTTAGAACTTTGGGATCAGAACAAGCAATATGATCGTTTAGGTCTTGAAGAAGAAACAATGAAAATTATTGACACAGATGTTACGAAGCTAACTGTTCCAGTTCGACCTGGACGAAACTTAGCTGTTATTATTGAAGTTGCAGCGATGAATATTCGGTTAAAACGAATGGGTGTGAATGCAGCTGAGCAGTTTTCCAATCGTTTAACAGATGTCATTGAAGATAATGATCATGAAGATATGTAAAAAAATATAGAGGTTGAAGGGAGACTAGGGGATGGAAAGAGATATTCAACCGTTGAATCCAGTGTTTTTGGAGCTAGGTCCACTGGCAATTCACTGGTACGGATTAATTATTGGTCTAGGTGCAATGCTTGCATTACTTTTAGTAGTTAGAGAATCAGAACGAAGAGGGTTACATAAAGATACATTTGTAGACTTAGTTTTATTCGCAATCCCAATTGCAATCATTTGTGCAAGAGCATATTATGTGATTTTTAAATGGGATTATTACTCTCAAAATCCTGCGGATATTATTAAAATTTGGGAGGGTGGCCTAGCGATCCATGGTGGATTAATAGGGGCCGTCGTTACTGGTTTTGTTTTTGCAAAAGTAAAAGGTATCTCCTTTTGGAAGCTAGCAGATATTGCTGCACCAAGTATTCTCTTAGGGCAAGCGATTGGTCGTTGGGGAAATTTCATGAACCAAGAAGCTCATGGTGGACCCATTCCTGAGGATCAAATACAAACTTATTATAATCTGTTACCAGATTTTATTATGGATCAAATGTTTATTAATGGAACGTACTATATTCCGACTTTCTTATATGAATCGTTGTGGAATTTTGCGGGAGTTATTATTCTTATTCTCCTTCGAAAAGTAAATCTTCGCCGTGGTGAGTCATTCTTAACCTACGTTATTTGGTATTCGATTGGACGCTTTTACATTGAGGGCTTACGAACAGATAGTTTAATGCTTACGGAAACACTTCGTATTGCTCAAGTCATCTCACTTGTTCTAATTGCTTTAGCCATTGTAACGATTGTCTATAGAAGAATGAAGGGTTTTTCAAAACAGAGATATTTGGACAGCTAGAAAAATGGGGGAGAGAGTCACAATGGTTGATACACTTAAAAGGGGATTAGTTGTAGGTTTAAAAACAACCTGGACACTAGGTAAAGTTATTTTTCCTATCACTCTCATTGTTACCTTATTACAATACACACCGGTTTTAGGGTGGATAATTAATTTAATTACCCCCATTATGGGCTGGTTTGGATTATCAGGTGAAGCAGCTATTCCTTTTGTAATCGGAAATTTTTTGAATTTATACGCTGCCATAGGGGCAATCTTAACACTAGATTTAACGGTGAAAGAAGTTTTTATATTAGCTGTTATGCTTTCCTTCTCACATAACCTAATTGTTGAATCAACAGTTGCTGCTAAGGTTGGGATTAAGGTATGGGTTGTTGTGTGTGTACGTCTAGGTTTAGCCTTCTTTTCAGCATTCATTATTAATCTTACCTGGCAAGGTGGTGGCGAGTTAGCTCAATATGGATTTATTACTCGCTCAGATGAATTGGTTTCAGGGTGGTTCAATATTTTAGTTGAAGGCTTAGAAAAAGCCTCAATCGGAGTTTTTCAATTAGCGATCATCGTTATCCCCTTAATGGTGGCAATCCAAGTGATGAAGGATCTACAGTGGTTATCTGTCTTTTCGAAATGGATGTCTCCTGTAACTAAATTACTTGGAATGAAGGAAAATACATCAACTACACTAGCTGCAGGATTATTCTTTGGATTAGCGTATGGTGCAGGTGTAATGATACAAGCTGTAAAAGAGGATAATGTAAGTAAGAAAGATGTTACGCTTGCTTTTATCTTCCTTGTAGCCTGTCATGCTGTGGTAGAAGATACCCTAATCTTTATCCCACTCGGCATTCCGGTATTGCCATTATTAATTATTCGTCTAGTTGTAGCCATATTACTAACAATTACTGTCGCCTATATTTGGAACAGAGTAGAACATACAAGTAGAAAGGAAGCTACCTATGAAAATTGATACTCTTCTTTTTGATTTAGATGGAACATTGATTGACACAAATGAACTAATTATTTCTTCATTTCTACACACATTTGAAACCTATTATCCTGGTCAATATAAGCGTGAAGATGTTTTGAAATATATGGGACCAACTCTGACTGAAACATTTACTTCAGTTGATAAAGAGCGCTACGAAGAAATGATTGCAACTTACCGTGCTTATAATATTGGAAAGCATGATGAGCTTGTAACGGAATTTGAAGGAGTGTTTGAAACAATTCAAACGCTTCATGAAAAAGGATTTAAGCTAGGCATCGTAACTACAAAGGTTCGAAATGTAGTCGACATGGGACTTAAACTGACTAAGTTAGATCAGTTTTTTGATGTAGTTGTCACACTCGATGATGTTAAACATGCAAAGCCAGATCCAGAGCCTGTTCTATTAGCGTTAAAACAACTAGATTCAACTCCAGAACAAGCAATCATGGTTGGTGATAATCATCACGATGTACTAGCGGGTAAAAACGCAGGTACGTTGACAGCTGGGGTAGTATGGACAGCGAAGGGTGAAGACTATCTAGCCTCATTCAAACCAGATTATATGCTAAAGCATATGGGAGATTTGTTGAAAATTATTGGAGCTGAATAAGTTGAGAAATACGACAAGATATCCTGTGTCAGGTGGTAATTCCCTTTGGCACATTTATAAAACGGTCCCTTTTTTAAAAGTAATGAAAAATTTTATTGTCATTCAGTTAGCTAGGTATACGCCAGTATTATCTTTTAAAAATTGGTTATACCGTACCTTTTTAAAAATGAAGGTTGGTGACCAAACTTCATTCGCGCTAATGGTTATGTTGGATATCATGTTTCCAGAAAAAATTAGCGTCGGTAGGAACACGGTCATTGGCTATAATACGACGATCCTTGCACATGAGTATTTAATAAAAGAATATCGTCTTGGAGATGTAGTGATTGGTGACGAGGTAATGATTGGCGCTAACTCTACAATATTGCCCGGAATTACGATTGGGAACCGAGCCATCGTCTCAGCAGGAACCCTCGTACATAAAGATGTTCCTGAAGGAGCATTTGTCGGCGGAAACCCAATGCGCGTTATTTACACCAAGGAAGAAATGGAAAAACGAATGAGTAATGACGAAATCTACAATCAGTTATAGAGCTGGTTGTGGATTTTTTTCTTTTCATGTAGGAATAATTTGGAAGGTTAACGAATTAATAGAGTTATAAAACAGGGGAGGGTTTACCCTCACACTTGTTAAATTTAAGGGGGAAATTTTATGAAAAAGTGGGTGATGGGCATATTCCTTATCATGTTGCTGACAGCATGTAGTGACAAAGTAGAGGATGTGACTCAAGAAACACCAAAGCAAACTGAGGAAGTAGAGAAAGAAGAAGCAAGCAAAGAGATAGCTGAGGAAACGCCGCAACCGCTAGAGATTCCAGCATTTCCGAAGGCAACTAAACGGACCATACCCGTTACTACGGGCTTTGAAGACATTGAAAGTTTTCAGCTAGACCCAATCGTAAATGAAAATAAAGCAACCTATGATTTGAATTTAACACTTGATGACGTTGATCGCTTTACTGTTAATGCAGAAATAAAGGTTGAAAATCACTCACCCGATACATGGAATGAAATGATATTCTACCTAATCCCAAATGCCTTCATTGAAGAAAATAAGCCAAAACATATGGAAGGTGTAGGGGAATTAACTGTTGAGGGTGTAGAGGTCGATGGTAAGGATACTAGGTATCTTTTAAAACATGATACATTATATATCCCAGCTGAAAATGGGGTTGTGCCGGGTGCAGAAAGGATAGTAAATGTGAAATACTCCTTTGTTGTACCTGAACCAGGCATTCGTTTTTCAAAAAGAAACAATAACTATTATTTAGCACAGTGGTATCCGATGCTAGCAACCTACTCTTCTGGATGGAAAAAGGAGGATTATAATTCAAGAGGAGAGTCATATCACACAGACTTTAGCGATTTCACAGTTACCTATCAATTGCCTGAAGAGTATATGGTCTTCAGTTCTTCTGATGAGGATCCAAAGGAAGCGTCAACGACTGGTGTCTTGGTTAAAAATAATATCAAGGATTTCTACATGGCGATTACAAAGGATATGAAGGTTGTTGAAGGTATGGCAGGGGATGTTGAGGTAAGAGCGATAGGACTTCCATCTAGTGAGAATATGGACCGCGTTCTTAAACTCTCATTGAATGCTGTAAACTACTTATCTGAGCAAATTGCACCTTTTCCTCATAAGCAGCTTGACCTCATTATGGATGAAGGTGGGATGGAGTATCCGGGGATTGTGACTGTAACATCTGCTGAGAGTGGACATTCTCACGTGATCGTCCATGAAATTGCCCATCAATGGTTTTATGGGCTGGTGAGTAATGACCCTTATTACGATACGTATATTGATGAAGGGTTAACAAACTTTGCAACCTACCTTTATTTTATAGGCTTTGATGGTAGATCACCTGAAGGGGCCTTTCAAACTGCGCATGATAATCTAAAAATGGTCGACGGTGAACAACAAAAAGCTGGTAAACCATTACATGAATATGCAGGGTTTGGGTTTATGGTTGCAAATTACGAAATGCCATCAATTAAGCTTTGGGAACTTACTGGTAGTACAGAGGCTGCATTTGCTTATTTAAAGAAATATGCAGAATTGTATAGCTATAAGGAAGTAGATAGCTATGAATGGCTCCGCTTCACAAAGGCATATTTTAAAATAGAAGATAATGAAGTATTCAGTGATTGGATTTCATTAGAATAAATGAGGTTTTCCACACAGCCAAAGAACCGTTTCGGATTATCGAAACGGTTCTTTGGGTTATGGGAACGGAATCTCCAAAAACGTGGACTCTCCGGTTGAGGTGTAAATGGTGATTCCTTCGAGCACGTCACTCATGCTAATTTTGAAATTGTCTGATTCAAAGGCTAGATGATCTTGAGTTTAATATCTTTTAGGGGTTGAATGGATTTGCCAACCTCTAACGTGATATCAGATTTTTTTGACAAACTTTTCATGCTTTCTTTGACCTTCGGCTCAATGGTTTCAATCTTCAAAGTTTCGTTTGATTTGTTTTTCACTTTAAAGGTGTACATAACATTGAGGTAGTCTCCTTGCTCATCTGTCAATATAACGGTTGCCAAGCTCTGATTAGTAATTTCCCATTTCACAAGGTAGGGATTCTCCTTTGTTGAGCAGCCAACAAGTAGCATGCAGCCAAATAGCAAAAGTATTCCGAGTTTTTTCAATGGTTTTCACTCCTTTTGGGTTCAGAGAATGTTCTCAGTGGGGTAATGACGGTTGACTAAATAATAAGTTACACTTTTTAAATGAAAAACCCAGGCCTATGGGAAGGACTGGGTTAGGAGTAAGTTTTTTAAACGCCTTTGAAGGCAGAGCGGTAGATGTTGGCCAGTTCTGAAACTAATGGTAGTTTCGGATTGGCTGTAGTACATTGATCTTCAAATGCTCGTTCAGCCAGGAAATCTACTCTGCTTTCGAAAGTTGCTTTGTCTACGCCGTTGGCTTCAATACTCATAGGTATTTCAAGCTCTTTGGCTAGTTTTATTACTGCTTGTATTAGGCTCTCAACGCCTTCTTCTGGTGTACGAGCTGGTAAGCCGAGTGATTTTGCTATTTCTGCATAGCGTTGGTCTGCAATAAAGTTCTCATATTTAGGGAATGCAGTGAACTTCTTAGGTTTTGTTGCATTATAGCGAATAACATGTGGCATTAAGATTGTATTTGAGCGTCCGTGAGCGATGTGGAATTCAGCTCCCAATTTATGTGCTAAACTGTGGTTAATGCCGAGGAATGCATTGGCAAAAGCCATCCCAGCAATAGTGGACGCATTGTGCATTTTCTCGCGTGCAAGCTCATCACTGCCATTGCGATAAGCAGTTGGTAGATATTCAAATACAAGTTGGATTGCTTTTATGGCTAACCCATCAGTATAATCATTTGCCATGACGGATACATAAGCCTCAATGGCATGAGTTAACACATCCATCCCAGTGTCAGCTGTTACATGTTTTGGTACGGTCATAACGAACTGAGGATCTATAATAGCGACGTCTGGTGTTAACTCATAATCAGCTAATGGATACTTAATATTGGCTTTTTTATCTGTAATGACAGAAAAGGAAGTTACTTCAGAGCCAGTTCCTGAAGTAGTTGGAATCGCAACGAACTGTGCTTTGCCACCAAGCTTCGGATATTTTACAATCCGTTTTCGGATATCTAAGAACTTCTGCTTTAAGCTATTAAACTCTGTCTCTGGGTGTTCATAAAATAACCACATTCCTTTAGCTGCATCCATTGCAGAACCACCACCAAGAGCAATAATAACGTCTGGTTGGAAGTTCGCCATCATCTCTGCACCCTTCATCACTGTTTCAATAGAAGGGTCAGGCTCTACTTCTGAGAAAATTTCACAGTGTACATAGTCTGGTCGTTTTCTCAAATAGTAAAGAACTTTATCCACATATCCGAGCTTAACCATTCCTTCATCCGTTACAATAAGTGCTTTTGAGATATTAGGCATTTTTGCTAAATACTGAGTTGAGTTCTTTTCAAAATAAATTTTAGGTGGAACTTTAAACCACTGCATATTAACATTCCTTTTCGCCATCTTTTTAATGTTAACTAGGTGAATGGCTCCAACGTTAGTAGAAATAGAATTTCCACCAAAAGTACCACATCCAAGAGTAAGTGATGGCATATAAGCATTATATATATCCCCAATAGCACCTTGAGAAGATGGAGCATTTACGATAATACGTCCCGCCTTCATTCGAATTCCAAAAGCGTTCATTACATCTTGATTGGTTGTATGAATAACAGCAGAGTGTCCTAGTCCGCCGAATTCAAGCATTTCTTCAGCTCTTGTTAAACCTTCTTCTAAACTAGTTACTTTATAGCAAGCTAGTACTGGACTTAATTTCTCACGAGATAGTGGATATTCAGGTCCAACTCCTTGAATCTCTGCTACTAGAATCTTAGTCTCTTCAGGTACAGAAACACCAGCCATTTGGGCAATTTCATATGCTGGCATTCCTACTATGTCAGCATTAACTGCACAAGATTTTTCGTTAATTACTAGCTTTTCAACTTTAGTGCGTTCTTGTTCATTAAGGAAATAACAGTTGTTAGCCGTCATTTCTTTTTTTACTTCTGAATAGATCTCCTTATCGATAATCACGGCTTGTTCAGATGCACAAATCATACCGTTATCAAACGTTTTCGATAAAATTAAGTCGTTAACCGAGCGCTTAATGTTTGCTGATTTTTCAATATAGCATGGGACGTTCCCAGGCCCTACACCCAATGCAGGTTTACCGGAACTATAAGCAGATTTAACCATACCAGACCCACCAGTTGCTAATATTAATGAAATATTTGGATGGTTCATTAACAACCGAGTTGCTTCCAGTGATGGTTGTTCAATCCATTGGATACAGTTTTCAGGAGCACCTGCCATAATAGCCGCATCACGAAGAATTCTTGCTGCTTCACTACTTGATTTTTGAGCAGAAGGGTGGAACGCAAAGATAATCGGGTTTCGTGTTTTAATGGAAATAAGTGCTTTAAACATGGTAGTTGAAGTCGGGTTAGTTACAGGAGTAACCCCTGCAATGACCCCAACAGGCTCAGCAATCTCATATATACCTTCATGTTCATTTTCATTGATAATTCCAACTGTTTTATTGGATTTAATATTGTGGTAAACATATTCAGTTGCAAACATGTTTTTTATGATCTTATCTTCATAAACCCCACGCTTTGTTTCTTCCACAGCTAATTTTGCCAGTGGCATATGCTGGTCAAGGCCAGCTAGAGCCATTTGCTTTACAACGTCATCAATCATTTCTTGGGTAAAACCATTAAATTCTTTTAATGCTTTTAAACCATTTTCAACTAATTTATCGATCGTTTTTGATACAGATTGCTTTTCAACTGATACTTTTTCTTCTACTACCATGTTAAAGACCTCCGTTTATTAAACAAAGATTTAATATTGTGAAACATTTCACAAATACTCACAAAAAAATTATTCACATACTGGGTTCCGTGGAATTTTTTCAAAAGAAATATCTGTATACAGCTTTGAACACCTTTTAACAAGAACTACATAGTTAACAGTCCATATAAAAGCAGGTATACTTTCATCCTCTTTGAACATCATGGATTCAAACTCATCTCCAATTAGGTCTTCAAAGCTTTCTAGAGTATAAGATTCAGTGTCTGAAGAGAAGTTTTTCCATTCACATAGCATCATTGATTATCACCCCTATTCTGTTCTCGGATTAAGAATAACACAGTCTTGTATAATAAAATGTGGAAAAAATGAACAATGCTTGAACGTTTTTTCTCAATAAAAAGTTGAATTATAGGATGTCAGATTTAATAACAAAGAAAGCGCTTTCGGTTAATTGTTATATCGGAATAACTATTTTTGTTTGTATCCTTTCTTAGAACAAAAATACTCCATTCGTGGTTGACGAACCCACAATAGGAGTGTAAAATTTTAATTAACTTTATCATATTAGCATATTAGCGAACTAAAGTATTTTATAATGTTCTTACAATGGCCAAACTGGCTAACATATAAATCTAGCACAAAAAGGAAGTGTAACTGTGTCTAAGTTATTCATGTTTGAAAAGCCACTCGGAATGCGTGATACACTACCAGCTTTATATGAAACAAAAAAGCTGGTTCGAAATAGAATGTCTGCAGAAATTGAAAACTGGGGTTATCAATTTATTGAAACACCTACGCTTGAGTACTATGAAACAATCGGGAATGCTTCTGCCATCTTAGATCAACAATTATTTAAACTGCTTGATCAACAAGGGCATTCTCTGGTGTTAAGACCGGATATGACTGCACCGATTGCGCGGGTTGCTGCTTCCAAGCTTTATAAAGAAGGTTATCCACTAAGACTAGCTTATGCTGCAAATGTCTTCCGTGCACAGCAACGTGAGGGTGGAAGACCTGCCGAATTTGAACAAATTGGTGTTGAGTGTATTGGAGATGGAACGATTAGTGCGGATGCTGAGGCAATTGCTTTAATGATTTCCTCTTTAAAACAATCAGGGTTAGAACAATTCACAGTTGCTATCGGTCATATCGGATACGTGAATACCCTATTTTTAGAGATAGTTGGGAATGAAGATAGAGCCAATGTTCTGCGACGTTATCTTTATGAAAAAAATTATGTAGGCTATCGCGAGCATGTGAAAAGTCTTTCTCTATCATCTATTGATAAACAACGTCTGCTGGAACTTCTCAAGTTAAGAGGAGATATGACGAAAATCTCTGCGGCAAGAGAGCTTGTAGAAAGTACTACTGGTCGAGAGATGGTTGATGAACTAGAGCAACTCTGGCAAAGTTTAGAAGCCTATGGGGTTGCTGACTATATTAAAATAGACTTTAATTTAGTTAGCCATATGAGCTATTACACAGGTATTTTATTTGAAGTATACGGGCCAAAGGTTGGCTTTTTGTTAGGAAATGGAGGACGTTATGATCAGTTGTTTAATAAGTTTAACCGTCCTGAGTCAGCAACTGGTTTTGGTATTCACATTGATAGATTGATTGAGGCACTAGATATGGATGAACAGACTAACTCCATTCAGTGTGTTATTTTTAGCTCGGAAAATCGAAAAGAAGCAATTCAATTTGCAAACGAAAGAAGAGAGCAAGGTGAACGTGTGGTATTACAGGATATCTCTGGTGTTAAAGACATTGATGCTTGTACAAGTTCATTTTCTGAAGTGACATATTTTATTGGTAACAAGTCAAAAATGGAGGCAAAGTAATGGGAGAACTTTTAACAATTGCCATGCCAAAAGGTAGAATATTTGAAGAGGCTGCTGAGCTTTTACGTAAAGCGGGGTATAAGCTCCCACCCGAATTCGAAGATTCACGTAAATTAATTATTGATGTTCCAGAAGAAGAGATTCGTTTTATTCTGGCAAAACCGATGGATGTGACTACATATGTTGAGCATGGTGTAGCAGACCTTGGAATCGCAGGGAAGGACGTTATGCTCGAAGAAGAGCGTGACGTGTATGAGGTACTTGACTTAAAAATTAGCCATTGTTATCTCGCAGTAGCTGGTATACCCGGTGCGAAAGTACAAGGTGTTGCACCGAAAGTAGCAACAAAATATCCGAACGTTGCATCTAGTTATTTTAGAGAACAAGGTGAACAGGTGGAAATTATTAAGCTGAATGGATCAATAGAGTTAGCGCCATTAATCGGCCTTGCAGATCGAATCGTAGACATCGTGTCGACTGGACGTACACTTAAGGAAAATGGTCTTGTAGAATTAGAGAGAATTACAGACATTACGTCTCGAATCATTGTTAATCCAGTTAGTTATCGTTTAAAGGACCAACGGATCGACGATTTAGTTGAAAGATTGTCCAATGTAGTGGATGGACTCTAGTAGTCTTTTACAGAAGGGATTGGAGAAAATGAAAATTCAGTATGTTACATCTTCGGTTTCTTTAAAACGTTCCTTGGATAATGGTACGGAAGAACAGAGACAGACTGTTCTATCTATTATTGAGGATGTTAAAAAGAATGGAGATCAAGCACTGTTAAACTATACAGAAAAATTTGATGGAGTGGCTTTATCATCTCTTAAGGTAACAGAGGAAGAGGTAGCACTGGCCTTCAAACAGGTTGATGTAGAAACGATTAATGTGATTCGTGAAGCAGCAGAGAATATTCGTGATTTCCATTCACGACAAGTCAGAGAATCATGGGTGACGATGAAAGAAGACGGTACCATTCTGGGTCAAAAAATCACGCCCATTGACGCGGTAGGTGTGTACGTGCCGGGTGGTAAGGCAGCTTATCCATCATCAGTACTCATGAATGTCATTCCTGCACAAGTAGCTGGTGTTGAGCGAATCGTAATGACCTCACCAGTCGGAAAAGATGGACGTCTTCCAGCAGCCGTTCTAGTTGCTGCGAGTGAATTAGGTGTAAAAGAAATCTATAAGGTTGGCGGAGCCCAGGCAGTGGCAGCACTTGCCTATGGTACAGAATCTGTTCAACCAGTTGATAAAATCATTGGACCCGGCAATATCTATGTTGCATTAGCGAAGCGAGAGGTATTTGGTGATGTAGACATTGATATGATTGCTGGACCGAGTGAGATAGTTGTCTTAGCAGATGAAACGGCCCTACCGAATGAGGTAGCAGCTGATCTTTTATCTCAAGCTGAGCATGATGAGCGTGCGTCTAGTATTCTTGTTACACCTTCATCTAGGCTTGCTGAAGAAGTAGCAGCAGAAGTAGAAAAGCAGCTCACAACTCTTCCAAAAAGAGAGATTGTGGAGGCTTCCATACGTGATTATGGTGCGATTTATGTGACATCAACTCTGGATGAAGCGATTAAAGTCGTAAATGAGTTGGCCCCAGAACACTTGGAAATCATCACCGAAGATGCGATGGAGCAGGTCGGAAAAATCAAGCATGCAGGAGCAATTTTCGTAGGAAGATTTAGCTCAGAGCCAGTTGGAGATTACTTTGCTGGTCCAAATCACGTACTTCCAACAAACGGAACAGCCAGATTCTCAAGTCCACTAAACGTAGATGATTTCACCAAGAAATCCAGTATTATTTCATATAGCGAAAATGCACTTAAACAAAACGGAGCTAAAATTGCAGCATTTGCACGATTAGAAGGCCTTGAAGCGCATGCTCGAGCAGTTGAGGAGCGTTTGAAGAAGTAAAATCGACAAATGCCACGTACTTGTCGCATACCCAAACCAAATCGACAAGTGAGTGGCACTTGTCGAAAACCACCAAATGGAGGAATAGTCATGTCACGTCAAGCAACAATTAAACGAAAAACCAATGAAACAGATATAGAGTTAGGATTTTCAATTGATGGAGAGGGAAGAACTGAGTTAGAAACAGGTGTCCCTTTTTTAAGTCATATGCTTGATCTTTTTGCGAAGCATGGGCAGTTTGATTTAAATGTGAATGCAAAAGGCGATATCGAGGTTGATGGTCACCATACAACTGAAGATATTGGAATTTGTATAGGTCAAGCGTTAAGAGAAGCGTTAGGTGACAAAAAGGGTATTAAACGCTACGGCAATGCTTTTGTTCCAATGGATGAGGCGCTTGCACAAGTAGTGATTGATTTAAGTAACCGTCCACACCTTGAGTTCAGAGCAGAATTTCCAAGTAAACAGGTTGGTACATTCGATACAGAGCTTGTTCATGAGTTCCTATGGAAGCTTGCGCTTGAAGCAAGAATGAACTTACATGTGATTGTTCACTATGGTCATAACACACATCACATGATTGAAGCGGTCTTTAAGGCATTAGGACGTGCATTAGATGAAGCAACAATGGTTGATCCACGAATTAAGGGGGTCCCATCAACGAAGGGAATGTTATAAAATGCTAGGAATTATTGATTATGGAATGGGCAATTTGTTCAGTGTGAGTAAGGCACTTGAACGAATGAATTATGAGTACGTGATTTCAGAAGATCCTAGTGTTTTAAAACAAATGAAGGGCCTCATCTTACCAGGGGTAGGTTCGTTTAAAGATGCGATGGAGATTTTACAAAATACTGGCTTAATATCGTTTATACATGACTATGTTAACGAAGGAAAACCTTTACTTGGCATATGTCTAGGCATGCAATTACTTTTTGAAGAAAGTGAAGAAAATGGTCCAACAAAAGGTCTTTCATTACTTCCAGGGCAAGTTATTCGTATTCCAGGAGTAACTGAAAACGGAGAAGCATACAAGGTTCCACATATGGGGTGGAATCAACTGTTATTCAAAAATGATTCACCTCTATTAGATGGTGTTGAAAAAGGACATGTATATTTTGTCCACTCTTATTACGTTAAAACTGAAGCTCAAGATGTCATCTTAGCAAGTAGTTCTTATGACGTAGAGGTACCGGCCGTTGTAGGTAGAGGGAATGTGTTTGGAACACAATTTCATCCAGAAAAATCAAGTGACATTGGTTTATCAATATTAAAGAATTTTGCAGCAATCGTTGAAGGGAGGGAAACAGTATGAGTTCATTTTCAATTTATCCAGCAATCGATATGAGAGGTGGCAAATGTGTTCGGTTGATTCAAGGGGACTATAATCAAGAGACCGTATATGGTGACTCTCCTTTTGAAATGGCACAACTATTTGCAAACGATGGGGTTGAATGGATCCATATGGTTGACCTTGATGGTGCTAAACAAGGCCAACGTGTAAATGATCAATATGTACTTGAAGTAGCAAAAAAACTGAATGTAAAGGTACAAATCGGTGGTGGAATTCGTACGCTTGAGGATGTAGCTTACTACATTGATAACGGGGTAGACCGTGTTATTTTAGGAAGTGCTGCGATTTCAAATCCTACCTTTGTAAAAGAGATGCTAACGAGATACGGAGCTAAAATCGCTATTGGTATTGATGCGAAGGATGGCTATGTGGCAACAGAAGGTTGGTTAAATACCTCTTCGATTAAAGCAACAGACTTAGGCATAGAGCTAGCACAAGCGGGTGCGGAAACGTTTATTTTTACAGATATCGCTACTGATGGAATGCTATCAGGACCAAACATTGATGCTGTGGTAACGATGGCAAGAGCAACTGGTAAAGAAGTAATTGCTTCTGGGGGAGTAAGTTCACTTGATGATCTAGTACAGCTGTCTAAATTCGCACAATCGGGTGTAGGTGGAGCGATTGTTGGTAAAGCGTTGTATACGAACAAGTTCACAGTAAGCGAGGCAATTCAAGAGGTGTCAACTGTATGATTACAAAACGAATTATCCCGTGTTTAGATGTGAAAGATGGTAGAGTGGTTAAGGGGGTTCAGTTCGTTGGCCTTCGAGATGCAGGAGATCCGGTGGAACTGGCGAAGTTTTATGATGAAGAAAGAGCGGATGAGCTTGTATTTCTAGATATATCAGCCTCACACGAAGGCCGTAAAACAATGGTTGAGGTCATAGAGCAGGTTGCAGCACAATTAGCTATCCCTTTTACAGTTGGTGGAGGAATAAATTCACTTGAAGATATGAAACGAATCCTACGAGCTGGTGCCGATAAAGTTTCCCTTAATACAGCTGCATTATTAAATCCCGACTTGATCAACGAAGGCTCACGCTTTTTCGGCTCACAGTGTATCGTTGTTGCCATTGATGCAAAATACGATTCTACACTTGGCTCATGGCGTGTTTATACACATGGTGGTCGTAATGCCACGGAGTGGGAAGTTGTTGCATGGGCTAAGGAAGCTGTTCAGCGTGGTGCAGGGGAAATATTATTAACAAGTATGGATAGTGACGGTGAAAAAGATGGCTTCAACTTACCGTTAACTTCAGCAGTGAGTTCAGCTGTTACAGTTCCTGTCATTGCTTCAGGTGGAGCTGGAAATAAAGAACACTTTTTCGATGCATTTACGGAAGGGAAAGCAGATGCTGCATTAGCTGCAAGTATTTTTCACTACAAAGAAACATCCGTTAAAGAAGTAAAGGACTATTTAAACGAGAAGGGAATGATTGTGAGATGAATACAGCTTCTATAAAATTCGATGAAAAAGGGCTTGTTCCAGCAATTGTTCAAGATGCTAACAGTAAAGAGGTCCTTACTCTAGCCTATATGAATGAAGAATCATTGAAAAAATCAATTGAAACAAGAGAAACGTGGTTTTATAGCCGTTCAAGACAGGAACTTTGGAATAAAGGAGCAACATCAGGCAATACTCAACAAATTTTAGACCTTCGCTATGATTGTGATCAAGATGCTATCTTAGTATTGGTAATGCCTGCTGGTCCAGCTTGTCATAAAGGAGATTACACTTGTTTCAGTGATAGCTTACTAGAACAGGAAACATCTCAGAAGGAAACGGATCGCTTTGCAATCATCAATGAGCTTGAAGCACTAATTGCCACACGCGAAACAGAAATGCCAGAAGGTTCTTATACGACCTACTTGTTTGAGCAAGGCGTAGATAAAATCTTAAAAAAGGTCGGCGAGGAAAGTGCAGAAGTGATTATTGCAGCCAAAAATCGCGATCCAGAAGAACTAAAATGGGAAGTAGCAGACCTGCTTTACCATCTATTAGTCTTACTTCGTGAACAAAAGCTACCGCTTGACGAAGTACTTGGTGCACTAAAAAAGCGTCGATAGGTTAATTTCTATTAATCAATTCAAATCTACTACTATGTATCACCTTTGCTATGTGTTATACTACCTTCGGTGAGATTATAGAAACTGGAGGAACAAATGGGAAAAAGCACATACACTGAAGTTCAACAGACTGCCCTAATATTACCGTTTGTGCAAACTGGTGAGTATTATTTTAACAAAGGCCTTAAGGCGTACCGTAAACGCGACCTGAACAGTGCCAGAAAATACTTTCAAAGAGCCATTCAGTTAGAGCCTAGAGACCCCATGTTTCTATGCCAATTAGCAGTTGTACTTACGGACCAAGGAAATTATCAACAATCTAATAAACTACATGCAACCATTCTTAATGAGATTGATAGTGAAATGACAGAGTGTATGTATTTTATGGCGAATAACTATGCCCATTTAGGCTTGTTTCAAGAATCAAACAAATATGCAGTGATGTACTTGAAACACGATCCAGATGGTGAATTTGCAGAAGATACAGAAGACCTGCTAGACTTACTATCCATTGAATCAGCAGATGACGATATAGATTTTGAAGTAGAAGATGAATTGATTTTAAAACAAGAGCAAGCTCGTGATCTTTTGGAGGAAGGCAATCTTCAGGAAGCGATTGAGCTTTTAAATGAAATAACACAGGAGTACCCTGAATTCTGGTCAGCTTACAATAACTTAGCACTGGCGCATTTTTATACAGGGGAAATTGCCACTGCATCTCGCTTGTTAGAGGAAGTGCTGGCTAAAAATCCAGGAAATCTTCATGCACTTTGTAATATGCTAGTCTTCCTTTACTATCAAAGAAAAAACAAGAAGGTAAAAGAGCTAACAAAAAAACTTGAGTGCATTTATCCTATCTTAATTGAGCATCGTTATAAGTTAGGTGCTACCTTTGGCTTGATTGGACGTTATGATTTGGCTTTTAAATGGTTAAGAACGTTGCAACGACAAGGGTTTGATGGTGACGAAACCTTTTATTATTGGCTCGCTTATTCCGCTTACTTTACAGGAAACATCTCTATCGCTGAAAATGCATGGAAGCGAGTGATTGAGGATAATCCTGATAAAAAAGGAACAGAGCCTTGGTCTGGGGATCGACCAAATTCTTTACTGACCATCAGTCATCCACACGATAAATGGTTACAAGGTGACTTTATTGAAGAACGTCTTTACGGATTATTTATGGCAAGCAAGTCTAATAGCCCGGTCTCATGTATTGATTTAAAGGAAAATCTGCTTTACTCTACACTTGAAAAAGAATTTGCAGAGTTCGTGTGGCATTCCTTTAACAAAAAATCAACCTTTAAAGGGCCAAAATATATAGAAGAGGGATATAAAGTAGCAGACTCCCTATATAAAAATAATCAAGGCACAGATGATTCACTTGAGGAACTATCTCTGACTTGGTTCATGCTCTACGACCAGTTGATGAATGAGGAATATTCATTATCAAATACCGTAGCATGGGCTGCAGCTACAGAGTTTGTGTGGAGAACTCTCCAACAACAATCAACTACAAAAAAACACATAAGTGAAAAATATGAAATCTCTCAATCAACGTTAAGTAAGTATGTAAAAATTGTTCAAAATTTATTTGAAGTTTAGTATACCCCTGTTAAAGGGGTATTTTTTTATGCCATGAGCAAATTTGTGGCGTTTTATTACTTGTTTTTATAGGATAGTAGTTGGATACACTATATTTTGTATATATGAATCGAGAACAACAATTTACGTTATTATTTGCATTGAAGGAGTGTCAATACAATGTCTGAGGAAAAAATTTATGATGTAATCATTGCAGGTGCTGGCCCGGCTGGTATGACTGCTGCTGTTTATACATCTCGTGCGAATTTATCTACCCTAATGCTTGAACGTGGTGTGCCAGGTGGACAAATGGCAAATACAGAGGAGGTCGAAAACTATCCTGGTTTTGACCATATTTTAGGACCTGATCTTTCCACTAAAATGTTTGAGCATGCGAAGAAATTTGGTGCTGAATATGCATACGGAGATATTAAGGAAGTTATTGATGGTGAAGAATATAAAACGGTTATCGCTGGAAGTAAGCAATACAAAGCACGTGCTGTAATTATCACAACTGGTGCTGAGTATAAAAAGCTAGGTGCACCAGGTGAAAAAGAACTTGGCGGACGTGGTGTTTCTTACTGTGCAGTGTGTGATGGGGCATTCTTTAAAGGAAAAGAACTAGTCGTTGTTGGTGGGGGAGACTCTGCGGTTGAGGAAGGTGTTTACCTAACTCGTTTTGCGACAAAAGTAACAATTGTTCACCGTCGTGATGAACTACGTGCTCAGAAGATTCTTCAAAAACGAGCATTTGACAATGAAAAAGTTGATTTTATTTGGAATACTACAGTGAAAGAAATTAAAGAAAAAGATGGAAAAGTCGGTAGCGTTATACTAACAGATGCTAAAACTGGTGAAGAACGAGAA
Source organism: Cytobacillus suaedae (assembly GCA_014960805.1). Classification (GTDB taxonomy): domain Bacteria; phylum Bacillota; class Bacilli; order Bacillales; family Bacillaceae_L; genus Bacillus_BV; species Bacillus_BV suaedae. The sequence goes on along the minus strand of CP063163.1, from coordinate 3,932,737 downwards.
TTTAGCGCAGATGGCGTATTCATCTATGTTGGAATGGTACCACTTTCTAAACCATTTGAAGGCCTTGGCATTACAAATGTAAATGGCTACATTGAAACAAATGACCAAATGGAAACAAAAGTCGAAGGTATTTTTGCAGCAGGAGACATCCGCGAAAAAACACTTCGCCAAATCGTTACAGCAACAGGCGACGGAAGCATCGCAGCCCAAAGTGCCCAACACTATATCGAATCACTAATGGAAAAACTAAAAGAGCGTCAATAACAAGTGGAAGTGTCAGGAGATCCTGGCACTTTATTTTTTGCAATTTAAAGGCTCTGTAATTTTTATTACATTGTTGAGTTCAGCGGAAGATGCGAGACTCCTGCGGGAGTGAGGGGCAGGGGAGACCCCACAGGAGCGTAGCGACGAGGAGGCTCCCCGAACCGCCCGCGGAAAGCGAGCATCTTCCGCTGAACTCAACAGTATGTGTGATTGTAAACTCGTCCTTTATAAAAAAGTAACTACTATTTAACCCTGCTGTAACACGGATGAAATATTTTTCTAGTATGATGAGTTTAAGTAATTGACCCCCTTTTATATATTAGATACTTGTTAGGCACAGGTTCCCTTTCCTGTGCCCCTTTTTTATATAAAAAGCACAGAAAAATAGGACAATAGACATGTTTATCATGAAATCGTTACGAAACGTGAAACCTATAAAAAACTAATTCGTAATATAACCTGAGAATATTACATTACAAAAATTTTTAAAACATATCTTGTTCATTGTTACACATTACTTTAAATAGTATAATAAATGATAATGCTTTCATTTACATGCAGCGGGATACAGAAATACATATATATACAGCACCTAGCTGTTCGACTCGGGGTGAAATGTGTGCAAAGGGTGACTAACTGCGTTCTTGTGAAAGACAATAAAGTACTCCTACTTCAAAAACCAAGCAGAGGCTGGTGGGTAGCACCGGGTGGGAAGATGGAGCAAGGAGAATCTGTTAAAGATTCTTGTGTAAGAGAATATCGAGAAGAAACAGGAATATATTTAAAAAATCCTACAATAAAGGGGATTTTTACTTTTATAATTAAGGACCAAGAGGAAATCGTTTCTGAGTGGATGATGTTCACTTTCTATGCATCAGAATATGATGGGGAAAATGTGGATGAATCTGAAGAGGGAAAGGTTGCTTGGCATGAAATTGATAAAGTAGGCGATCTTCCGATGGCACCAGGTGATTTTCATATCATCGACTACTTGATTAAGGGGAGTGGTACGATTTACGGAACCTTTACCTATACCCCCAATTTTGAACTACTTGCCTATCGCTTAGATCCTAGCTAACTATTTCTTGTATATTGGAGGATAAAACAATGAGTACTGGTTCTACAAGTGATATTCAATTAGTGATAATCACAGGAATGTCCGGGGCTGGAAAAACAGTTGCTATTCAAAGTTTTGAAGACCTTGGCTACTTTTGTGTTGATAATCTACCACCTTCTTTACTTCCTAAATTTTTAGAGCTTATGAAAGAGTCAGGAAGTAAAATGAATAAAGTAGCATTAGTTATGGACCTACGTGGAAGAGAGTTCTTTGAAAGTCTTTTTGAAGCACTAGATGATATTACTGAAAAATCTTGGATTACACCACAAATCCTCTTTTTGGATGCAAAAGACTCTATTTTAGTAAGTCGTTATAAAGAAACTCGTCGCTCTCATCCGTTGGCCAATAACGGATCTCCACTTACTGGGATTGAAAATGAGAGAGAGATTCTTGAGGAATTAAAGGGGAGAGCCCAGCTAATTTATGATACATCTAACTTAAAACCAAGAGAGCTTCGTGAAAAAATACTTAAGCAGTTTTCAACACATTCTTCACAGACTTTCTCGGTGAATGTCTTTTCATTTGGATTTAAATACGGTATTCCTATCGATGCTGATCTCGTTTTCGATGTGCGATTTTTACCAAATCCTCATTACATCGATACACTTAGACCTAAAACCGGGCTTGATGAAGAAGTTTCATCCTATGTTTTAAAATGGGGAGAAACTCAAAAATTCGTTGAAAAATTGATTGATTTATTGGCCTTTATGCTTCCTTACTACAAGCGAGAGGGTAAAAGTCAGTTAGTAATAGCCATTGGTTGCACTGGTGGGCAACATCGCTCTGTAACACTTGCTGAATATCTTGGTAATTTTTTCTCAAATGAATATAAAACCATTGTCTCTCATCGTGATATTGATAAGAGGAAGGAATAATTATGAAGCAAGCAAGACAGCCTAGAATCGTCATTATCGGGGGAGGAACAGGTCTTTCCGTCTTACTAAGAGGGTTAAAGAAGCATCCTCTAGATATAACTGCAATTGTAACAGTTGCAGATGATGGTGGCAGTTCAGGTAGACTTCGTGATGAGATGGATATTCCACCACCAGGGGATATACGTAATGTAATAGCGGCATTATCAGATGTTGAACCATTAGTAGAGGAGTTGTTTCAGCATCGATTTAAAAATGGAAGTGGGTTGTCTGGACACTCACTTGGTAATCTAATTCTAGCGGCAATGACAACAATTACAGGTGACTTTGTACATGCCATAAGCGAAATGAGCAAGGTGTTAAACGTCCGAGGACGAGTGTTACCTGCTGCAAATCGTAGTGTTGTGTTGCATGCAGAAATGGAAGACGGAACAATTGTGTCAGGAGAATCAAAAATTCCGTATTCAGGTAAGGAAATCAAGAGAGTCTTTCTAACACCTGAAGACATTGAACCCGTGAATGAAACCTTGACAGCAATCCGTGAAGCTGACTTAATTATAGTTGGCCCAGGTAGTCTCTATACTAGTATTCTTCCGAACTTACTAGTGCCTAAAATCGGAGAAGAAGTCATAAAAGCCAAAGCAAAAAAGGTTTATATATGTAACGTGATGACACAAGCTGGTGAGACCTTAAATTACACAGCTAGTGATCATGTAAAAGCCTTATACCGACATATGAATTCATCATTTCTTGATATGATTTTAGTGAATGATGAAGGAATTCCTGATAAGATTAAAGCAAAATATGCAAAAGAGCTTGCGCAATCCGTTGATTACGACTTACAACGTCTTTCTGCGCTAGGCCTTGAAATTATACATGGAAATATAATTAGTTACGAAGATGAAGTAATTCGTCATGACACAACCAAAGTTGCTTCCATCTTATATAATTTAGTTGATTCAGCCCGTGTTTTAGAGGGGAATTAATTTGCAAAATCATTTATAATAAAAAGTGCAAACGGATGCACTTTCTAACCATCTACACGGGGGTGATGTTGTGTCATTTGCATCAGAAACAAAGAAAGAACTTACAAATATACAATTAAAGCCTTGCTGTGTTCGTTCAGAGCTATCAGCTTTAATTCGAATGAATGGCTCACTCTCCTTTTCGAATAGAAAACTAGTCCTAGATATTCAAACGGAAAATGCTGCAATTGCCCGTAGAATATATACATTGCTAAAATCAGAATACAATGTAACAATTGAGCTGCTTGTTCGTAAAAAGATGAGACTGAAAAAAAATAATGTTTATATCGTTCGCCTTGTAGAGCGCGCACAGGAAATTTTAGAAGATTTAAAGATCGTAAAAAGTAATGAGGGCTTCACTTTTTTATATGATATTTCAAAAGAGCTCATTGTTAAAAAGTGCTGTAAGCGTTCCTATCTTCGTGGGGCATTTCTAGCAGGTGGTTCTGTTAATAACCCAGAAACATCGTCATATCATCTAGAAATATTTTCGTTATACAAAGAACATATCGAGTCTTTATGTGAATTAATGAATACGTTCGGCTTAAATGCTAAAACATTAGAGCGCAAAAAAGGGTTTATTACTTATCTTAAAGAAGCAGAGAGAATTACTGAATTTTTGAATATAATTGGAGCTCACAGTGCGTTGCTTCGCTTTGAAGATATAAGGATTGTTCGGGATATGAGAAATTCCGTGAACCGACTTGTAAACTGTGAGACAGCCAATTTAAATAAAACGATTGGTGCTGCATTACGACAGGTTGAAAATATAAGATTCATTGAATCAACCGTTGGTTTAACTGCATTACCAGAGAAGCTTCGCGAAATTGCAGAGCTTCGCGTGAAATATGCTGATGTCACTTTAAAAGAACTCGGAGAAATGGTTTCAACAGGAACAATCAGTAAATCAGGAATCAATCACCGCTTGCGGAAGATTGACGAAATAGCAGATAAAATACGTGCCGGACATCCGATTTCCGATAGCTAAAAACAACAAAATAGAGGAGGAATTAAAATGGTTGAAAAACAAGTAGAGGTATTATTAAAAACAGGTTTACAGGCGCGTCCAGCTGCCCTTTTCGTTCAAGAGGCAAATAAGTATTCTTCAGATATTTTCCTAGAGAAAGATGGCAAAAAGGTTAATGCGAAAAGTATTATGGGTCTAATGAGCTTAGCAGTTGGCTCTGGAGCTACAATTACGTTAGCTGCTGAAGGTAATGATGAAGCAGATGCATTAGAAGCATTAGCGACATTTGTTCAACAAGAGGGATAAACGATAAAGGGCCAATCACTGTTTAGTGAGAGGGCCTTTTTTGTTAGCCGGCATCGGGTAATGTTAGAGCAAGGTCAAATAAACTTCCATTAGAAAATCATCCTTTTACTTCGTAGTTGACTGCAATCTCTACTCTTTAAGAATGTGAATGCGGACTCAGAATCAGTTAAATGGTTCAAAATCCACAAAAAAGGTGCAATTGCGGACTCAGATTCCGTTATATTCCCTAAACCCCCACCCCAAAAGCTCATATTAGACTAATAGCGGAATGTCAGTCCACGATGAGCCCAGAACTAGACAGAAATCCTTAAATAGCGGATTCTCAGTCCTATAAATGATCCAACAATGTTTTTCACATGAATCACTGTAGATTGAAGTTATGCAAGATTCGTCTAACTTGCCGGTCACATATTCCAAGGTGATCTCGAAGTTCAAGTGGGGTAATAGGACGTAGCTTACGTCGTGTAAATCGTACGACTTCTGATTCTAGCCAGGTTAATTGTGAGGAAACATCAGTGGATAAAAACTTACCGATAAAAGCAAAATTAGTTGTTGGCATTGTCTAAGTTTTTCCTTAATAGATAAATAGCTATCGACAAACTGGTCCAAACATCTAGTGCCAGTAAAGAATGCCTCCAGCATAGATCCTTGAATCGCCTTACATCCAAATCCCTGGCATGCGGACCATATCCCTGAAAATGCCAGAACGAATCCGAATCAAAATCCCCACTAAAAAAGGCGTCCCCATGTTACTAAGGGACACCTTACTTTGATTATAAATATTACTTACTAGCAGGACCTTCATCAGGTTTTCTTGTTAACACTTGATCAATTAGTCCGTAATCAAGAGCTTTTTCAGCAGTCATAAAGTTATCGCGCTCTGTGTCACGCTCAATTACTTCTAATGGTTGACCAGTGCGTTCTGAAAGAATGTTATTCAACTTATCACGTAAGAAAAGAATACGTTTAGCAGCAATTTCAATTTCAGTTGCTTGCCCTTGTGCTCCACCAAGAGGTTGATGAATCATAACTTCACTGTTAGGAAGTGCAAAACGTTTGCCTTTTTCACCAGCTGCTAGTAGGAAAGCTCCCATTGAAGCTGCCATACCGATACAAATTGTAGATACCTTTGGCTTGATGAACTGCATTGTGTCATAAATAGCCATACCAGCTGTGATAGATCCACCTGGGCTATTGATGTAAAGTGAGATATCTTTTTCTGGGTCTTCAGCAGCTAAGAATAATAATTGAGAAACGATTGAGTTTGCAACATTATCGTCTATTCCGCTACCTAACATAATAATACGGTCTTTTAAAAGACGTGAGTAAATATCGTATGCGCGTTCGCCACGGTTTGTTTGTTCAATAACTGTAGGGATTAAGTTCATGTAAATTCTTCCTCCTTTAATTAATTCTTCAAATATGTATATGTTTATCATACAACTAAGGTCAACTAAGGTCAAACGAAAGACCTTGCTATCACTATCCTATTTCTACCGAGGGGTAGTTATTACCTCTTTTTAAAAGGCAAATTGTATCTTGCCCGTTCCTTTGCGCTGTAGGCACTTGCTTTCCGCGGGGAATTATGAACAAGCCGAACTGCCGGCTTTTTCAAGGGCGAATTCCCATCGGGGAGGAAGTCAAGCCTCCTCGACGTACCGTCTGCGGGGTCTCGACCTTTCCTCTTCTTCCCGCAGGAGTCAAGTGCCTTACGCTCCAATCCACTGATTAAAATTATATAGTGAAAAAATTTTACATAAGACCTAAGTAAATTATATGTAAAAAGAAAAACTACAATCACCATGATACCCTTGATTGTCATTTTTTAACCCTTTAAAATTTCTTGCAATGGAAATAAATCTAACATATAATGATGAATGCAGTGTTTACATTTATTGTAATGCCCTCGTAGTGTAGTGGATAGCACAAGAGATTCCGGTTCTCTTAGGGTGGGTTCAAATCCTGTCGAGGGCGTAAAAAAACCGTTTCACCTATGAAAAGGTAAGACGGTTTTTGTTTTTATTATGCATCTTTATATCCAATTGTTCCATCATATTCTGCTTCATCAACTGGGTTCACACGCCACGATTGTTGGATAGGATCAAACTCTTCTCCAAATTCTTCGTTATATCCTTTTTCCTTTGCCTCAGCCAAAGTACCTGTTAGAGGACCAGTATATAAGACTTCATTTTTTCTCATAAATTAAAATCACCCCTTGTATGTAGCATCTAACTTTCTATTTTAAAAAATACATGTGATACATTCCCAACAATTTGCCATTCACCATACAGGGCGGATGAGGTAAAATAAGATACATATGGCTTTGAAAGGGCATACAGTGAGGAGGGTGTGTAATGAATATGAGAGTAGGGTTATTTCAACAACAGTCATTAAAGTTAACAATGACAAAAGAATTAACGCAAGCAATCACGTTACTACAATATTCCGCACTCGAGCTGTCTGAATTTTTACAGGAGCAGACCCTTGAAAACCCACTAATTGAAATTTCCGGCGCAGAAGCCAATTTATATAGTAAGAAAAAAGCACCACTAAAAAGAGCAGAAAAATTGAATCCATTGGATTTTGTTGACTTACACCAGAAAACGTTACATCAATATTTAGGTGAACAGATTTCTTTAATTAAACTAGAGCCATATCAGCGTAAAATCACAGAATATATCATTGATCTAGTAGACCATAATGGCTATTTAACAATGGACTGTAATGAGATTGCTGAAAATCTTCTTATTCCTAAGGAGTTAGTGATTAATCAGCTAAGTTTAATTCAAAGTTTAGATCCCGCAGGAGTTGGAGCTAGAAGTGTGAAGGAATGTTTACTACTTCAACTTGAGAGGCTACCCAATAGAAGCCAATTGGCGGAAGATATAATAAGAAATCACTTTGACTTATTTGCCTCCAAAACTTGGAGAGAGATTACGAAACACACTTCTTATGATTTAAAAGCAATCCAGGCGGTTAGTGACCTTATCGTAACACTGAACCCTCGGCCAGGTAATGCCTTTTATGAAGGGAAACAAGATTACATTACTCCTGACCTTTCTGTTACAGTTGAAAATGGAGAAATTGAAATAAACATACATGATGAGTTTCTACCTAAGGTCTCACTTAATCTGCAGTACTATAAATCGCTAGAAAGTGTGAATGATGCACAAGCTCTTTCATACTTAAAAGAAAAGGCCCAGCAATGTCAATGGATTATAAAAAGCCTTGAGCAGCGGAAACAAACTATTTTGCTTGTTATGAATGAAATCATTCAACGTCAACCCGATTATTTTCTAAAAGGCACAACCTACTTAAAACCCCTTACGATGAAGGAAGTTGCAGACGCGATTGATGTTCATGAATCCACTGTTAGCCGAACATGTCGCGATAAATATGTTCAAACACCCTATGGCGTTGTGGAAATGAAGTCTTTTTTTAGCAGTGCAATACAAACAGCTAATTCAGGTGAAGATACATCTTCAACAGGGGTTAAAGAAATAATTGAAAAGATTGTATCAGCAGAAAATAAAATCAAACCATTATCAGACCAGAAAATTGTAGAAATACTAGAAAGTGAACATAATATTGTGGTCTCAAGACGTACAATCGCAAAATATAGGGATCAACTCGGAATTCTTTCTTCCTCACTTCGAAAAAGATATGACTAATGTTAGGACGTGTTTCTTTTGGAAAAAACAAAAATTATTATGTATTCAAAAATAGATTGTCCGTTATGTGTAAAAGCAAAAATGGTACTTGAAAAATTTGGAGAAGAATTTCCTATAACAATTGAAGAGGTTGATATTTATCAGGATGATGTACTGTTAGAAAAATACCAAATCATGATTCCAGTCGTTGAGATTGATGGAGAAGAGATTACTTATGGAATTGTCGATAAAGATTCAATAAGAAAGCGTTTACTTGAAAAAACGCCTATTGAATAACGTTTTTACTACTGTTAGAATAAACTTGTAGAGTTAGAAATCATTGATGAAGTAGCCTTCAGTGATTTTTTTTACTACTGGTGGGACATAATATGTCACATAGGGACGTAAAATGTCCCGACTGGTAAAAAGGGGAAATTTCAGTGAAGTCAATTCTTGAGATTCAAAGTAAATTGTTACCTGATTTACTTGAGGTTATGCAAAAGCGTTACAATATCCTGAAATACATACGGTTGATGCAACCGATTGGAAGAAGAAGTTTATCCACAAGTCTAGGGCTGAGTGAACGAATTCTTCGGGCCGAAGTCCAATTCTTGAAAGATCAAGACCTTCTCCAAATTGGTTCGTCCGGTATGAGTCTAACAAAGGAAGGAACGATGTTGTTTCTTCAATTAGAAGACTTGATGAAAGAGGTATCTGGTTTAAAAGTTTTGGAATCAAAACTGAAGAAAAAATTAAAACTAAGAGATGTAATCGTTGTTTCAGGAGATAGTGATGTTTTCCCTTGGGTAAAAAAAGAAATGGGAAGAGCTACTATTACAAAGATGAAGGAGTACCTTACAGATAGAAATATCATTGCTGTAACAGGTGGAACAACCCTAGCTGCCGTAGCGGAGATGATGACTGCCGATTTTAAAAATCGTGAAATGCTCTTCGTACCAGCCCGAGGTGGTTTAGGTGAACATGTTGAAAACCAAGCAAATACAATCTGTGCAAAAATGGCAGAAAAGGCAATAGGGAACTACAGACTTTTACATGTACCAGACGTCGTAAGTCCTGATGCCTATCAATCTTTTGTTGCTGAACCCTCCATCCAAGAGGTCCTTAATCTAATTAAGTCCTCAAGTATTGTAGTACATGGTATTGGAGATGCTATAACAATGGCAGAACGAAGAAAAACCTCTACAGAGGATGTACAGAAAATCATAACGTCACATGGCGTTGCCGAGGCGTTTGGTTATTATTTTAACCAAGAGGGTACTGTTGTTCATAAGGTTCAAACAATTGGTATACAGCTTGAGCATTTAAACAAAATTGAACATGTTATCGCGGTTGCAGGTGGTGCTTCAAAGGCTAAGGCAATTGAATCATACATGAAACAAGCGCATCATTCCATTTTAATTACAGATGAAGGTGCTGCCAATCAATTGGTAGAATCACATACTTAAAATTAGTAATGTTTAGTCAATTAAAGGAGGAAATTTAGAATGGCAATTAAAGTAGGTATTAATGGTTTTGGTCGTATTGGTCGTATCGTATTTCGTGCAGCTTTAAACAACCCAAACATCGAGGTTGTAGCAGTAAACGATTTAACAGATGCTAACATGCTTGCTCACCTATTAAAATATGATACAGTTCATGGCAAACTTGAGGGTGAAGTATCCGTTAATGGAACGAACCTAGTGGTAAATGGGAAAGAGATTTTAGTAAAAGCTGAACGAGATCCAGCTCTATTAGGTTGGGGAGACCTTGGTGTTGAAGTAGTTATCGAATCAACTGGTCGTTTTACAAAACGTTCAGATGCAGCAAAACATTTAGAAGCTGGTGCTAAAAAAGTAATTATCTCAGCTCCTGCTACAGATGAAGATATTACAATTGTTATGGGTGTTAACCACGAGAATTATGATGCTGCTAACCATCATGTTATCTCTAATGCATCTTGTACTACAAACTGTTTAGCTCCTTTTGCAAAGGTGTTAAATGATAAATTCGGAATTAAACGTGGAATGATGACAACTGTTCACTCATACACAAATGATCAACAAATTTTAGACTTACCTCATAAAGACTATCGTCGTGCTCGTGCAGCTGCAGAAAATATTATCCCAACTTCAACTGGGGCAGCGAAAGCAGTATCATTAGTTCTTCCAGAATTAAAAGGAAAACTAAACGGTGGAGCAATGCGTGTACCAACTCCTAACGTTTCTTTAGTTGACCTTGTTGCTGAGCTTAACACGGATGTTACAGCGGAAGATGTGAATGCAGCATTTAAAGCAGCTTCTGAAAATGAGTTAAAAGGAATTCTTTACTATAGCGAAGAGCCTTTAGTATCAAGCGACTACAACGGTAGCCCAGCTTCTTCAACAATCGATGCATTATCTACAATGGTAATGGAAGGAAGCATGGTTAAAGTTATTTCTTGGTATGATAACGAAAGTGGATATTCTCACCGTGTAGTTGACCTAATTGACTATATCGCTTCTAAAGGTCTATAATTCTGTCGAAAAATAGCCTTGGATTTTCTTGGTATATTAGCCAAACTAATACTATAATAGATGTTGGTAGTTAAACAAAGGGGAGAGGGGCAAATACCCCTCTCCTATTTTTAAGTATTAGATAAAACGGAGGGTATTAAATGAACAAAAAGTCGGTAAGAGATATCGATGTAAATGGAAAACGCGTATTTTGTCGTGTTGATTTTAATGTTCCGATGAAAGATGGCTCAGTTTCAGATGATACAAGGATCCGCGCAGCACTTCCTACCATTCAGTTTTTGAGTGAAAAAGGCGCGAAGGTTATACTGGCAAGTCACCTTGGTCGTCCAAAAGGTACAGTTGTTGAAGAAATGCGTTTAACAGCAGTGGCAGGACGTTTAAGTGAACTGTTAGGAAAAGAAGTACATAAAACAGATGAAGCTTACGGGGATTCTGTAAAGCAAAAGATTGAAGAATTAAATCAAGGTGATGTTTTGCTCCTTGAAAATGTACGCTTTTACCCTGGAGAAGAAAAGAACGATTCAGAATTAGCTAAGTCTTTTGCCGAGTTAGCTGATATCTATGTAAATGATGCGTTTGGTGCAGCCCACCGAGCTCATGCATCTACAGAAGGAATCGCGAATTACCTCCCAGCTGTTTCAGGTTTATTAATGGAAAAAGAACTAGAGGTATTAGGTAAAGCTCTTTCTAATCCGGATCGACCATTTACAGCAATCATTGGTGGAGCAAAGGTTAAAGATAAAATCGGAGTAATTGAGAACCTACTAGAAAAAGTAGATAACTTGATTATCGGTGGTGGACTAGCTTATACATTTGTAAAAGCACAAGGCCATGAGGTAGGTAAGTCACTACTAGAAGAAGATAAAGTAGACCTAGCTAAGTCCTTTATGGAAAAAGCAAAAGAAAAAGGCGTTAAATTCTACATGCCGGTAGATGCAATTGTAGCCGATGACTTTTCGAATGATGCTAATACAAAGGTAGTTCCTATTGATTCAATTCCATCTGATTGGGAAGCATTGGATATTGGGCCTGAAACTAGCAAATTATATAGTGATGTAATTGCTAATTCTAAGCTTGTTATCTGGAATGGACCAATGGGAGTATTTGAACTAGAAGCTTTTGCAAATGGTACAAAGGCTGTAGCTGGGGCACTTGCTAATGCAGAAAATACCTACACTGTCATTGGTGGTGGAGATTCAGCAGCCGCGGTTGAGAAATTTGATTTTGCAGAAAAAATGGATCATATCTCCACTGGCGGAGGAGCTTCCTTAGAATTCATGGAAGGCAAAGCACTTCCAGGTGTGGTTGCTTTAAACGATAAATAGGTATTAGAGCTTTATTGATACAAAGTAGGTTCTAACTTTGTTGATTTCCGCGGAAGGCACGAGACTCCTGCGGGATATCCGGAGTGTCAAAGTGAGACCCCGCAGGCGCATAGCGCCGAGGAGGTAGGTTTTTTCACGTCAGTGAAAATAACCCTCGTCTTCCGCCCGCGGAAAGCGAGTGCCTGCAGCGGAAATCAACAGAATAGCAAGCCAAAATACGTTCTAGAGAGGTGTAGCATGAGAAAGCCAATTATCGCAGGAAACTGGAAAATGCACAAAGTTCTTTCAGAAGCTACTTCATTTGTTGATGAGGTAAAAGGTCTAATTCCTTCATCACAAGTTGTAGATTCAGTCGTATGTGCACCTTCACTATTTTTAGCACAATTAGTTATAAGTACAAAAGGTACCGAATTAAAAATCGGTGCTCAAAATATGCACTTTGAAGAAAGTGGAGCTTTTACAGGCGAAGTAAGTCCTGTTGCTTTAAAAGATGTAGGCGTAAGCTATGTAATCATTGGGCATTCTGAGCGTCGTGAAATGTTTGCCGAAACAGATGAAACAGTAAACAAGAAAACATTAACTGCTTTTGGGCACGGGTTAACGCCTATTGTTTGTTGCGGTGAAACATTAGAGGAACGTGAAGCAGGACAAACAAATGAAGTTGTAGGATCACAAATCCAAAAAGCATTAACAGGCTTAACTGAAGAGCAAGCTAAAAATGTGGTTATTGCCTATGAGCCAATTTGGGCAATTGGTACAGGAAAGTCATCTTCAGCAGAAGAGGCTAATGAGACATGTGGTTACATCCGTAAAATTGTTGCTGAACAATTCTCAAGCGCTGTAGCGGATGATGTTCGTATTCAGTATGGTGGAAGTGTTAAGCCAACGAATATCAAAGAATATCTATCTCAACCACATATCGATGGCGCATTAGTTGGTGGTGCGAGCTTAGAGGCATCAAGTTTCCTACAATTGTTGGAGGCAGGTAATAATGAGTAAAAAGCCAGTTGCTCTTATTATTTTAGATGGATTTGCTCTACGCGAAGAAACAAAAGGAAATGCTGTTACCAAAGCAAATAAGCCGAATTTTGACCGTTACTGGAATCAATACCCTCATGCTTCATTAGTTGCAAGTGGGGAAGCTGTTGGTTTACCAGAAGGACAAATGGGAAATTCGGAGGTTGGACATTTAAATATTGGTGCTGGGCGAGTGGTCTACCAAAGTTTAACGAGAGTGAATGTTGCGATTCGCGAAGGTGAGTTCGAACAAAATGAAACATTCCTTCAAGCGATGACTCATACAAAAGAAAAGAACTCTAACCTCCATGTATTTGGCTTGCTTTCTGACGGAGGCGTACATAGCCATATTCAGCATCTTTATGCATTGCTAAAACTAGCAGCTGCAGAAGGTGTGAAGAAAGTGTATGTACATGGCTTTTTAGATGGTAGGGATGTTGGACCTCAAACGGCGAAACAATATATCGAAGAATTAAATGAACAGATGGCAAAGATCGGTGTTGGTGAAATCGCAACTATATCTGGTCGATACTACTCCATGGACCGTGATAAGCGCTGGGAACGCGTTGAAAAAGCATACCGAGCAATGGTGTATGGTGAAGGACCAACATATAAAACTGCACTAGAGTGTGTTAACGATTCCTATGAAAATGGAATTCATGATGAATTCGTTTTACCTTCTGTTATTTTAAAACAGGATGGTTCACCTGTTGCTACGATTCAGGATAACGATGCTGTAATTTTCTATAACTTCCGTCCGGATCGTGCGATTCAAATTTCAAATACGTTTACGAACGAAGACTTTAGATCATTTGAACGTGGTGAAAAACATCCTAAGAACTTAAACTTTGTTTGTTTAACTCACTTTAGTGAAACAGTTCAAGGGTATGTAGCGTTTAAACCTACGAACTTAGATAATACACTTGGTGAAGTATTAGCCCAAAATGGATTAAAGCAGCTACGAATTGCAGAGACTGAAAAGTATCCGCATGTAACCTTCTTTATGAGCGGAGGGCGCGAAGCAGAGTTTCCTGGAGAAGAGAGAATATTAATTGATTCTCCAAAGGTTGCAACCTATGACCTGAAACCTGAAATGAGTGCATATGAAGTAAAGGATGCTCTTTTAAAAGAAATCGAAGCTGAGAAGCATGATGTCATACTTTTAAACTTTGCAAACCCAGATATGGTTGGGCATTCAGGGATGCTCGAACCTACGGTAAAAGCAATCGAAGTAGTAGATGAATGCTTAGGTCAAATTGTGGACGCTATTATTGCTAAAGGTGGAACAGCCATCATTACAGCTGACCACGGGAACGCAGATGAAGTGATCACGTTAGAAGGTACTCCAATGACAGCTCATACAACAAATCCGGTTCCAGTTATTGTTACAAAAGATGGAATCGAATTACGTCAAGATGGAATACTGGGAGATTTAGCTCCGACTGTTTTGGATTTATTGAACGTAACTAAGCCATCAGAAATGACAGGCACAAGTTTATTAAAAAATTAACTTACATAAGGAGAGATTATTCATGTCAATTATTGTTGATGTATATGCTCGTGAAGTATTAGATTCACGTGGAAACCCAACTGTTGAAGTAGAAGTTTATACAGAGTCAGGTGCATTTGGTCGTGCTATCGTTCCAAGTGGTGCGTCTACAGGTGAGCACGAAGCTGTAGAATTACGTGATGGTGATAAAAGCCGTTATTTAGGAAAAGGTGTACTAAATGCAGTACATAATGTAAATGAAAAGATTGCTCCTGAAATTGTTGGCTTTGACGTAACAGAACAAGTAGCAATCGACAAAGCGTTAATCGAGCTTGATGGGACTCCAAACAAAGGAAACCTTGGTGCAAATGCAATTTTAGGAGTATCAATGGCTGTTGCTCACGCTGCTGCTGATTTCTTAGAAATCCCATTATACCAATACTTAGGCGGCTTCAATTCTAAAACTCTTCCAACACCAATGATGAACATCATCAACGGTGGAGAGCATGCTGATAATAACGTAGACATTCAAGAGTTCATGGTTATGCCAGTAGGTGCGGAAAGCTTTAAAGAAGCATTACGTATGGGAACTGAAATTTTCCACGCTTTAAAAGCAGTTTTAAAAGAAAAAGGCTTAAACACAGCAGTTGGTGATGAAGGTGGATTTGCTCCAAACTTAGGATCAAATGAAGAAGCTCTTCAAACGATTATGACTGCAATTGAAAAAGCAGGCTACAAGCCTGGTGAGCAGGTAAAGCTTGCAATGGATGCTGCATCTTCTGAGTTCTATAACAGAGAAGACGGCAAATACCACTTAAAAGGTGAAGGTAAAGTTTTCACTTCAGAAGAAATGGTATCTTTCTATGAAGACCTTGTTAATAAATACCCAATCATCTCAATTGAAGATGGCTTAGATGAAAACGACTGGGAAGGTCATAAATTACTAACAGAGCGTATCGGTAATCGCGTTCAATTAGTAGGTGACGACTTATTCGTTACAAACACTGAAAAATTAAGCCAAGGTATTGAAAAAGGAATTGCTAACTCAATCCTTATCAAAGTAAACCAAATCGGTACATTAACTGAAACATTTGATGCGATTGAAATGGCGAAGCGTGCTGGCTATACTGCAGTTATCTCTCACCGTTCAGGTGAAACAGAAGATAACACAATTGCTGATATCGCTGTTGCAACTAACGCTGGTCAAATCAAGACTGGTGCACCATCACGTACAGACCGTGTTGCTAAATACAACCAATTACTACGTATCGAAGATCAACTAGCAAACACAGCACAATACGCTGGTTCAAAAGCGTTTTATAACTTAAAATAAGTAAAAAAAGAGTATCAGGCTATATGCTTGATACTCTTTTTTTAGGATATGCGCGAGTAAATTTGAAGTTAGGCGAGAAAAGGTATCACTTACGCGAGAAAAACCAAGAGTTTAGCGAATAAAGTTAAATTAAGCCGAGTAAAACGCCTACCAAAGCGAGAAAAGGCCAAATCAAGTAACGGATTAACTTGATTTGGCCTAACTTCATTAAATATTGTTAGTACACTCCACGTTCACTCTTACTTTTCTTACCCTTTGTATCTTTTTCATGTCCTTTTACTTTCGGTTCATTTCCACCTAAGTAGATGCGCTGATATTTCTTCGACGTTTCGAGTAACATATCATAATCCTCATTAATCATGTTGTTCACCCCCTTTATAATTTGCTCAGAAAGGAGAGGAACAAAGATGGTAGTTTAACCCACCATCTACTTAACAACGGAATGCCAAAAATACCTGTGAAATGAAAGCTATTGTCCACAATCCTAATTTGTGGTACATTTAAACTACTGCTAAATGTGTTTAGGAACAATTTTTTCTTATACACGGTGATAACCCACGCCTTGGGTTTTCACAAGCCTATGTCTTTTCAGGAGGTGTTGACTAATGCTACACACATTACTTATTACATTACTTGTTATTGTCAGTCTTGGTTTAATTGTATCTGTTCTACTTCAATCAGGAAAAAGTGCTGGTCTTTCTGGAGCGATTTCAGGTGGAGCTGAACAACTATTTGGTAAACAAAAGGCTCGTGGTCTTGATGCAGTTTTACAAAAAGCTACGATCGTTCTTTCAGTTCTATTCTTTGTACTAACAATTGCAGTATCATATGTAGGTTTATAATAGCCGGATATACTTTAAAAGGGTCTGACCACATTGTAGGTCTGGCCCTTTTTTATGTAATTTGAGGATATTTTTCAAACGCTTGTTTAAAAATAAGTAGATTTTTATTAAACGGTTGTTTAAAAAAACCATCATTTTAATCAAACGTTTGTTTAATACATAAGGGAATAGTTCATGTGAATTGCATCGTTTTTAACCATATGATAATAATGGAACTATACTATTACGAAGGAGTAATCATTTTATGAAAAGAGTAGTACCAAAGCCTTTCTTTTTCGAAGGTGGAGAAAAGGCGGTCTTGCTTTTACACGGGTTCACTGGTAACTCGGCTGATGTTCGGATGTTAGGTCGTTTTCTAGAAGGAAAAGGATATACATGTCATGCCCCTCAATATAAAGGACACGGAGTTCCACCTGAGGAACTTGTTCATACAGGACCTGAAGATTGGTGGCAGGATGTTATGGGCGGCTATGAATTTTTAAAAGAAAAAGGGTATGAGAATATTGCAGCGGTTGGATTGTCTCTAGGTGGGGTATTTTCTTTAAAAATGGGATACACTGTACCTATAAAGGGAATAGTTCCAATGTGCGCACCTATGTATATCAAAAGTGAAGAGGTTATGTATAACGGGATCCTTGATTATGCCAGAGAATATAAAAAGTATGAAGGTAAATCATCTGAGCAAATTGAAAATGAAATGATTGAATTTCAAAAAACACCAATGAATACGTTAAAAGCCCTACAAGAGCTAATCTCTGATGTTCGTAATCATGTTGATCATATCTATTCACCAACGTTTGTTGTACAGGCAAGACATGATCATATGATTAATACGGATAGTGCAAATATAATTTATAACGAAGTTGAGTCAGAGCAGAAATTGATAAAATGGTATGAGGAATCAGGTCATGTTATTACTCTCGATAAAGAGCGTGAACAATTGCATGAAGATGTATTTCAATTTTTAGAATCACTAGACTGGTAAGGAGGGATACAATGGATCAAGAAATTAAACAGCATATAGATAAGCTTCTTTCGTTCATGAAAGAAGAGGCATACAAGCCATTAACTGTTCAAGAATTAGAAGAGGCATTTGGTATTCAAGATTCATCTGAGTTTAAAGAGTTTGTTAAAGCACTTGTTGTTATGGAAGAAAAGGGGTACGTCGTTAGAACAAGAAGCAATCGTTATGGACTTCCCGAAAAAATGAACCTCATCCGTGGTAAATTATCTGGACATGCTAAAGGGTTTGCTTTCGTGTTACCTGAAGATAAAACAATGGACGATGTGTTTGTTCCACCACCTGATATGAACAATGCGATGCATGGTGATACGGTTCTTGTTCGAATAAACACAGAAGCTTCTGGAACTCGTAAAGAAGGTACCATTGTTAGAATTATTGAACGTGGTGTAACAGAAATTGTAGGGACGTATACAGAGAGTAGAAACTTTGGGTTTGTTATCCCAGATGACAAGAAAATAGCCAATGATATTTTTATCCCAAAGGAAGCAACAAATGGTGCTGCTGAAGGTCATAAGGTCGTTGTTAAGCTAACAACTTACCCTGAAGGTCGAATGAGTGCTGAGGGTGAAATTATTCAAATCCTTGGCCATAAAAATGATCCTGGTGTAGATATTATATCTGTTATACATAAGCATGGTTTACCTCAGGACTTCCCAAAAGAGGCATTAGATCAAGCAATAAGTGTACCTGATACAATTAATGAGGCTGAAATTAAAAACAGAAAAGATCTTCGTGATCAAGTGATTGTTACGATTGATGGAGCAGATGCGAAGGACTTAGATGACGCTGTAACTGTTACGAAGCTTGAAAACGGCAACTACAAACTAGGAGTTCATATTGCTGATGTTACTCATTATGTTACTGAGGGTTCACCAATTGACAAAGAAGCGAGTGACCGTGGAACAAGTATTTACTTGGTAGACCGAGTGATACCAATGATTCCTCACCGTCTGTCAAATGGGATTTGCTCGTTAAATCCGCAAGTCGATCGATTAACACTTTCTTGTGATATGGAAATTAATAGTGAAGGTGCAGTTGTTAAACATGAAATTTTTCAAAGTGTAATTAAGACAACTGAGCGAATGACTTATTCAGATGTGAACAAAATTCTTGTTGATAAAGATGAAGAAGTCAGAGGACGCTATGATTCACTCGTGCCAATGTTTGAGGAAATGGAAGTACTTGCACAAATCCTTCGTGAAAAAAGGATGAAACGCGGTGCGATTGACTTTGATTTTAAAGAAGCAAAAGTACTTGTAGATGATGAAGGAAAGCCAACTGATGTGGTACTACGTGAACGTTCTGTGGCTGAAAAGCTTATTGAAGAATTCATGTTAGCTGCTAATGAAACAGTAGCTGAGCATTTTCATTGGATGAATGTACCGTTCATTTACCGTATCCATGAAGACCCTAATGAAGAGAAGTTAAGAAGGTTCTTAGAGTTCATTACCAACTTTGGCTATGTTGTAAAAGGTACAGGAAATTCAATTCATCCACGTGCTTTACAGGAAATTATTGAATCAGTTCAAGGGCAACCAGAAGAAATGGTTGTATCAACCATTATGCTTCGCTCGATGAAACAAGCAAAATATGATCCAGAGAGCTTAGGTCACTTTGGGTTATCAACAGATTACTATACACATTTCACCTCACCGATACGACGTTATCCAGATTTAATCGTTCACCGTTTAATTAGAACGTACTTAATAAATGGTGAACTTGATAGTGGTACGCAAGCAAAATGGAAAGATAAATTAGCAGGTATCGCAGAGCACTCTTCGAATATGGAGCGTCGTGCAGTTGAAGCAGAGCGTGAAACGGATAGCATGAAGAAAGCAGAATACATGCTTGATAAGATTGGTGAAGAATATGATGGAATTATTAGCTCTGTAACAAACTTCGGAATGTTCGTTGAGCTTCCAAATACAATTGAAGGGTTAGTTCACGTTAGTTATTTAACGGATGATTATTATCGTTATGATGAGCGTCATTTAGCGATGATTGGTGAACGAACTGGAAATGTATTTAGAATCGGAGACGAGATTACAGTTCGTGTTGTAAATGTTAATAAAGATGAGCGATCCATTGATTTTGAAGTAGTAGGCATGAAAGGATCACGTCGTCCACTTTCAAAAGAAGCTCCGAAAGTTATTAGAGCCGATAGAGGACCAAGTCGTCGTAAAAAGACAGACACAAAAACTTCTGAAAAACAAGGCGATCCTAATAAGCCACCAAAGAAAAAGAAAAAGTTTTTTGATAATGTACCAAAACAAAAGAGCAGAAAGCGTAAGAACAAATAAGTATTTAAAGGGCTGTCCAAAGGTCAAGATTAAGTGACTTTGAGGGCAGCCCTCATTATTTAATTTATATAATTCTATAGTTCGTTGATTTCCGGTCCAGGCACTTGCTTTCCGCGGGGAGGAAGTCGAGCCTCCTCAACCTTCGGTTTGCGGGGTCTCGACCTTTCCTCCACTTCCCGCAGGAGTCAAGTGCCTTCCCCTCCAATCAACTAACCACACTCTATTTGGAAAGCAATAACTGTATCCAAATGAACATCCTTTGAAGTTACATCACTCTTTTTATCTTCTGACTAGACTGCTGATTATGTTGTAATAGTATTTTCTCTAGTTCCTGCTCAATTCCAGTCAGTTGTTCACCAATTGGATCAGGTAAGTTGCAGTGATTTAAATCTTTTTGGATTTTGACACCGTTCTGTATAACGACACGTCCAGGTATGCCAACAACGGTGGAGTTAGAAGGTACTTCGTGTAATACGACCGAGCCTGCTCCTATTTTTGAATTCTCGCCAACCGTGATTGAACCTAGAACTTTCGCGCCAGAAGCAATTAGAACATTGTCCATAATAGTTGGATGTCTCTTACCTTTTTCCTTTCCTGTGCCTCCGAGTGTAACACCTTGATAAATGGTAACATCATTTCCTATTTCACAGGTTTCGCCGATAACAACACCCATTCCGTGATCAATAAAGAAACGCTTACCAATTTTAGCACCAGGATGAATTTCAATTCCTGTAAAGAACCGTGAAATTTGAGAAATCAATCGGGCTATAAAGTAAAACCTCTTTTTATAAAATTTATGGGCAATACGGTGAGACCAAATAGCATGTATGCCAGAATAGGTTAGGATCACTTCTAGAACACTTTTAGCAGAGGGGTCTTGCTCAAATACCATGTTTATATCCTCTCGCATGGTCTTTATCATCTATCTCTTCCTCCTACAAACCTCTTTTTATTATATTGTTCTATTAATATAGAACAACTATCTATTTTTTATTATATTCAAACTGGAAATAAAATCAATAATTTTGCATCACTTAAACTAAAAGTAGTTTATTGTTCATCTTAATAAGGATATACTCTACCTATCAAATACAAAAAAGAACGGGGAATTATGGTGAAGACTTTAAAGAAAATCTGTATATTCTGTGGATCGAGTTTTGGAAATTCCTCTATCTATCAAGAAAAGGTTAACGAATTAGGAACAGTTTTAGCCCAAAAAAACATTGAGTTAGTTTATGGTGGCGGAAATGTTGGCTTAATGGGAGAGATTTCTCGGTCAGTTCTTGCACACGGAGGACGTGTAACCGGAGTTATTCCAGAGATTATTTATCAAAATGTCGAACATATTGAGCTTACGGAGCTCCTCGTGGTTAAGGATATGCATGAGAGGAAAGCGAAGATGTATGAGCTTTCTGATGGGTTTATCGCCTTACCAGGGGGAATTGGAACACTAGAGGAATTGGCTGAAGTAATGACATGGTATCAAATTGGATACCATCAAAAACCAATTGGAATTTATAATGTAAATGGCTTTTATGATGGTCTTATTGACACGTTTAAGCACATGATTAATGAAGGGTTTCTAAAGAAAGAGTATATAGATTCACTTGTAATCTCGGATGATCCAGAATCACTCCTTGAGAAAATATCGATTCAAGAGATCAACTCCATTAATAAATGGACAAAGTAGGCGTTAAATAACGGTAACGGGTTCATTCGCCTAATGCAAACAGTAAACATTAATAGTCAATGGCCTGTCTCCCTTATATATTTATAAAAAAAGACCAGTACAGTTTGAACTAGTAGATAAATTGGTATGGAATAGGTAAGTTGATATCCTGCCTTATAGGTAAACACGTCAAACTTAACATTAATCCACTCAAACAGTATTCCAGCTAACGTCCAAAGTGCGATATAGAAGATTGTTTTTATTCCAGTAATGTCCCACTTAACATAATAATAGATAAACAAGTATCCAAATGGACCATATACTAAATAAGCAAATAAATCCATTACGGTATACTTAGGTCCGTCCATAATATCATAAAAGTCAAAAGGGGCTGCACCAATTGTGCTATCAAATAGACTTGCAAATAAAATTCCGATAAAGATTAATAAGAAGCTCACAAAACGATTTGAAAACAATTTAGGCAAAATTAATATAACACCATAAAATACAACTACTGCAGCAATAATAAAATAATCGTTTTTACCAAAACTATGTTCTACAAAAGGTAATGCATTGGCTATCATCACGTCCACCCTATCTTTTTAAACAATCTCAAAGAACCATAAGATAATATTAAAAGACCAAACAGATAGCATATTGTAAAGAAAAAATTCCAAGTCTTATAGCTAATAATCTCAAGTTTTAAGTTTAGAGCTTCAAGAACCATTAATATACCTAGTGATAGTAATAAAGGGATTATTTGCCCTTTTCCTGTATCTTTTATAAAAATCCTATTTAAACAGTAGGAAACAAGTATTGGATTTAGAAAACTTCTATGTAGTATATAACTATTGTATCTGGATAGTTCGTGAGAGATATTAACAAGATTAAATGTCTCTGAAACAAGTAAATAACTATGTGTATTCACTGTAGACACCAGCATAAAGACAAAAATGATTTCTCTATTTCCAATCACTTTTTTATCAACTATCATTAAACCTAGTACAAACCACATTATTACTATATAAATCACTAAAGACATAATAAACCACCTAGTTTGGTTTTTTATGATGGCTCTTTTCTAAAAAGTTATTGTTTTCACATAGAACCATGGCCGTTCCTTTGCGCTGCAGGCACTTGCTTTCCGCGGGGAGGAAGTCGAGCCTCCTCGGCGCATGCGCCTTGTGGGGTCTCGACCTTTCCTCTACTTCCCGCAGGAGTCAAGTGCCTTCCGCTCCAATCCACTCTTGTTTAATATACATTTAAAGCATCAAAATTTATGAAAAGACCTTTATAATATGTATCTATTCATGCCTATTTATTCCTCTAAATTGAAGTATGTTTTCACTTGGACTGTACTTATTGAGCTAATTAATATGGAAGCAAGCTTTTGGGGTGCATTAGAGATACATTTTATTTTAAAATTTGGTTACAAAGATAGGTTTGGAACCCGTTGTTTGAAATAAGAGGATATTTTTGTTAAAATGATAGGTACCGTTTGTAAGGGGGAAGTGCGATGCCAAAAGGGACAGGAAAGGTCATTGCTCAAAACAAAAAAGCGAATCACGATTTCTTTATTGAGGAAACATATGAAACAGGGATTGTTCTACAGGGTACTGAAATTAAGTCTCTTAGAGCAGGTCGTGCGAACATGAAGGATTCCTATGCAAAGGTACAAAATGGCGAAGTGTTCCTACACAACATGCACATTAGTCCATATGAGCAAGGAAATCGTTACAATCACGATCCACTTCGTACACGTAAACTATTGCTTCATAAACGTGAAATCAGTAAACTAATCGGATACACAAAAGAAACTGGTTATACATTAGTTCCTTTAAAAATCTACCTTAAAAATGGGTATGCAAAGCTTTTGCTTGGCCTTGGTAAAGGTAAAAAGCAATACGATAAACGTGAGGATCTTAAGCAAAAAGAAGCAAAACGTGATATCGAGAGAGCATTTAGAGACCGAATGAAAGAATAGCTTACAGTTATTTACAATTGAAATTGTATGTGAGTATGTTATAATAACGTTGTAAGGTAATTGAATAGCAACGAGTAAGAGTTATTCACTGAGGACATTGATCCTCTTATCCGAAACACCCTTTTATTATATGGGGACGCTACGGATTCGACAGGGGTAGTTCGAGCTTGGGTTGCGAGTCGAGGGGATCGGCCTCGTTAAAACGTCAACGCCTATAACTGGCAAAGAAAACAACAACTTCGCTTTAGCTGCTTAATAACAGTCTATAGCGGTTCCTCCCTCCATCGCCCATGTGGTAGGATCAGGGACTCACTCTAAGTGGGCTACGCCGGAGTTCACCGTCTGAGGACAAAGGAAGAGAACAACCAGACTAGCTGCTCTCAAAGCCTGTCGATAGGCCTAGAGGTAAGCGAAATGCTAATATATCGACTACACTCGTAGATGCTTAAGTGCCGATGCTTTTGGACGTGGGTTCGATTAGTTATTAGTCGCCTTATGTGGTAACACATAAGTGAAAATTCGGCTTTATCGGTGAAACCTAAGTCGCACATAGTGGCGATATGGCAATGCCGAGCGGTATGTGGAGCAATCCAACAGCCGTGTATCGACTTATAGGTTACCACTTAGCTGGTAGTACTAGGATGCAAAATCATACCCTTAAAAAGGTAAATATATATTTTGCATAACACGCCGAAGGACCTAACCAACTACAATAGGTTCAAGATATAGTCAGTGCCATGATGAAAATCTGGAATAGCACGTCCCACCGTCTCCACCAAATACATATTTGGTGGTTTTTATTTTGTCTTTTTTAGATCTGGAAAAATTTATCTTCGAAAATTAGTTTCCTTCTTAAACCTTCCACACTATACTTGCCATTACGTGGAGTGACCTACTCGTAATTCTCCAATATCCACAATGCTCTATTCCGCTTTTTATCAACTCTAAGATAGATGGATATACCTTTAAGAATGTTTAACACAATTGCTTTATTCTTAATAGTTAAAGTGAAGGAATCCTTATGGCGCTCAGGGTTGTAATTTTTCTTACTAGAAATAGCTCCTTCAGTTAAACTTTGAATAAAAAGTAATAGTTCATAATCTGTTGATGCAATTGTTATACAAGGTCTGCGATGTTCACATTTATGCATTCTGGTAAGTGATATTGTTCCTTCACCGTCAATTATCCCTGCTAAATATGCTGCCTCCCAGTCTTTCACCTAAAACACATCCTTTCTTATTTTTAATTAGAGAATGTATGTTCTTATTTTAATTATACTTCTACTACATACAAAGTTCTATTACATTTTAATACTTTTTTAATAACTTCATAATCCGCTTATAAGACCTCTTTGTCATAATAGCCTTAGATAACAAGGGAGGGATTACGATGAATAAACAACCTGTGGTTGAATTAATAGATGTTAAAAAGCGTATTGGAAAAAGTGAGATTATTAAGGGCATTTCGCTTAAGGTTTATCCAGGAGAAGTATTTGGTTTTCTAGGGCCAAATGGTGCTGGTAAAACTACAACGATTAGAATGATGGTTGGTTTAATGGATATAACAGAGGGAGAAATTTTAATAAATAATGTAAGTATCAAGCGTAATTTCGAAAAGGCGATAGCACATGTTGGTGGAATAATCGAAAATCCCGAAATGTATAAATTTATGTCTGGATACGATAATCTTATTCATTACGCTAGGATGGCATCAACTAAAATATCAAGAGAACGAATGAATGAAATTGTAAAGCTAGTAGGACTAGAAAAAAGCATTATGAAGAAAGTGGGGAGCTACTCATTAGGAATGCGTCAAAGATTAGGACTTGCTCAGGCTCTACTTCATTCTCCTAAACTTTTAATTCTGGATGAGCCTACTAATGGACTAGATCCTGCTGGTATAAGGGAGATTCGAAATTACATTAGACGCATTGCCCATGAGGAAAACATAGCTGTATTTGTATCAAGTCACCTTTTATCAGAAATGCAATTGATGTGTGACCGCATTGGGATTATTCAACATGGAAAATTAATTAGTGTTGAAACTGTTGGGGATTTTGTAGGTTCTTCAGTAAAGGAGAAAACAAGGTTTTACGTTAAAGAAGTGAAAAAGGCAGTAGCAATCATTACATCAAACTTTGAAATGTTGGATGTGAAAGAAGAACAAGAAGATTCCATTAGCTTAACGGTCAATAAGGATGAAATAGCAGAAATAAACGAGGTATTGGTAAAAAACAATATTAAGGTCTATGGAATTATATCGGCTCAAACAACCTTAGAGGAAAAATTCTTAGAAATAACGGAGGGGAAATAGATGACGACATTACTGAATTTGGTAAAGAATGAAAACATGAAGCTGTATAAACGAACAGGAACATGGGTAATGGTTGGAATCATTGTGTTAGTCGTTTTAGGCTTGGGGTTATTTTCAAAGTTTGTTTTAGATTCAACGCAAAATATAAACTGGAAAGAGCAACTAACTGCGGAAAATGAACAATTACAACAAACCCTTGATACAAGTCCATTAATGGGGGTTGGCGAAAATTACGTAAAACAACAGATTGGAATTAATAATTATAGAATCGGAAACGATATTCCGCCAGTTCAATCCGAATCATTATGGGGTTTCATGATTGATACAACAAATTTTACTGGTCTTGTGGCATTATTTACAATCGTTATCGCCGCAGGGATTGTAGCTAGTGAATTTTCATGGGGAACAATCAAGTTATTAGTAATAAGGCCTGTAAGCCGCTCAAAAGTGCTGTTATCAAAGTATATATCGACTATTCTATTTGCATTTTTTAACTTAGGGTTATTGTTTGGTTTCTCGTTTATTGTTGGTAGTTTGTTATTTGGTTTTGAAGGAGCTGAACAACCCTATTTAGTTTATACTGATGGTAAAGTAGTTGAAAAAAGTATGATTACTCATATTATTAGTCTCTTAGGTATCAATAGTGTCGACCTTCTTATGATGGCAACACTAGCATTTATGATCTCAACTGTGTTTCGTAGTAGTTCCTTGGCTATTGGTATTTCAATTTTTCTAATGTTTACTGGCCCTCAAATCGTACAATTATTAAGTAAATATGACTGGGTTAAGTATGTTTTATTTGCCAATACTAATTTTCAACAGTACTTTAATGGAATTCCATTGGTAGAGGGAATGAGCATTACCTTCTCTATCATAGTGTTATGTGTATACTATGTTGTCTTCATTGCTCTGACTTGGGTTATTTTTAAGAAACGTGATGTAGCAGCATAAAAAATAACTGAGGCGGTCTTTATGGATAATGACAAAATTTTAATTGTAGAAGATGAGATAGAACTCGGGGAGCTAGTAAGAGATTACCTTTTAGTAGAAGGCTATCAGGTAATACTTGCCAATGATGGGGAAGAAGGAATTCGGAAGTTTCATGAAAATCAACCGATCATGGCAGTTCTTGATATTATGCTTCCTAAACTTGATGGGATTGAGATTTGTCGTAGGATAAGAAAAGAATCCACCATCCCGATTTTAATGATGAGTGCAAAAAAAAGTGACACAGATAAAATCATTGGTCTTGGAATGGGAGCAGATGATTATATAACTAAACCATTTAGCCCAGGTGAGCTAGTGGCAAGAATAAAAGCGCATCTTCGTCGATATCAGACATTTTCTGGGCAAAAAGAAGCTACCACTCATATCGTCCAGTTTGGAGATTTGAAATTAGATAATAAAAGGTTCGAGGTTTTTGTAAGAGGAGAGAAGGTAGACTTATCGGCAAAAGAATTTAAGTTGCTTTATCTGCTCGTATCAAATAGAGGACAGGTCTTCTCTAAGGAGCAGCTTTATGAAAAAATCTGGGGATATGGCCACTTCGGAGATTTAAATACAGTGACTGTCTATATGCGAAAAATTAGAGAGAAAATTGAAGTCGATTCATCAAACCCACAATACATTCAAACTGTATGGGGAATTGGCTATAAATTCAACGATTCGTTATGAAATCTAGTTTGAAATCCAGGCTGATCATTGCATTTTTATCAATCATTATTGTTCCTCTCCTAACCGTGTTTATTTCATTGTACATTGGCTCAGTCTACCTAGAAAGAGGCGGAGAAGATGAACTAGATCAATTATTTACTGAAGTAAAACAAGAGATAATTAAGAATGAATCTGTCCTACCAAATACAGAACTCTTTTATACAAACATTAAACCGTTATTAGAACGTTATGATATAAATTTGGTAATCTCTACAGAATCAGATGTTCTTCTGTTTGATTCGAAAATGTACAGTCCTGCCGATAATATGAGAGATCTGCCAATCAATATAAATGCGTTTGAGGTTAAGATACAGCCGAAAATCAATGAAGTTTGGACAGCCGAAATTGAAGCGAACTCATATGACCGAGAACCTTTTAATGTATTAAGAAATATTCTATATGTTCTTTTCATTAGTGTAGGACTAGGAATTCTTGTCATGTTAATCCTTATTGTAGTCTGGACTTGGTATATTTCGAGGACCATCCTTCTTCCTTTAAAAACTATTTACCAGGCAACTGAGGAAATGAGGGAAGGAAATATGGACTTTCCTATTCACTATAAGAGAAGGGATGAGCTAGGCAGATTCATTGAGGGATTCAACTTAATGCGTCAGAATTTAAAGGACGCTTTTATCAAACAAAGACAATCTGAAGATGCTAGAAAAGAATTGATAGCAAGTATATCACATGATTTACGTACACCACTTTCATCAATAAAAGGGTATGTAGAGGGCCTTAGGGATGGAATTGTTCAAAATGAAGAGATGAAGTCCAGGTATCTTAAGGTCATTTATGAAAAAACAGACCATCTTGATAAACTAATTGAAGATTTGTTTAGGTATTCAAAAATGGAAGCAGAAAAACTACCTATTAATAAGGAACTGATTCCGACTGGAGAGTATTTTGAGGAGTTATTCGAAGGGTATCAGTTTGATTTGAAAAACCGAGGGGTTAGTTTGTCCTATACTCTACAAATTTCTGCTGCAGAAATCTTAATTGACCCAATCAGAATAGAACAGGTATTTAGCAATTTAATTGAAAATGCAGTTCGTTTTGGTGGTGACCAGATAAGAATAGAAGTTCAAGCTGATCACATAAACAACCTTGTTGTGATAAGAGTAAAAGATAACGGACAGGGAATAGATCCAAACGATTTACCTCATATATTTAACCCGTTTTACCGAGGTGAAAAATCGCGTTCTACAAAGCTTGGGAATTCAGGACTTGGACTTGCC
The DNA here is from genome assembly GCA_014960805.1 of Cytobacillus suaedae. Taxonomy (GTDB): domain Bacteria; phylum Bacillota; class Bacilli; order Bacillales; family Bacillaceae_L; genus Bacillus_BV; species Bacillus_BV suaedae. The sequence goes on along the minus strand of CP063163.1, from coordinate 3,903,779 downwards.
ATTGTGAAATATATCGTAAATGGTCATGATGGGAATATCAGTGTTGAGAGTGAGAATGGAGAAGGTAGTGTCTTTGTGTTCACAATTGGATTGTAGTAATAATACAAAATGTTTAGCTATTTAAGAACTGTAGATGTAGATTTCTACAGTTCTTTTTGGTGTGTTAAAAATAATTGCTATTATTTACTGTCTATTGCTTTTAAATTGAAAGTGATAAAATTAATTGTAGAATTATGTCGAAGAAGGGATGAGTCAAGTGAAAATTACAAGTGGGATAAAAGGGCTTGATATCATTCTGCAGGGTGGTATTCCCTTACATTCTAGCGTTCTTTTAGAAGGTTCCCCTGGTACAGGAAAAACAACACTAGGTATACAATTCCTGGTTGAAGGAGCAAAAAATAACGAGCCAGGGATTTATTTGTCCTTTGAGGAGTTTCCAAGTCAAATCTATCAAGATATGAAGCCGTTCGGATGGGATTTAAAGAATAATGAATTAATTCGAGTCATTGGAATATCTCCAGAAACGATTGTTAAAGATATGTTAAATCCTGATGGCCTTTTTGATAAACTTATCAATGATACGGGTTGTAAGAGGTTAGTCCTAGACAGTCTGAGCGTTATAAATTATTTAATTAGAGACGAATATGAATTGCGTAGCTCAGTTTATACATTTAGAAATATTTTACGAAAAAAAGGCATAACTTCGTTAATTATTACGGAGGAAAATGATAATAATTGCTTCGAACATTATATCTTTGATGGAGTTCTTAAACTTAAGAAAACTGAAATGATAGAAGGGGTACCGCAGCGTACCTTGGAAATCTTGAAGATGCGAGGGTCAGATTACATTCCAGGAAACCATACGTATCGATTAAATAATGCTGAAGGGGTATATCTTCTTCCAATGAACCGAGGCATTAAGAATATCCCCTTAGTTAGTACAGAAATTATTCCAACGGATGTTAAAGGTTTAGACTTAATTCTTGGTGGGGGTTTACCAAAAGGCGAAGTATTCTTACTAGATATTGATAGCAACTCCAACTATAAGATTTTTCTTGTCTCACTTATGGCAAGTCAATTAAAACGAGGGGACAAAGTATTTGTTCTATTACCAGACGACTTAACGATAAGTCAATTAAATAAATTTTTTGAGCAGTACGGACTTGATTTATATCATCTAATTAAATGTCAGGACTTGCTAATTATGGATCAGTATAATCGTATAACTGATGAGGAATTATACCCGTTTATACTAAAAATTGATAACCTATCTAATGAAGAGTTTAGTGATTTTATCCAGAAAAATATTAGAAGTATGTTATTGGAGCGAAAAAATCAAGGGGAGCAGTGGTTAATTATTTACGATATGAATGCAGCCCTTCATCGCAGAGGAGAACAATACATTAAAAACATGCTTCCTATTGTAACTGGAATTACTCGAAGCCTTGATTTTACCTCTATTAGGATATGCAATACTAGGGAGACTTCCACTATAACCTCGGAGCAAATTAAACGTAAATCAACAGGCATTATTAAAATTTGGTCAGATAGTAAATATCAATACATTAAGGTTGATAAATCTCCAACCGGATTTACCTCTAAACCATTTATTATGGAAGAAATAAATAAGCAACCTTATTTTAAATTTGTTTAAAAAGGTGATTCAATGGAAAGGTACAATAAAGTTGTAGAAGAGGAGTGTTTACATTACTTTACCTCTAATCCTTCTTCAATTGAAACAATTATTAGTGTTAGTAGAAGGATCGGAAGAAGTCGAGAGGTGTTAGAAAGAATATTAGATACCTTGAGTAAAGAGATGCTTATCAATAAAGTTGAATTGAATGGTGAAAACTATTACTCATTATCTACCACGGCGATTTCCTCTAACAAACAAGAGTTACCTAATAGTTTTCTGAAAGACTTCAAACAACTCACATCTCGCGAAAAAGAGGTGTTTTATCAATTAGTAGAAGGTCATTCAAACAACCAAATAGCCCAAAATTTAATAATTTCATCTGATACGGTTAAAAATCATATTTCAAATATATATCGTAAACTAAAAATAAATGATCGAGTAAGCCTTATTAAGATGTATTTCGTTAATATTGAATAAAGTCACATTGCCTCTTCCTTATAGGAAGGGGTAATTTTTTTATCTAGGAAGTTCTGACTAGAATTCTACTTTTCTTAAAAAAAAATAGGTAAGAAAGGTGATAGGTTTATTTCCACTTATATTACAAAATAGGACTATACAACTAATAAATAGCTATGGGAGGATACACTATGGAAAGTTTCGATCATCAGAATAAGCTAAAAGTTGTGGTATTTAAAATTGGTAAAGAAGAATATGGGTTGTCTATTGATCAGGTAGTATCCATTGAAAGAATGCAACCAATAACAACTGTACCTAAAACCCCAGATTATGTTAGAGGCATAACAACAATCAGAGGACTAGTGACCCCAGTAGTTGATTTACGTAAGGTAATGAATGCAGACACATCTGATAGTGAATATTCACGCTTAATTATTGTAAAGATTGAGGAACAGTCGATAGGATTGGTAGTAGATTCAGCAACAGATGTCTTGGATATTCCTAGTGAATCGATACAGCAACCGAACCTCTCAACCTCGGATACCGACTATCTTTTAGGTGTCTCAAAGCTTAATAACCGCTTGATTTTACTAATACATACTGAATTTCTTTTAAAGAATCTTTCAAGTATCCAGCAATTAAAAGAGTTAGTTTCTATATATGAATAAGGGGAGATTAAGGTGAAATCCATTCGAACGAAATTATTACTTGGTTTTGGAGTTATTTTATTATTAGTTGTATCTATGTCAGCTTTTACAATTTTCAATTCAATAACAAATAATAACATAGCTAATGAATTAGTTACAGATGACCTTGAAGAGTTGGTTATATATGAGACCCTTCGTTTTAATATGGCAGAACGAGTAGCAGTAACGAGAGGATATCTTCTTTATGGTGATATCGAATTAAAGGAAAAATTTTTCCAATATACTGAAGAAAGTCAGAGTTTAGAGAAGGAATTAGAGAAATATCTATCAGAAAGTGAAAGCGAGCTTGCTTATGAAATTATTGAAAAAAGTAAGGCTTGGGGAGATTATACGAAAGAAAAAGTCTATGATATTTATGCTTTAAACAAAACCCTTGCAGATGAAAATAATAAGCTAGCAAGGCCACAAGCTGAGGAGCTTATGGAACTATTAGGAACAGCGGTAAAAACTGAGGCATCTACTGTCAATGAGATGGGAAATCAAATTGTAAGCAATGCAAAGGCAACAGAGAGGTCGAACCTTGTTATTGCAATTGTCGTGTTACTTGCAGGTATCGGAATTGCACTCCTTGTTGCAAGAATTATTGTAAAACCAATCTTACAAGTCGTAGACCGATTACAACTTGTTGCTGAAGGTGATTTTTCAGGGGGAGATATGGTGATAAAATCAAAGGACGAAATAGGTACTTTAGTTAATACGATGAATAAGATGGTTTCTGGACTTAGAGAAGTGATCCAGAAAGTACGCTACACGTCAGAACAAGTCGCTGCTTCATCGGAAGAACTTACTGCAAGTGCAGAACAGACGAGTAAAGCTACTGAACAAATTTCCATCGCAATACAAGAGGTTTCTGAAGGATCAACCCAACAAGTTGCAACGGTTACGCAAACAAATGACATTGTCGTAGAGATTTCTAAAGGTATGGAACAAGTGGCAAATTCAATTCAATCGGTAGCGGAGTTAACTGTAGAGACAACTGAAAAGTCGACAACAGGTAATGCGGTCGTAAACCGAACAATTGAACAAATGAATGATGTTCAGAAACAAGTTGCAGATACGTCTGCTGTTATTAATGCCTTAGGTGCTAAATCAAATGAGATAGGTCAAATTGTTGATCTTATTACACAAATTGCAAACCAAACTAACCTTTTAGCGTTAAACGCTGCAATTGAAGCGGCAAGAGCTGGGGAACATGGACGCGGGTTTGCAGTTGTTGCAGATGAAGTGAGAAAGCTTGCTGAACAGTCAGGACAAGCAGCCGGTCAAATTAGTAGTATCGTAGCTCAGATTCAAGATGAATCATTAAAGGCTGTAGAGTCCATGGAATTAGGAACTACTTCTGTTGTTGAAGGTATTGATATGGTACGTCAAACGGGCGAATCTTTTAAAGATATTACTAAGATGATTGAAGTTATTTCTTCCCAATCACAGGAAGTATCAGCAATAGTGGAGGAAGTAAATGCAGGGTCAACGGGAATGGTTCAAATGATTGAAGAAGTAGCAAACATTAGTGAACAATCAGCTGGAAATTCACAGAATGTAGCTGCGTCAGCAGAGGAACAACTTGCATCTATGGAAGAAATCGCCTCTTCAGCAAACTCATTATCACAAATGGCAGAAGAGTTACAAAATCTAGTAAGAAAGTTTAAGATCTAAGAACAATTTAACATATAGGATAATCCTTTAGTGATTATTCTATATGTTATTTAATAGGATTGACTATTTGTAGGAAGGAGGAGCTGTTATGAATTATTGTATTAGTGATTTGGATCATAATAAAGAACTGCCATCTTCTGTGGATCATCTATTGAAATTGATGAGTGAATTATACAATTGTCATACAATCTTTATTTCAAATAATGGTGAGATTCTCAAAGTACATACTAGTAATCTAAAAGAAATAACAGATAAAACAATACTAAAATATGCTAATGTCATTAAAGAAGTTGCAAATGAGCATGAACCAGTACCCATTATCCTTCAAACTTCACTAGAACAAGATTTTCACTATGATAATAAAGTACTCGTTTTAAGGGAGCGGGATACAGGTGTAAACTTTGTTGCTTTGCCCCTCTACCTACCCGATCAACAGTTATTAGGGATACTTACGGTAGTCGGTACACATGATTCCTCCTATCTACCTGCACATATATCCATGCTAGAGAGTTTTGCACAGTTAATTACACAAACTATAATGTGTGAAAACATATCTTTCCGAGATAGCTTAACAGGCCTTTACAATCGAGATTATTTGCTTAAATACTTTACTAATCATAAGCATGAAGCTATAGCAGTATTAAATTTTGATCTAGACCGTTTCAGCCTACTAAATGATACATACGGATATGAATTGGGTGACGAGCTATTAAGAGTTATTTCAGAACGAATAATGAATTGCGTAAGCGACAAAGGAAGTTGTTTTCGTATTGGTGATGATGAGTTTCTTGTTTTACTTTTTCCCTCTAACCTGGACACTACAATTCCGACTGTTAATAAGATATCCGAAGAAATAATAAAAGTTATATCATCACCCATTCGAATAAAAAATAATGAATTTATAATTAAAGCAAGCTTAGGGATAAGTCTATTTCCCTTACACGGTTCGGATATTCAAACCCTTTTAAGAAAATCAGATATTGCACTAAACTTAGCGAAAAAAAGTGGAACAATCTATGAGATTTATAATAGTGAATATGGAAGTAAGCTTTCAAAAAAAATTAAGATTGAAAATGACTTGCGAAATGCCCTAGATAAAAATGAGTTTCAAATGCATTATCAATCACAGTTTGATTTGAATACAGGAAAGTTGATTGGGTTGGAAGCTTTAATTAGGTGGAAACATCCAAAGGAAGGTTTTATTCCACCATCAGAGTTTATTCCAATTGCTGAAGAGAGTGGGCTCATTGTAGAGATTGGCAATTGGATAATGAATGAAGTTTTTACGCAAGCAAAAGCATGGCTTGAGCAAGGACTTGAACCAATTCAATTCTCTATCAACATCTCTTCTAAGCAGTTTAAAGACAAAGGGTTTGTTAATAGAGTTAAGAGTTTATTAATGGAAACCAATTTACCACCAAAAGTATTGAATTTTGAAATCACTGAAACAGTACTTATGGAAAATATAAAAAAAGCACTCGTTGTTATTGAGCAATTAAAGGAAATTGGTATTTGGATTGCCATAGACGATTTTGGGACAGGATATTCATCACTAGGTTATTTGCGCAACTTACCAGTAGATCGTTTGAAAATTGATAAATGCTTCATTGATGAAATCACTAAACATCATGGTGATCAAGTAATAGTTAAGGCAATCATCGATCTAGGTAAGCAACTGGGAATGTCAATTGTTGCAGAAGGAGTAGAGTTGCTTGAACAGCATAATTACTTACGAGAAAAAGGTTGTATAATTGGCCAAGGATATTTTTATCACCGTCCAAGTCCCATTGAAGCAATAATTGATTCTAAGGTTAAAATGCTTATTAGTTAATAAGTATAGGTAAAATAGATAACTCCGAATGCCCTTCAGAAATGAAGGGTTTTTCTATTGAAGGAAGAAACGGAATTAGAATTAGATAAAAGTAAATAATACCGGTATAGTAAACCTTTTTCCAAAGAAAGGAGAACTTTTACCCATGTACGATATCATCCTCATTTTTTTACTTCAACTTGTACTAGTTCCTATTTTATCTCTTCGTATTATTTTTGTGGTTAAGAACCTTAGTCTACTTGCTTCTATTTTTGGATTCATGGAAGCTCTAATTTATGTTTTCGGACTATCCATTGTATTTAGTGGAGAGCAAAGTATAGCTGAAATGCTCGTTTACGCACTAGGTTTTGGACTTGGTATATATCTAGGGGGTTACGTTGAAGAAAAACTAGCGATAGGGTACACCACACTAACAGTTAATCTGCTAGAAAAGAATACTGACCTTGTTACAAACCTTAGAAACGAAGGATTTGGTGTAACTGTATTTGAGGGAAAGGGGAGAGAAGGTACTCGCTATCAACTTCAGATTCTTACTAGTCGAAGCCTAGAGGAAAAGTTAATAAACATGATTGTCCAAGAAGATCCTCATGCGTTTATCATTTCCTATGAGCCACGCAAGTTCAAAGGAGGATATTTGCTTAAGTCTATGAAGAAAAAGCCAAGGGGTTCAGCGAAAGTTAATTGATTGCTGGGAAAATTGAAGGTGATATTTAATGTGGCGGGAGAAAAGAGCCACATTTTTTTATTTAAGGAACACTCAAATTTCATAATTTCTGCATACTTTTTACGGAAAATAAACAGGTAGTGATGGTATAAATGATGTATAGCTTTGATAAGGAGTGAAAAGTAGTGAAAAAAATCTTAGGAATACTAAGTTTAGTAGTTATAGGAGGATTCCTTACTGCATGTGGAGGCAATGAACAGAATAATAACCTTCCTAGGGAGCCTATAAATAATCAAGAAGAGGCGTCTGAGAAAGAGTCAAATCAGCCAGAAGAGGAATCAGAAACTAGTGAACCAGTACAATCTATCTCATTCGAACAGCATCCAAACTTTGAACCATTCGATGGGAAAATAGATCACATACATGGCTTAGGTTATGCTGGAGACCAAAATGCCATCTTCTTTGCGACTCATGACGGAATAAAGGTGTATTCTAACGAAAGTTGGTTTAAAACAAAAACAGAGAATAATGACTATATGGGTTTTAACGCGGTTGAACAAGGATTTTTTACAAGTGGTCATCCTGGGAAAGACACAAGCCTCCCAAATCCATTTGGCGTATTAAAAAGTTTTGACAATGGTGAAACATTAGAAAGTCTTGGATTATTAGGAGAAACCGATTTCCACCTTCTTGGTGTTGGTTATCAATCGAATGTAATTTATGCTTTACCTCCAAACAATAATTCGAAAATGAAAGCAGGAGAGCTATATGTTAGCGAAGATCTTGCTAAGACATGGGAGAAGGTAGAAGCGGAGAATCTAGGTGAAAATCTATTCTTAATTGCAGCTCATCCTATCAATCCGAATCTTGTCGCAATAGCAGGAGAACAAGGTATTTATTTTTCAAAAGACAAAGGACAAAGCTTTGAACTAATAACTGAAGAAATGCAAGGAACCTCCGTCTACTTTGATCAAGAGAATCTATGGTACGGAGCATTTGATGGCAATCCTAAATTAATGAAGAAATCACTCAAAGATGAAAGTGTACTAGAAGTGCAACTTCCTGAATTAAAGAATGATGCGGTTATGTACTTGGCCCAAAATCCAAAAAATCCGTTAGAAATTGTATTTGCAAGCTTTAATGGTGATATTTATCTATCTAAAGATGGAGCAGATTCATGGAAACAATTGGTCAAAGGCGGGGAACTTCAATAATAACGTAAAGGAAGAGAATAATGAGTCGATTATTATTGATTGATGATGAGCTTAGGATGCTTCAACTAATAACCTTATATCTAGGACACCATGGTTTTACATGCACTTCAGTTAACTCTGGTGAAAAAGGGATTAGTTTTCTAGAGGATCATAAAGTTGATTTAGTTTTATTAGATGTTATGATGCCGTCAATGGACGGATGGGAAACTGCTTCAGAGATTCGAAGGTTTTCTGATGTTCCTATCATTATGCTTACAGCTAGAGATACGAATACCGATATGGTAAGAGGTTTACAGATTGGGGCAGACGACTATATTACCAAGCCGTTTGATGAAGAGGTGCTGGTTGCACGAATTCATGCGGTCTTAAGAAGAACCAAACAACCAACTAAAATAGAAATGAATGGATTGCTTTGGGATAAGGACCACCATACCATTCACTATAATAACCATACAATCCTTCTTACTCCTAAGGAATTTGAAATGCTTGGTCTTCTTATGAAAAATAAGAACATGGTTTTTAGCCGTGAGAAGTTACTAGAAACTGTTTGGGGGTTTGATGCGGACATTGAGGACCGAACAGTTGATTCTCATATTCGAAATATACGAGATAAGCTGCGCAAGGTAGATTTTCCAATTGAAAATCACTTAAAAACGGTTTGGGGACTTGGTTATAAATGGGAATAAAGTAAAAATGATATAAACAATCTCTTCATAATTTCTGCACAATTTTGAGATAGATTGTATGTGTAGTTATATTGTATTGATGAGAGGGGTAGCACCTATGAAAAAAGTAGTACTTCTTATATTTCTTTTAGTAGCAATGACTTTAGCAGCTTGTTCAACAAATGAAGAAGGATCTCAAAATACCGAAAACCATCCTACAGATCAGAAAGAATCAACAGAAAATAGTGCACAAGGTAACGATATTAAAAAGGAACCAAACGTTTATAGTACGAAAAATATTACAAGGCTCGACACAGAAAACTTAGTCGATACTGCTGTCCAAGTTTCTAGAACGATTTGGCCAGCTACTCATAATGAAAATAAACCAGGTGCGATTATCCTAGCTCCATCTGAGAATTGGCAAGTCGCTTTGGCATCAGCTAACCTGATCCATCATCCCAATAATGGACCTATTTTGTTTTATGAAAATGATGAATTACCACAGCAAACAATAGAGGAAATTGATCGATTAGCCCCACTTGGAATTAGTGACGGCACTCAAATCTTTTTAGTAGGGAACACGGAACTTAACTTTGAAGACCAGCTAGAGAATTATAAGGTAGAGAAAATCAGTGGAAAAGATGCTCCGGATTTTGCGAGTGAAATCGATAAAAAATATGCAGAGGTATCAGGAGAATACCCTAGAGGTGTTATTATTGTATCTTCAGATGAGGATGCAAAGTTATATTCAATATTAGCAGGTAACTGGATTAGCCATATGCCTGAACCTATTCTTTATGTAACGAAAGAGGAGGTTCCTGAAGCTACTAAGAGTGCATTAGAACTTAGGGAAGATGGAGCGACAATCTATATCTTAGGACCAGAAAGTATTATTTCAAAAGATATTGAAAAACAATTACAGGAATTTGGGGATATTACTAGAATTACAGGGAATGATCCAATAACAACTTCAATTGAGTTTGCAAAATTTAAGGATGAGAAAACAGGATTTGGTTGGGGCTTAACTGAACCAGGGCATGGCTTTTCATTTGTTTCTACTGAAAATGCAGAGTATGCAATTGCAGCAGCACCTTTTGCACACTTAGGTAAGCATGCCCCGTTAATCTGGCTTGAAAATGGTGAGATTTCAGGCGATATTCATGAGTTCCTAGGGAAGTTGCAACCTACATTTAAGGATGATCCAACAACAGGGCCATACAACCATGGTTACCTTATTGGTTCAGGTGATGCTATTACAATGAAGGAACAAGGTGCACTTGATATCATGCTAGAGATTATCCCGGAAAACGGTAATGGTCATGGAGGCCATGGAGGACACTAATTCATTCATTAGACAATTAACAAGGGTTGACTCATATAGAGCCAACCTTTTTTAACTATTGCTGAATGGTGGTAACTTTGAAGCAACACTCATGTAATATAGTAAGGGGTAAACTTATGAACAAAATTTCATATAAATTAGGATTGTTGTTTTTTTCCTTTATTATTCTTGTTGAGGTAATCCTTTTTTACTTCTTATATTCGGGATTAGTAGATTCTCGTATTGAAGAAGAACTGGCAGCATTAAGAGCAAGAGGAGAAAGTCATCGACACGTTCTGGAGAAAAGTTTAGATGATATGACGATTGAACATGTAGCTTTAATGGAATCAGAAACTGACACAGACGTAGTGATTATGACACACGAAGGAGATGTGCTTGCGAAATCGACTGAACTAACACCAGCTATTCAATCATTAATGCAAACGGAAAGAGGACATGTCCCATTTGAAGGAATGATTGTCGAAAGTAGATGGGAAACACAATCTTATATAGCTTCCGTTAGCCCGATCATTATTAATGAAAAACTAGTTGGTCATGTTTATATGTTTCAAGATACATCTTCCATTCAAAATATGATTAACAAACTCCAACATCATTTCATGTTGGTAGGAAGTCTTCTTGTTATTTTCACAATCATTACAGTGTTCTTTCTGTCGCAAGCCATTACTCAACCATTAATTAGGATGAAAAAGGCAACTGAAAAACTTAGTAAAGGGGACTTTTCAGTTAGTGTTAATCATACAAGCAAGGATGAGTTAGGAGAGCTGGCCAATAGTATTCAGACATTAGCTAATGATTTAAATCACTTAAAAAAAGAGCGCATTGAGTTTCTTGCAAGTATCTCTCATGAGCTTAGGACACCACTTACCTATGTAAAGGGCTATGCAGATATTGCTAGGAGAAAAGGCATTAGTGAGGAAGAGAGGGAGAAATATTTACACATCATCTACGAAGAATCTGAACATCTTACTAGTTTAGTTAAGGATTTATTTGAGTTAGCCAAAATAGACCAGCATTCGTTTACGATTCAAAAGGAAAAAGTGAGTATGTGTGAATTTATCAAAAACCTTTCAAATAAAGTAGAGCCAGCCTTTCAAAAAAAGAAGATTCATTTAACGTTAAGATGTCCGACAGGGATATATGCAAATATAGATCGTTCAAGATTCGAACAAGTAATGATAAATCTCTTAGATAATGCCTTAAAATATTCGAGTAGTGATAGTACGGTAACTCTAATAGTTGAGGTAAACGAGGCTATAAATAAACTAATAATTTCTGTGAGAGATGAAGGGATAGGTATCCCTGAACCAGAACTTCCGCTAATCTTCAATCGATTTCACCGTGTTGAAAAGTCTAGATCCCGAGAAAGTGGAGGAACTGGCCTGGGACTATCCATAGTAAAGGAAATAGTCGAAGCACATGGTGGTCAAGTGTTTGTTGATAGTCAATATGGTAAAGGCACTGTAATAACTATTGAAGTAGATCAGATCTAATATGCTTGAAGTATTGCTTACTACCTTTACATTTGTTTAAATATTATAGAAAGAATAAATTTTTTGAATTATTGGGGTGGGAATATTGGACAACAAAGAAAAAACGATAAAGCTCGCAGTAAACGGCGGGATTGGATTTGGAGCAAAACTAAATGCCAAACAGCTATTTGCCCTTGCAAAGTATATAAAAGAAGACAGTGAAATTGAGCTAACAACCTTCCAACAACTATATATAGAAGTATTAGAAAGTCAGGTAAGTATGGTAAAGGCAGAATTTGAACAGGTAGGATTATCGGTTTATCCAGTAGGTCCATATGTTAAGAGCCTACGTACCTGTGGGTTCTGTAAAGGGGCAGAAGAAGAGGGAATGCCTGTTGCTATTGAATTAAATAAGCGAATTGCAGGAATAGAGGTACCATGGCCGCTAAAACCAGCTTATACTGGCTGCCCTAACGCGTGTGGTGAACCATTAGTGAACGACATTGGAGTAATTAAAAGAAATGAAGGATATGACTTATACATCGGTGGAAAAGCCACAGGAGAAAATGCTAGAACGGCATTTAAATTCAGAGAAGGTCTAACTCCAGACGAATTATTTGCAACAGTTGAAAAGCTGTTAGAAGTGTACAAAAGCAACGCTAAAAAACGGGAAGCTTTTTGGAAGTTCATTAACCGTTTTGGTTTTGAAAATATTCAGGATGCAGTAAGTACATAAGGGTGCGGTTTCGCACTCTTTTTTTATGAAAGTAGGATGCATTATGTTAGAGACACTGGCTTATGTAGCAAATTGTATTAATAAAAAGAACATTACTTGGGGTGTTGGAGGTTCTTTATTACTTCACTTTCATCAATTAGTGAAGGATCCGAATGATATTGATTTACTGGTTAGTGAAAACCATGCAATAAACTTAATAAAAACGCTAAATGAATTAGGTTCAGCAAAAGATGCGTCTAGCACTTATCCGTTCTGCACCACTTACTTTTCTACATCCATTGTGAATACAACTGAAATTGATGTTATGGGTGGATTTTGCATTCAACATCCAGTTGGAAAATACAAATTAACATTTGATGAAGAGTCAGTGGTAGATTCCATAACAATAAATAAAAATAAAGTTCCTTTGACAGCACTTGAAGATTGGTACGTCTTATATCAGTTAATGCCTAATAAACAGGAAAAGGTAACGTTGTTGGAAGACTACTTTTCTAAAAATGGCATTAAGCATCCTTTTCTTCTTGAGAAAGCCCTTCAACAACCTTTACCAGTTAGTATCAGAGAGAAAATAGAAAATCTAATGTGAAGTTATATGTAAGGAAAAAGTTTACTTGAAATAACAGTTTCTTTTATGTTGACTTCTGCGAAATAAAGTTGTATGATAATAAACGTAGACAACAACTTCATACAACCAGAGAGAATCGCGCAGACAATTGTCTGTGAGGAAAGTCCGTGCTCGCACAGGCTGAGATGTCTGTAGTGTTCGTGCCTAGCGAAACAATAAGCTAGGGCAGTTCGGCTGCTTGCTGGACTGACGGCAGGGAAAATACCTAAGTCCTTCTTTGGATAGGATATGGTATGAATACCTTGAAAGTGCCACAGTGACGGAGCTTTAAGGGAAACCTTGAAGGTGGAACGAGGTAAACCCCACGAGCGAGAAACCCAAATTTGGTAGGGGAAGTGTCAGAAGGGAACATTTTAACCAACTGACGCCATAACATAGTTATGAGATAGATGGTTCTCCATCATGTGCGAGAAGAAACCCTTCGCTTGCAGCACTCGATGAACAAAACACGGCTTACGAGGATTGTATGATGTAAAGTTTGTTGTTGATTTAAAATAATGATGTTAAAAGACACCGACCTAGGTGTCTTATTTGCATTTACATACCTTATTATTTTTGAATACTTTTTTTCAACCACGTGCTAAAATACATTGAATAGGTTTTAGATTTTTTTAAAAATAGGAGAAAACAATGATGGATATTAACTTAATTGAATTACTCAAAGCACTCATTTTAGGTATAGTAGAAGGCTTAACAGAATTCGCTCCTGTTTCTTCAACAGGACATATGGTTATTGTTGATGACATGTGGCTTCAGTCTGAGGAATTTTTAACTAAATATGTAGCCAATACATTTAAGGTTGTCATACAGTTAGGCTCGATTTTAGCTGTTGTTGTTATCTTTAGGGATCGCTTTATCGAAATGTTAGGATTACGTGGGCGAAATGTTAAGGAAGCAACGCAAAAAAAGCTCAAATTATCTCATGTAATTGTGGGTCTACTTCCAGCTGGTGTATTAGGTTTACTTTTTGAAGATTATATTGATGAGCATTTGTTTACAACTGAAACAGTATTAATTGGTTTAGTCATTGGTGCGATATTTATGATTATTGCTGATAGAATGAGTGGAAAAAGAGAGGTTGTTGAAACGGTAGACAAGATTACTTACAAACAAGCATTAACGATTGGTGCAATTCAGTGTTTGTCACTTTGGCCAGGCTTTTCTAGATCTGGAGCAACGATATCCGGTGGTGTTCTTTTAGGACTCAGTCATCGTGCAGCAGCAGACTTTACATTTATTATGGCAGTTCCTATCATGGTTGGAGCAAGTGGCATTTCTTTTATCAAAAACATTGAGTACTTCACACTAGATGCATTACCGTTTTTTATTGTAGGTTTTATTAGTGCATTTATTTTTGCACTTATCTCAATTCGCTTCTTTTTAAAGTTAATTAACAAGATCAAGCTCGTACCTTTTGCGATTTATCGTATTGTGTTAGCGGGAATTATCTATATTGTCTATTTTTAAGTGAGTGGAGGCCTTCTAAGTGGAGGTCTCTTTTCTATTTATTGGAAAAATAAGACTCAGGTCTTATTACATAATTAGCCTGAGGTTGGTGTGGAGAATCCTTCGCATTATGTATTCTTAAATTACATACTGTTTGAAAGGTTGATGAAGATGAAAAAGGTATTATTCTTCCCTCTGCTAAGAATGCCATCGGGTCACCATCAGGTTGCTGATACAGTCGCTGATTATCTTGAAAGGTTCGCTGGGGATATTGAATGTAAAAAAATTGATTTATTGAGTGAATGGAATACACTTGTAGAAAGCATCGTGACTAAAACATACCTTGAATGGATTCATTATATGCCTGAAACCTATGCTTGGGTTTATAAGAAAATGGCTTGTAAATCGAAAACAAATCGATCCTATAGGTATTATGAATTCTTATTTTTAAAAAAGATGCGAGAAATCCTTGATGAAGAGAATCCGGATCTTATCATTTGTACTCACGGTTTTCCTTCTTATCTTTTAAATCAGCTTAAAAGTAATAATGAATGTAACATCCCAGTTATCAATGTTTATACTGATTTCTTCATCAATGATGTATGGGGAAAAAGTAAAATTGATTATCACTTCGTCCCAACGGAAGCAGCTAAGAAAGAGTTAGTAAAGAAGCATCATTTAGCTGAAGTACGTGTGTTGGTTACTGGGATACCAGTTAGTAGACAATTTTATCAAGCTTCTAAAGTTACTGAGAAGAAAAGCAATAAAATAAGAGTACTTGTAACAGGAGGAAGTGTTGGTTTAGGAGATATTTTTCAATTGCTATCACAAACGAGAAAAGAAGATGTTGAATATTTTGTTCTCTGCGGAAAGAATAAGAATCTATATGAGAAAATCGTAAATCTTAATTGTAATAACATTCATCCTTTGTCCTACATTTCATCACGTGAAAGAATGAATGAATTGTATGATAAGGTTGATGCCGTCATAACAAAGCCGGGTGGAGTCACAATTAGTGAAGCCCTTAAAAAAGAGCTACCCATCTTTATTCATTCGGCTCTTCCGGGTCAGGAGGAAATTAATTTAAAGTTACTAGTTAAGCTAGGACTCGTAAAAGTACTTGAAGAGAAGCAATTACTAGAAGACCAGCTAATTACCTATTTTAATAATCCAGCCTTCGCGAGTGGATTTAATATAGCGTTACAGCAATATTTGTTAGAAGTAAGTTCAGGTCATCCGGTAACAGTCTCGAGCTTTATTCATTCTTTAATGGATTCATCTACTACTTCAATAAATCGAAGGTGTATCCTTTAACTGAATAAAAATGGGAAAGTGGGAGAGAAGCAATGATTCAACAGATAGTAGAATGGCTAGGATTAATCGGGCTTCCAGGCTTGTTTATGGTTATGGCTTTAGAAGGCTCATCCTTACCGTTTCCAGGAATTATTTTAGTTTTATCATTTGGATATATATTATCGCCTGACCTTTTAAGTGTGGCATTCATTGCTGCAGGGATGGCAGCATGTTATAGTATCGCAAGTCTCATTCCATATTATATTGGTATGAAATCAGGTGACTTGCTTCCTAAAAGGTTTGAAAAGGGCATTATCAAGGGGAAACACTTTTTTAATCGGTATGGTAAGTGGAGCATAGCCATCTCAAGACCATTTGGGATTGGGAACTATATTTCTTATGTTGCAGGAATCAGTAAGGTTCGATTGCTTCAATACTTGACTTTAACTTTTTTAGGAATTTATCCATGGTCCTTTATCATGCTGTTTTTAGGTGATTACTTTAATGGAAATGTTGAAGCAGTTCAGGCTTTCTTCAGCTCGTATAGCATATATGCCTATCTAGCTTTATTGTTGGTAGTTAGTTTAGTAGGTGCGTTTTACTATAGGAAATTTAGAAATAAAGAAAAATCAGTGGTAGGGAGAAGGGGAAATGTATGAACCGAACGGGAATTTCACTCGGTGGCGGCAGTTTAAGAGGAGTTGCACATATAGGTGTTTTAAAGGAATTGGTTAGAAATGAAATAGAAATTACTCATATCGCTGGAACGAGTGCTGGGTCTGTAGTTGGTGGATTATTTGCTAGTGGGTTGAATCCAGACAAAATGATTACTGTCTTAGAAGATTTATCCATTCGTCGTCATGTTGATATTGGGTTTAATCGGAAAGGTTGGATTAAAGGAGATCGGATTTATCAAACCTTACTAAAGTTAACAGAAGGTAAGCATTTCTCAGATTTAGACCTCCCATTTGCAGTCGTTTGTGTGGACTTACTTTCAGGAGAATTAACTGTTATTGATACGGGTGAGGTAGCATTAGCAATTAGAGCAAGTACAGCCATTCCTGGCTTGTTCTCACCAGTTGAATTTGAAAATAAGTTATTAGTAGATGGATATATCTTAAATAACAACCCCGCAGATATTGTTAGAAGCATGGGCGCAGAAAATGTCACCTCAGTTAGAGTCAGAAGCTCCAATACTCCTCAACCAACGAATATTCTATCCTTTATAAATCGTTATATTGATATCGCTAGTCAGAAAAATACAGAACGTTGTTTAAATCAATATGCGGACCTGTTAATTGATATCGACCTTAAGGACATTGGTAGATTTGAAACGAAATCCTTATCAGAGGTCATTAACCTAGGTCAACTAGAAGCGAGACGCGTTCTAACAAAAAAACGTATTAAAAGCGAAAAAGTCATCTATATGGATGAATGGGTGCAGAAGATTAATTGATGAAAGCAGAATTCGTTCTGCTTTTTTATTTTTAAAGAAAATATTGACAATTATAGTTATATTAATCATATAATGGTAATACCATAAAATAAAATTGGTAATACCAAGTTAGGGGCTGTAGGAATTGAAAGAGCGGTCTTCAGAGATAATTGGAAAAAAGATTATCCAGTCTATATTAGAAGGGGAATTTATCATTAATGAAGCACTTCAACCCGAAAGAGAACTTGCCACCCTATTTAATGTGGGAAGACCAACGATTAGAGAAGCGCTACAAAGGTTGGAACGAGATGGATGGATTACAATACGAAAAGGGTTGCCTGCAATCGTAAATGATTATTGGAAGCATGGGAACTTAATGACAATCGTAAATATCCTTCAATACCATGAAGAAGTGCCAGATGAATTTATTAAATATATGCTTGAATTGCGAATTTCTTTATCGCCTACCTATGTTAAAGATGCGGTTGTTCATAATCAAGTTAAGGTTATCGCATTATTTGTGAAGCTAGAAGAGTTGTCAGATGATGCAAGCAGCTATGCGGAATTTGATTGGAACTTACAGCAAGGTATTGCTAAATTATCACCAAACCCAATCTATTTACTGATTCTTAATAGCTTTAAAGACATTTATAGGAAAATGGCCGAGAAATACTTTTGGAGTACTGAACACAGAGAGATGTCCTACCAATATTACGTTGAGCTTTTAGAAGCAATATTAAAAGGGGAAGTAGAGGCAACAGAAAAAATAACAAGAACGATGATGAAAACAAGTCTAATTCTCTGGAATGAAAAAGTGAATGGGGGGGAACAAAATGGAAAGTAAGGGGATGTATAGAGATTTCTTTTTACATTTCGATATTATAGTTATGGCATTCATATTCCTTGGTGTAGTGGGATTATTACTAACTATGGAACTTTCCTTCTCAGTATTGATATTTATTGGAGTCGGAATTATCACGTATATGTTTAGTGAGTACCTAACTCATCGATTCGTTTTCCATGTAAGAGCCCCCAAAAATGCACTATTACTATAATTAATTAAACGTTTGCATTATGACCACCATAAGAAACCAAATGATTTGAAGCTACTTTTTTTACCTATCTGGTACAGTGTGCCAAGTCTATTTACTTTATCTCTTATTTTCTTTACAATCACAAGATCTTTGGTTGCTACCTTTTCATTTAAGGTGGGTGTTCTTTTTATGTTCTTCATCTATGAGTGGAAGCACTATGTAGCCCACCGTCCATTTAAACCTAAAACTAGATTTGGGAAATGGTTAAAGAAAACTCATGTTTTACACCATTATAAAAACGAAAACTATTGGTATGGAGTTTCTACTCCTTTTATTGACGTTTTATTTGGAACTTTAAAAGATGAGAAGACTGTGGAAACGAGTCAAACTGCAAAGGACCTAGAAAAGAGAGCATGAAAAAAGGTATTATCATTGTTTTATTTACTTATTTTACCAAGTTGACCTGATTTCAAGAAAAGACTACTTCCTTTTAAATAGTAGAAAAAAAGTCCAAATGTGATTGAATACATCACACTGGACTTTTTTCATATTAATGCTCAATTAGACTAGTCAGTGGAACTTCCTGTTCATTTTGTGGCTCGTCTAGAGGATACACACGAGCCATTTCACTCGTATCATCCACATGTTGAATATAGATTGGAACATCATTATATGTAACATTAGCCATAACTGGTGATTCTGCAATTTCCTGTGCTCTTTGTTTATTCATCCGTAAACCTCCTACTGAATTAATCAGTACTAATGTTTACTTACTTTCCATGAAGTATTCCCTAAAAAAACAGCTATGCTAATTGTTGTTCCGCATATTCTCTATACAAAGGATGCGTCTCCACCAACTCTTGATGAGTCCCACTTCCTGTAACTTTGCCACTTTCGATAAAGACAATTTTATCTGCGTTAACAATGGTTGATAATCGATGTGCGATGACAAATGTAGTACGTCCTTCCATTAAGCGGGCTAAAGCTTGCTGTACCACGCTTTCAGATTGGCTGTCTAAACTAGCAGTTGCCTCATCCATCATAAGAATTTTTGGATCACGTAAAAAAGCACGGGCAATTGCAATCCGTTGCCTTTGGCCACCTGATAATTTTACCCCACGTTCCCCGACCTCAGTATCAAGCCCTTTAGGGAATCCTTTGATGAACTGATCTGCGTAGGCCATTTCTGCAACCTTCCAAAGTTGTTCATCAGTTGGACGTTCATCCTTCTCTAAGCCATAGCAAAGGTTTTCTCTGATTGTACCTGCCATCATGGCACTTTCCTGTGAAACATATCCGATCTGACTACGCCAAGAATGAAGCGAGATCTTTTGAATTGGGGTGGACCCAACATAAATCTGACCAGATGTTGGTTCATAAAAACGTTCAATTAAACCAAACATCGTTGTTTTACCTCCACCGCTTGGACCAGCAAAAGCAATCATCTGGCCAGGCTGAGCATCTAAAGATACGTGCTGAATCACGGGCTCATCTTCACTATATGAAAAAGAAACATCTGAAACAATAATCGGAAGGCCACTGATATCAAGTTCTACCCCGGCTTGGTCTTCTTCTAGAGGGAGTTCTAGTATTTCAATGATTCGTTCAGTGGCTCCTTTTGCTTTTTGAAGCTGTGTAAAAAACATCGCAAATGAAGTGATAGGCATAATGATTTGGAATAGGTATAGTAAAAAAGCAATTAGAGACCCAGTAGACATCGTGCCATTAGCTACCCGCATGCCTCCATAGGCAATAATCATCACAATAACTGCCATAATCACAAGATGCATGATAGGACCAATAAGTGCAAAAATCCTTGCTTCCTTTAAACCATAATGCAAAAGCTTTGAGATACCTGCCATGCCATTTGCTTCTTCGGTTTTCTCAGCTGTTGATGATTTCATTAATCGGATTTCACTTAACGTCTGTTGAATGTCTCCGGTGAATGTTGCTGTTTCATCTTGAAGTCCACGTGAGATTTTCGCCATCTTCTTCCCAAGTGGAATCATGATTGCCATTGTAAGTGGAACAGAAATTAACATAACTAAGGTCATTTTCCAGTCCATGATAAGCAATATAATGATTGCACCAATTATTGAAATGATGCCGGTAATAAACTGAGGGAAGTGTGTTGATATAAGCTCTTTTACAATACTTGTATCATTTACAACGCGGCTCACAGTTTCACCACTTGATTGCTTATCAAAAAATGGAACAGGCAATCGAATTAGTTTTCCCCACATACGATCTCGAAGGCTAGCGACTATCTTTTGTCCAACTAGGCTAAGTAAATAAATCGAGATACCGCTAATTATTGCTTGAAGGATAAATGCAGCTCCAATTCCAATCATGAGTGGGACACTTAGTGCTTCTACCGAAAAATTGTCTACTAAATTCTTTGTTAATAAAGGAACAATTAGACCAGTAATTGTCGTAAGTATACTAGCGAATAGGCCAATGCTAAGAGCCATTTTAGGAATATTCGTTGATAAGATAAGGGATAAAAAAGGTTTTAGTTTATTCTCTTGTTTTTCCATTATGTAGGATAACTCCTGTCATTGTGTATTTACTCTAGCTATATCTTACTCCAAATGACTCGAACAACCAATTTTCAACACCCTACATTACCAATTTAACGCAGCGGGGATCGGCCTAATGTCATCAACTAAAATGTTGTAAGATATGTAAAATTAACAATAGTTGATGTATCTCACTTTCAATCTTGTTCGTTCCTTTGCGCTGCAGGCACTTGCTTTCCGCGGGGAATTTTGAAAAAGCCAAACTACCGGCTTTTTCAAGGGCGAATTCCCATAGGGGAGGAAGTCGAGCCTCCTCAACGTTCCGTCTGCGGGGTCTCGACCTTTCCTCTATTTCCCGCAGGAGTCAAGTGCCTTCCGCTCCAATCCACTCTAAATATATACTGGGGCTATTACTCTCATATAACCTGCCGTTGAAATCATCTAGAAGAATAGAAGTCATAAGGGATTTAAGGGAATTGAAGTGCCTCTCATGAATATTCAATTGTAATATTTTAGTAGAAATTGATGTTTAGTGGTCTTAGTATCCCTTTAAAACCAAAATTCAGAGTTTAAAGTTATTCGTTAAAATCCACGAGACTCCTGCGGGAAGTACGCGTCATCGGGAGACCCCGCAGGCGCAGAGTGCCGAGGAGGCTCCCGGACCGCCCGATGGGAATCCGAATTTGAAAAAGCCGGTAGTTGGGCTTTTTCATGATTCCCCGCGGAAAGCGAGTGGATTTTAGCGAATAACGCCTTTATACCATAACTATGCTAACATTAACTTCAACTAACATGTTGGAGTCAGGCCCCAAAAGACATATTAAAAAGGCTAACGAAAGTACGTTAGCCTTTTTATGCTATATATTGAACTTGATTTTTTCCGTAGTCTTTTGCGAGATATAGTGCTTCGTCAGCACGTTTTAAGAGGTCTTTTGGTTGGTCTGTTGCTTGAAGTTCTGCAATACCGAAGCTGCAAGTAATGGTTCCTACCTCCTGAAAGCTTTGTTTCGATAGTTTCTCTCTCAGTGTTTCCCCAAGTTTTATACATTCAACGCTGCTTAGGTTTTCTGCAATAATTAAAAATTCTTCTCCGCCCCATCTTCCAAAGAGTGCGTTATTTGGGAGGTGCTTCGTTAAAAAAGAAGTAAGTTCTACTAAGACTTCATCCCCAATTTCATGTCCATAAATATCATTTACTCTTTTAAAGTTATCTACATCAAACAAGATAATAGAAAGAGGCTGATTACCATTTTGTGCCACTAAGATTTTATCCTGAAGAACGTTATCGAGGTTTCTTCGGTTGGGCAAGCCTGTTAAATAATCCGTGACAGCATTTCTTTTATTCACTTCAAACTCTAAGAATCCTTCAAAAATATGCTGAGTAAAATACAAACAAATGATAAATCCGATTGTTGCCATATTAAATTGGATTAACGTATCAATTGTATTACTGTCTGAAAATGGGCTTGTTACGGTATGAATAATCCCAAGAATTACACTAAAAGAAAATGCTAACAAAGAAAAAATAAGGGCAACCTTCCTTTTGAGTATAAAGAAATAGAGAAGGTAGGCAGTTGCCATCCAGTAAGCAATTGGTCCTAAATGAACATTTCCGTTATGCCCAAGCTCAGTCAAAATATTTAAGCTTAAATTTAAATTATAAATTATTGTAGTGGTTAAGATTAATAAAATATCAATTGTATTGGTAGTGCGTTTATTTACCCATAACAAAATCATACAAAGGACTAACACACCTATTTGTGATAATAAAGACACATGCTTACTCATGTCACTGTTGCCACTACTAAGCACGAGAATACACAGCGTTCCAAATGATAGAATAAAGATTGGAATCAGTACCATATAAATTCGGCGTTTAAGTTGTGTTAATGTCTGATTGGTATAGAAAAAGTAACTTGTCATTAGACATACTCCACCTATTTTTGTAATAGTATCTAAACTGATTTAACTAGCTATGCATACTTGATTTTTACCATTTTCTTTTGCTTTATATAATGCTTCATCAGCACGGCTAACAATATCCTTTGCTAACTCGTTTTCTAATAAAGTTGCAACTCCAAAACTACAAGTGACTGGCTTGTCTATTCCGTTAAAATTGTGCTGTGAGATAGAAACCCTAACCTGTTCAGCTAATTCATTAATGGACGTGCCACTTGAAATTAATAGAAATTCCTCGCCACCCCACCTACCAAAGTAAGTATTTTTCGGCAATTGTTTGTTTATGATTTCTGTTAGCTCTTTTAAAACACTATCTCCCACATCATGTCCGTACTGATCATTAATTTTTTTGAAATTATCAACATCAAAGAGAATAGCTGATAAAGATTCCTTTGTGTTTGCAACTCTAGTAATTTCAGAAATAAGGACAGTGTCCATTTTTCTTCTATTATAGATTGAAGTAAGATAATCTGTGTTAGCCAATTGTTTAGCAGCATCCGCCTGCATAAAAATTTCAAACATATGCTGCACAAAGTATAAACAGATAATAAGACCTAGAATTGAGACATAATATTGTAGTAAAGTATCTAGTGTTTGAGCTGACGCATGCTCACTATAAAAAATATGGTAAAGACCGGGTATCAAACTAAGTGCAAAATTTGTGAAGGAAAATAGTAAGGCTGTCTTACCTCTAAAGGTAAAGAAAATCATTATATAGACTAATGGCATCCAATATGAGAATGTACCTAGATGCATATCACCGTATCGTCCTAAATCTAATAATATCGTATTATAGGTCCTTAAGAGTGTAATAAATGCAGTAATAATACAAATGAGTATATCAATAAAGAGTAAAGAGTCTCTATGAATGAAAAGAAGTAGGTAACATACAACAAATCCAATGGATAGTGATCCGAAGGTTACACTATTTATTAAATCTAAATTTCCAGCTGAATAGAGTAGGTAAGTTAGAAATAGAAAAGTGACAATAAAAATAGGGAAAACTACTAAATAGGTTTTTCTTTTAATAGTAGAAATAGAAGAGTTATTATATAAAAATCCCTTAATATCCATCGTTTCACCCATCCATCCCTTGAATCTAATCCTATAACTATAGTATATCACAGCAAATCTATTAGCAAAATATGTATATATACTTGTTAATACCATAAAATGATTCTGAGCATAAAAGAAAAAAATTGACACCAGAATCATGTGCAATTATAGTTAACTATGTTAATAGTTAAATAGTTGAACAATTAAAGCCAAGAACCATTTTCAAGTGAGGTGAAAAGATAAAATGACGGTAAATAATATTAAAGAACTAGTCGATCGCTATATCGAAGTATCCTTTTCAGTAAATAGCAAGGCTGAATGTCTGGTAAAAGAACAAATTAGTAGTGATTTAACGAATGACCAGCACTACACATTAAGGTATATGCATAAGGTTGGGACTTGTACTTCTTCTGAACTAGCCGAAGTATTCAATGTTAAAAAAAGTGCGATAACAGCTATGATTAATCGCATGTGGGAAAAAGGGTTTATTGAAAGAACACGTGATGAAAATGATCGAAGAGTTGTTTACTTAACGCTAACGGATAAAGGAAATGAATTATTCCTAAAAACTGAACAACGAATTCATAAATTAGTAGAGTCCTTGATTACTAAGTTTGAACAAGCGGAGATTGAACAATTTATCCATACATTTGAAAAACTTAATCAATTACTACAAGAAAGTACTGAAAAAGTGGAGGAATAAGCTGTGAATTTTATTATAAAACAGAAATGGTTAGTCATGATAACTTGGCTTGCTGTAGTTGTAGGGTTATTTCTAATTGCTCCAAACATGGCAGAGCTTGTTCGTGAGAAGGGGCAGATCAGTGTTCCTGAAGGATATTCATCAAATCTCGCAGGACAAATTATGGAGGAAGTTCAGCAGCAAGAAGGCGGCGGAGATGAAACTCAAGTTGCTCTTGTATTTCATAATGAAAATCAATTAACCTCTGCAGAAATCAAGGAAGCTGAAAAAGCGATTCGAGCATTAGAGGAAAAGAAAGCTGAATTGGGTGTTACAGAGATACTGACCCATTTTAAGGAAGAAACCTTGAAGACCCAACTTGTGTCTGAGGATGGTAAGTCCATCCTGGCATCTGTTACATTCAGTTGGAATGAAAGAGAGCCAAGTGAGTTACGCGATGACATGTATCAAGCAATTGAACATATTAATGTAGGACATTTTTATACAAGTGAATGGTTAATTGGTGAGGATTTAATACAAAGTTCTCAAGAAGGTCTGAAAAAAACAGAAGGGATCACAGTTGTATTCATTCTAGTCGTTTTATTACTAGTGTTTAGATCTATTATTTCACCGATAATCCCATTGTTAACGGTAGGATTTACGTATCTAGCCTCACAGTCTATTGTATCGTTTTTAGTAGATGTTGTTGATTTCCCGATTTCAACGTACACCCAGATTTTCTTAGTGGCCATTTTATTTGGAATTGGGACCGATTATTGCATCCTATTACTAAGTAGATTTAAAGAAGAGTTGATACAAAGAGAAAGTGTGACAGATGCGATTATTGAGACATATCGAAATGCTGGAAGAACGGTATTCTTTAGTGGTGTTGCAGTCATGATTGGATTTGCTGCAATTGGATTTTCTCAATTCATACTATATCAATCAGCAGCTGCAGTTGCTGTAGGCGTAGCAATTCTCCTAATAGCACTGTTTACAATCGTTCCATTTTTTATGGCTGTTTTAGGACCAAAGATTTTTTGGCCATCCAAAGGTAAGCTTGAGCATGGAGATAGCAAACTATGGGCTTTAGCCGGGAAATTCTCGTTGGGTCGCCCACTTGTTTCTCTAGCTATCGTGGCAGTTATCTGTGTACCTTTTTTAGTAACCTATGATGGAGAATTATCGTATGACTCCTTAGAAGAAATAAGTGGTGATGTAAAATCAATTAGTGCTTTTAATGCAATAGCAGGAAGCTTTGGTCCTGGAGAATCGATGCCAACACAGGTGGTCATTAAGAATGATGAGGCAATGGATTCTGTTGAATATATAGGATTAGCAGAAAAGGTTAGCCAAGAATTAGCTAAAATTGACCTGGTCGGTACAGTTCGATCTGTCACAAGACCAACAGGTGAATCAATTGAAGACTTCTTTGTGTCTAAGCAAGCTGAAAGTTTGGAAGCAGGCTTAGGTGAAGGTAAGGAAGGGTTAGATAAAATTAGTGAAGGTTTACAGGAAGCAAGTAGTGAATTAACAAAATCTGAACCGGAGTTAGCAAATGCAACAGATGGGATTAGTGAGTTAATAACAGGTACTACTCAAATTCAAACAGGTTTATCTGACATTCAATTAAACTTAGCTAAAATTGAAAATGGGATTCGTCAAGGATCCATGGGTTCAAATGAAATTAAAGATGGTTTAGCACAATCAAAAGCAGGAGCTGAAGAGCTTTTAGCTGGCTATAAAGAGCTATTAAACGGATATAAAGATATGCAAGTAAATCTTTCAGCTCTAACGACTAAATATCAAGAAGTCGGTGGAGGGTTAACCGGTATTTCTGATGCTTTAGGAACAATTGAAGAAGGTAACTTTACGAATCTAGAAAGTAATTATGAAGGCTTAGCTTCTGATATGAACTACCTTGTAATCAAAGGTACTATCCAGGAAGTACAAAAGCAGTTACCGGTTTTATCTCAAGGGTTAACAGACTTAAATGCTGGACTTGGTCAAATCAATGGAGGAATGACATCTGCAAATGTTGGATTTGAGCAAGCTCTTGGTGGTCAACAACAGTTAATAGTTGGTCTTGAGCAAATAATTCAGGGGATTGAAGCCCAACAAGCTGGTCTTGAACAATTAGCAAATGGTCAAGGACAAATTGTTAGCAACCTACCTAGGCTAACAAATGGTTTAGCAGGAATCTCAGATGGGCAGCAACAGCTCCTTGATGGCTTTGGTTCACTAGGTGGCCAATTATCACAATTAACTGAAGGACTTGAACAAAGTGCAGATGGTTTAATGCAAGTATCAACAGGATTAGGTTCAGCTCAAGACTATTTAGCTGGTCTCTCAAGTACGGATGAAATGAATGGTTTCTACTTACCAGCTGAAGTACTTGAAAGTGAAGAATTCGAGCAAGCATTAGATGTGTATATGTCTAAGGATCGAAAAATCATGACAATGGACATTATTTTTACAGCAAGTCCGTACTCAAATGAATCAATGCAGCAAGTGGAAGAAATAAAAGAAGCGGTAAAACGTGCAACAAAAAATACGAAGCTTGAAAATGCGGTAGTTGCTGTAGGTGGAATTACAAGTACGAATGCTGACTTAGATACAATGTCAGGAAATGATTATTCCAGAACAGTAGTCTTAATGCTAATTGGAATTTCAATCATTCTAATCTTCTTATTTAGATCTCTTATAATGCCAGTCTATATTATTGGATCATTGATTTTGACCTATTATACTACAATGGCAATTAATGAGGTAATATTTGTTAACCTTCTCGGCTATAGTGGCATTAGTTGGGCAGTTCCATTCTTTGGCTTTGTTATTTTAGTTGCCTTAGGTGTAGATTATAGTATTTTCCTAATGGATCGTTTCAATGAATATAAAGACTTGTCAGTAAGTGAGGCCATGTTAATGGCAATGAAAAAGATGGGGACAGTTATTATTTCAGCAGTTATTATCTTGGGAGGAACATTTGCTGCAATGATGCCTTCGGGGATGCTTTCATTGCTACAAATTGCTTCCATTGTATTAATAGGATTACTGCTATATGCATTCGTCATATTACCTTTATTTATACCAGTCATGGTTAAAAATTTCGGTGAAGCAAACTGGTGGCCGTTTAAGCGAGTGAATAACTAATGAGAAGAAGGTGTCCATTTAATATGGATGCCTTTTTTTATGGAAAATAATTGGCAAGAATCTCGGGGATACTACACATACAATTAATGATGAATTGGAGTGAGTAGGTAATGAAGGCAGTTACATATCAAGGGAAGTATAGTGTCGCAGTAAAAGAAGTAGAAGATGCAAAATTAGAGAAAAAAGATGATATTATCGTAAAAATTACTTCTACTGCTATTTGTGGTTCTGATTTGCACTTATATCAAGGGAATATGCCACTACCCATTGGCTATGTGATAGGGCATGAACCGATGGGGATAGTAGAAGAAGTAGGACCTGAAGTAACAAAGGTTAAAAAAGGAGATCGGGTCGTTGTTCCTTTTAATGTTTCTTGCGGTGATTGTTATTATTGTAATCATGATTTAACAAGTCAATGTGATAATTCAAACCCGCATTATGATTCGGGTGGGTATTTTGGATACACTGAAAAATTTGGAAATCATCCTGGGGGACAGGCAGAGTATTTAAAAGTACCTTTTGGGAACTTTACGCCATTTGTTATTCCAGAATCATGTGAGCTAGAAGATGAGTCCCTACTTTTCTTATCTGATGTCTTACCTACTGCCTATTGGAGTGTAGAACATGCTGGTGTGAAAAAGGATGATACCGTCATTGTGCTAGGGTGCGGCCCTGTAGGACTAATGGCACAAAAATTTGCCTGGATGAAAGGTGCAAAACGAGTCATTGCTGTTGATTATTTGGATTATCGGATAAATCGTGCAAAGCAGATAAACAATGTAGAGGTTTTTGAGTTTACAGACTATCCAGATATGGGTGAGCATTTAAAAGAAATTACAAGTGGTGGAGCAGATGTAGTCATTGATTGTGTGGGAATGGATGGCAAGAAATCACCTCTTGAATTTTTAGAACAAAAGTTAAAACTTCAAGGTGGGACACTTGGTCCGATACAAATTGCCACAAAAGCTGTTAGAAAATGCGGAACTGTCCAGCTTACAGGAGTGTATGGAGGTAACTATAACCTCTTCCCACTAGGCGCCTTCTTTTCAAGAAACATTACGTTAAAAATGGGACAGGCGCCTATTATTCCAATTATGCCAAAATTATATGATATGATTGTGGATAAAAAATTTGATCCAAAAGAAATCATTACCCATAAAATGTCCCTCGAAGATGCTAGTAAAGGGTATCAAATCTTCAATGGACGCGAGGATGATTGCATTAAGGTTGTTTTAAAACCATAAGGTATATGAGTGAAAGTCATTCCCGAAAAAGGAGTGGCTTTTTTTGTATGCATGATTTAGTGTGGAAATATAAAAGAATAATCGTGGAGGTTGTTATTATGAACAGATGCGGATGGGTCAATCAGGATCCATTATATATTGATTATCATGACTATGAATGGGGTGTCCCTGTTTATGATGACCGTTTACTATTTGAGTACTTAAATTTAGAAGGAGCACAAGCGGGGTTAAGTTGGTACACGATTTTAAAAAAGCGTGAGAACTACAGAACTGCATTTGATCAATTTAACCCTGTGAAAATCATTAAGTATGATCAAACCAAAATTGAAGAGCTGTTGCAAAACTCAGGCATCGTTCGCAATAAATTAAAGGTTAATGCAGTTATTACAAATGCTCACGCCTATTTTAAAGTGGTTGATGAGTTCGGATCCTTTAGCAAATACATATGGTCATTTGTAGATGGAACACCTATTCAAAATCATTTTGAAGAACTAAAAGATGTACCAGCGACTACCGAGATTAGTGACAGGATGAGCAAGGACCTTAAGAAACGTGGATTTAAATTTGTTGGCTCAACAATTTGTTATGCTTTCATGCAAGCAGTTGGTATGGTAAATGACCATATTGTAGCCTGTGGGTGTTATAGAAAGGAAATAGACTAGACTTAATATAGATATTGAAAATAAAGTACAAGAGGCATCGACAGTGTTCTGTCATAGCCTCTAGTAATAGTTGTTCACAAACAGTTCATTAGTATTAGCTAACGTTTTAGGTTAAACTAAAAAAGAATTTAATTTATTTTCATTTATCTCTTTACATAGGGTAGGGGGGTATGGTAAATTAAATTCAAGGAGGGGAAATGATGGAAGAAATCAAAGAGGAGCAATTCGAACCTGAAGAGTTAGATGATTGTTGTTCTCCCCACAGTGAAAGAAAAAGTCATCATTCTGATAAGACGAAAAAAAGTCTTGTTAGCCGCCTAAACAGAATTGAAGGTCAAATTAGAGGAGTAAAGGGTCTCATCGAAAAGGATACATATTGTGATGATGTAATTACCCAAATCTCCGCCATTCAATCAGCCCTAAATGGTGTAAGTAAATTATTGCTTGAAGGCCATCTAAAAAGCTGTGTGTTAGAGCGAATCCAAGAAGGCGATGTAGAAGTCTTAGATGAAGTATTAGTAACCGTTCATAAATTAATGAAAAAGTAAAAAGGAGAGGTTTTAGTATGGAAAAAGTTACATTAAAAGTAAGTGGTATGTCATGTGGACATTGTGTAAAAGCAGTTGAAGGTAGTGTTGGTGAATTAGCTGGAGTTAGCACTGTTACTGTAAACTTAGGTGAGGGAACAGTAGATGTAGAATTTAATGCTAATGAGGTTACATTAGCAGCAATTAAAGAAACAATTGATGATCAAGGTTACGATGTAGAATAAATAAAAAATTGAGCCGTGCTACTTAAACATAGCACGTTCTCTTTTACAAATAATTATACCCCTATACGGTATATTGGAGGGTTGCGAGATGAGTTCAACAAAAGATACGAGTTTACAAATAACCGGTATGACATGTGCAGCTTGTGCCAATCGGATTGAAAAGGGACTTAAAAAGCTTGAGGGTGTAGAAGAGGCAAATGTAAACTTTGCGCTGGAACGGTCTCAAATTAAATATAATCCAGAGATAACGAATATTGAAGCTTTTCAAAAGAAAATCCAATCTCTTGGATTCGATGTAGTTATGGAAAAAGCTGAATTCAATATTACCGGTATGACATGTGCTGCATGTTCTACTCGAATTGAAAAAGGATTAAATAAACTTGAAGGTGTTTCGATAGCTACTGTTAATTTAGCATTAGAAACGGCAACAATTGAGTATAATCCTTCACTATTAAACAAGACAGATATTATAAAACGTGTTGAGAAACTAGGATATGGAGCAGCAGTAAAGGATGAGAAGGGCCAAGAAGCAGAGGATCATCGTGCAAAAGAAGTTGAGATTCAGACTGGCAAGTTTATCTTTTCAATGATCCTTTCGCTTCCACTTCTATGGGCAATGGTTGGACATTTTAGCTTCACTGCTTTCATTTATGTACCTGATATGTTTATGAATCCTTGGGTACAGTTAGCACTAGCTACACCTGTACAATTTTATGTAGGTAAGCAATTTTATGTAGGTGCGTATAAGGCTCTTCGAAATAAGAGTGCCAACATGGATGTACTAGTTGCACTTGGTACGTCTGCAGCTTATTTTTACAGCTTATATTTATCATTTTTATCAATCGGTTCAAATGCTCATATGGTTGAACTTTACTATGAAACAAGTGCGATTCTAATTACGCTTATCATTTTAGGAAAACTTTTTGAAGCAAGAGCAAAAGGTAAATCGTCAGAGGCTATTAAAAAGTTAATGGGCTTACAGGCAAAGAAAGCAACTGTATTCCGTGATGGTGAAGAGATTGAAGTTGAATTAGAAGATGTTATTGTAGGAGATATCATTTATATTAAACCAGGCGAAAAAGTTCCTGTTGATGGTGAAATCGTTGAAGGGAGATCTGCCCTTGATGAGTCAATGTTAACTGGAGAGAGTGTACCTATTGATAAAACAATTGGAGACCATGTTATCGGTGCAACAATTAATAAAAATGGGTTCTTAAAAGTAAAAGCTACAAAGGTTGGTAGAGATACAGCTCTAGCACAAATTATCAAAGTTGTAGAGGAAGCTCAAGGATCGAAAGCACCAATCCAGCGTATGGCAGACCAAATTTCTGGTATTTTCGTACCGATCGTAGTTGGTATTGCCATTATTACCTTCCTTGTTTGGTTCTTTATGGTGAGTCCTGGTGACTTTGGTGGTGCGTTAGAGAAAATGATTGCAGTATTA
Organism: Cytobacillus suaedae; assembly: GCA_014960805.1. GTDB lineage: Bacteria > Bacillota > Bacilli > Bacillales > Bacillaceae_L > Bacillus_BV > Bacillus_BV suaedae. The sequence continues at coordinate 3,872,076 of CP063163.1, read as the reverse complement.
GTTATTGCTTGTCCTTGTGCACTAGGATTAGCAACACCGACTTCAATTATGGCGGGTTCAGGTCGATCTGCAGAATTTGGTATTCTATTTAAAGGTGGAGAGCACCTTGAAATGACACACAAAATCACAACAGTTATCCTTGATAAAACAGGGACAGTGACAAAAGGTATGCCCACTCTAACAGATGTTCTGTTAACGACTAATGAGAATGAAACGGAAATCCTTCAGTTAATTGGAACAGCCGAAAAACAATCGGAGCATCCTTTGGCAGAGGCGATCGTTGCAGGTATAAAAGAAAAAGGAATTGAGTTTAAAGAAACTGAAAGCTTTGAAGCAATTCCTGGCTTCGGAATTAAAGCAGTTATTGATGGAAAAGAAGTAGTGATTGGAACACGTAAACTGATGGCTCAAAACCAAATTGAGCTTGGTGATGCTTTAGTTAAGATGGAACAACTAGAGGAAAGTGGAAAAACAGCCATGCTTGTAGCTATTGATGGTGTCTATATTGGAATAGTGGCTGTTGCGGATACGATTAAAGAAACTTCACAAGCGGCAGTTGCACGCCTGAAAAGCATGGGAATCGAAGTGATTATGATTACTGGTGATAATCAAAGAACAGCAGAAGCAATTGCGAAAGAGGCGGGTATAGACCACGTAATTGCTGAAGTTTTACCTGAAGGAAAAGCAGAAGAAGTGAAAAAACTGCAGCAACAAGGTAAAAAGGTAGCGATGGTTGGAGATGGAATCAATGATGCTCCAGCATTAGCAACAGCAGATATCGGTATGGCAATTGGAACAGGTACGGATGTTGCTATGGAGGCTGCTGATATTACACTTATTCGTGGAGATCTAAATAGTATTGCAGATGCAATCTATATGAGTAAAAAGACGATTCGTAATATTAAACAAAACCTATTCTGGGCATTTGGTTATAATACTCTCGGTATTCCTGTAGCAGCAGTTGGTTTCCTTGCACCTTGGTTAGCAGGAGCAGCTATGGCATTTAGCTCAGTATCTGTGGTACTTAATGCGTTAAGACTTCAAAAAGTAAAATTAAATAAGTAGGCCCAGGGGGTTAATTATATGAAGAAATGGGTTATTTCAGCAATTGCTTATCTCGCAATTGTAATTGTTGGATATAATGTTTATGCTTTTACACTAGGAACTGATGAAGGAAATCATAGTAGTGATTCTGGGGTAGGAGAACATCAAACAGAAAATGATTCGAATGATGAAAAAGGACACGGTTCGGATGAGGAGCACGGATCTGACGACGGACACGGTTCTGATGACGCACATGGGTCTGACGGCGGTCATGGCTCACACGGTGATCATGGCAGTGAGCCTACTTCAAGTGAAGTAGCTGTAACAATCAATGTAGCTGAAGAAAACCTAACAATTTATTTAAATGATTTAGCTGGTAATCCAGTTGAAAACCTTGAAGTAAATCATGAGAAGCTTCTACATTTAATTATAGTTGATGAACATTTAGATCAATACTTGCACCTTCATCCAGAACAAGTAGAAGAAGGAGTATTTGAAACTTCAGTAAACTTAGCTAGCGGCTCATACAAAGCCTTTGTTGATATTAAACCGAAAGATCTAGAATATGTAGCCAGTCCAGTAGAAATAAAAATTGGTGAAACATCAGGTAGTCACAGTCATGCATCACTCGAAGTGGATGAAATACTAACAAAAACAGTAAATAATCAAACAGCAACCCTAACAACAACTGCTTTAGAGGTTGGAAAACCTGTTACGTTAACATTTGAACTTCCTGATGCATCAGTTGAACCATACTTAGGAGCGATGGGGCATGTTGTAATTCTTAATGAAACTGCAGAAAAATACATCCATGTCCATCCTATAAATGATCGTGAAACAATCTTCGAAACACAATTTACCCAGCCTGGTATTTATAAGCTTTGGGGAGAGTTTAAAATTAATGGAGAAGTCTTCGTTTATCCATTTGTTATTGATGTAAAGTAAAGTATACGAAAAGATAGAAAGGCTTGGTTAACTAAACCAGGCCTTTTTAGTCGTTTTAATTATGATAGAACTAATGATTATTTCTGAGTGTAGCCTGCACATAGTAACCCAAAATAGGTAGGGGCTTCATAGGATAAAAATGTAACCTGACGTTCATTAATGGGAATAGCTCCAGCAAGAATTAATGTCTGCCATATTCCATCAGGTTTAGCTTCTTCAATAAACTTTGAATCAAAATCGGCTAACTCTTCTAGTTTATTGGATTTTATTATTTCAACAACCCTTTGATCAAGCTCTATTGATGCCGGATTATATCCATAAGGACCAGTCTTATCATGTGTATGGGACCAATCACAACTTGCAATAAGTCCAATCTTTTTTGTTGATTTTGAAGCAACGTTTCTTATTGCTTCTCCTAATTGAATGTGTTCTTTATAAGATATGTATCTCGAAGGAGTAATTACCACGATTGGAACAGTTGGCATAAACCTTAATGGAACAATTGTGCCCCAGTCCAGTGGAAGGCAAGAAAAGGGACCTTCACTCGTTCCAAAATTGATTCCGCCAACTGGTAAGTGCAACGTTTTAGCCTCATTAACAATTGAAATGGCTATCTCTTTATCCACGGGACGTTCCATTTTGAACAACTCACCATTTTCTTCGACTTCACCTATCATTCTCTCACAAGAGCTAATTGAAAACTGTCCATCAATCCTTGTTCCATGAGGTGTTAGTACAACAATGGTATCAGGATTTGCTTGGGCCATCTGTTCCCCTAGTTTCCACATGCTTGTTCGAGTTTTTTCCATTCTAATGGATATGCTTTTAGATAGTTCAGGAATAATTTCTCCTCCGTGAGGAGTGATACACGAAAAAACAAATGGATTCATAAAAGTTCTCCTTTGGATTGTTTTTTTAGACAAATACTAAAATATAAACATTTCTTGATACAGCAGAGTTATAACCTTTATAGTTGTGTATTCGTTAAAATCTTTAAGACTCCTGCCAAAGTTAAGGATAGCCCAATAAATAAAAATAACGTAAAACTGGGTATACGCCCTTTCATATTTATCTTCCCTACATATATTGTAAACGTAGACGAAATGGAGGTGTTTTTGAATGAGTGGAACAGTTGCAGGAGCAGGATATGGTGGCGGATTCGCGTTAATCGTAGTATTATTCATTCTGCTTATCATTGTAGGAGCAGCATACGTTGGTTATGGTTACTAAAAAGTAATCTACTAAAACAATTGTAGATACAACATCAAATGTAGCACTTCACCTCTAGTTGGAGGTGGGGTAGACTCATTTATACCCTTATCCCCAATGAAAGCCCCTGTTACTAAATAGGGGCTTTTAATCTTGGTTTATACTAAAATACATAAATATTATCTTTTAGTTACAATTTGATTTCTTGATGATAATTTGACAACCTATCTGATAAAATAAAATAGGATGATTTTACATTAAAAGCATTCAAGAAAATAAAATCATAAATATGGAGAACGATAATGAAATATTATAGTATATTCCTTATCCTCACTATTTCAGTGTTTTTTTTCTGCCCAACTTATTATTATGCTGAAGATAAGCCACCTTCAGTACAGAGTGAAAGTGCATTGTTAATGGATGCAAAGACAGGTACGATTTTATTTGAAAAGAATAGTAAAACAAGAATGTATCCCGCAAGTGTCACAAAAATAGCTACGGCCATTGTTGCAATTGAAGAAGGTAACCTAGATGATATTGTAACAGTAAGCGAAAATGCTCGGTACGTTGAGGGGACACGTGTTTATCTAGAGCCTGGCGAAAAAGTGTCTTTATTAAAACTAGTTCAAGGTTTGTTAATTAATTCAGGTAACGATGCTGGTGTCGCTATTGCCGAACATATGGATGGGACCGTTGAGGACTTTTCAAAGAGAATGAATCTATTCTTGAAGGAAAAAGTCGGGATTCATGATACGAATTTTGTTAATCCACATGGGCTTTATCATGATCTGCATTATACAACTGCGTATGATATTGCCATGCTTACTAGCTATGCTTTAAAAAACGATACCTTTAAAGAGATTTTTAGTACGAATGAGCTTGAGTGGAAAGGCGAAAGCTGGGACACCGTTATTTATAATCATCATGAGATGCTTACTCATCGTCCTTATGAAGGAATCGTAGGTGGGAAAAATGGTTATGTCCAAAAATCGGGACATACCTTGGCAACTGTTGCTGAGCGAGACAATCTTACTCTAGTAGCAGTCACTTTAAAAACAAATCTTAAAAGTATCATCTATAAGGATACAGCAAAACTTTTAGACTATGGCTTCGAAAACTTTAAAACAACGATTATTCCATCAACCAAAGTATTTAAAGATAAACAGAATAATAACTATTACCCAACTCACTCTGTTTACTTTACTCAAAAAATAGATGAAATTACAAAGCAAAAGGTTACACCCGAAGGTGAATTGCTGGTTTGGGGAGAGGACAACAAGGTTCTTGCTGCAACAAAGCTGAATCCTGTTGCCAAACTAAGTAACCGCCCCGTAGCAACTCTAGCCGCTACCACCATAGAAAAAGAACCGGAAGAATCAAAGAATTATGTACTAATAAGCTCCTTAATAATCGTAACTGTTGGTCTAATTGGCCTACTTATCTATTCAAAAACAATGACGAGAAAAAAAGACCCCTATAGATAAGGGGTCTATTTTTTAGTCCGCTCACCTTCGATATAAGTGAAGAGTGAATTGAAACGGAAGGCACTTGACTCCTGCGGGAGATGAGGGACATCCGGTGAGACCCCGCAGGCAAAGCCGAGGAGGCTCACATCCCTCCCCGCGGAAAGCAAGTGCCTGCAGTGGAAAGGAACGGACTAGGTTTTAAGTGAAATAATCTTAAGAGCCTTTTTTAAACACAACTAACTTCTGGCCGAAATAATTAGTTATCGTATAAATCGCCGTTCCAATTAACACCGCCAAGTCCCGATTATCTAAGGTAATTAATCCAATTACTTGATGGACATAACGTGCAATGAAATCACCAGTAAAATACGAAAACATGTAACAGCTTACAATCACGATTGCAAATTGGATTGAACTTGATGAAATCGTCACTTTACTTTGAAAAGTAAAGGATCTGTTTAAAAAATAGCTAACAATCGCACCGAGTGTGTTTCCAATAAAAGTGGCTCCCCAATAGTTTATCCCAAGTAGATGCATCATGATAAAAATGGTAGAGAGACCGATTAGCGTATTTACCACCCCTACCAAAAGAAATCGAAAAAACGGATTAGTTTGTTTTAGGTAGGCTAGTAAAACCAAGCTGTTCTTGCTCCTTATCTAAAGTCAGTGCCTGTCCGGATTTAAGGGCTAGGTTAAAGGTATTAATATCAATGATAAACTTAGGTCTTCTTTTTGCTTCTTTATAAATTTTACCTACATATTCTCCTATTAGCCCAACACCAATTAATTGCAATCCTCCGATTAGCCAAATGGATGTGATTAATGAAGTCCAGCCGGTTGTTGTATTGCCTGTGAACTTTAATAGTAGGAAGTAGCCCCCGAAAAATAAACTAATAAAAAACGATAGAAAGCCAACCAGTGAGATAAAGCGAATAGGGGTAACACTAAAAGAAGTTATTCCATCAAGCGCAAAGGATAGCATTTTTCGTAAGGGATATTTTGTTTCTCCAGCGAAGCGTTCCTTTCGGTTATAGAACACCTCTGTCGATTGAAAGCCAATAAGCGGTACAATGCCTCTTAGAAACAGATTTGTCTCTTCAAACTTTTCTAATTCCTCAACAGCACGTCTGCTCATAAGCCGGAAATCAGCATGATTGTAAACGAGGTCAACGCCCATTTTGTGCATCAGTCTATAGAAACCCAGTGCAGTATTCCGCTTGAAGAAAGTGTCAGTGCTGCGCTCTCTGCGAACACCATACACAATCTCATAACCCTCTATAAATTTCTGAACAAATTCTCTAATAACAGTAACATCATCTTGAAGATCCGCATCAATCGATACAAGGCAATCAGAATGCTCTTTAGCAGCAAACAATCCAGCAAGTAATGCATTTTGGTGGCCGACATTTCTTGAAAGCTTTAACCCTTTTATCAAGGGGTTGGCTAAGCCTGCTTTGTAAATAAGTGACCATGTTTTATCCTTACTACCGTCATCAACAAATAATAGTCTGCTGTGTTCTGATATTAGGTTTGAAGATATTAATTCTTCTAAAAACTCCCCCAAACAAATAAATGTTTCGGGAAGCATTTCCTCTTCGTTATAACAAGGTACTACGATTGTTAGCTTAGGTTCAATCAACTGTATCCCTCCTAAGGTGCATAAGAAGTGCTATATAGGTGAATTTTCCAGGCGGATTCGTTTGATTCAAATATCTTTTCAAGAATTAACCCATTTTCAGCTGCGTTATCTATTGGAATAGCCGATAGGACATAACGACCTCCCATATCGTAAAACGGTTTTAGGTTTAATTCCATCTTGGTAATCTCTTTCTTTGTTTTCTTTTTGAACATATAATGCTTACCAACTTCATCGATAAAGATGTAGCACCTTCCACCCCATTCATCAAAGTACTGCTTAAGTTTTTTATCCTTCTCTAATTCATTCTCAATGATTTGACGAAATTGGTACTTGTAAGTTAACGGATAAAAGTTGTTATACGTATCAAGAGTGAACAGGCCATTATACTGGGCAATCGCTGGATGGATTCCAATACTAACGACTCGATAATCAATTGGTTGTAGCCCAATATAGCTTTTAATATCTTCAAATTGTTTTTCTGCATAAAACTCTTTAAAGGAAGGCTTTTTTCTATGAACAATCTCTTCATTAAAGGCAGTTAGAACAAGTACCTGGGAAACTATAAAAAAAATACATGCGTGTTTCCACCAGTTTGCCTTACTATTTAATTTAGAGCCGTAATCCCATAGAATTTTCAAAGAGATTGCAAACAATGTATAAATAACTAACGGTCTTAAAAAATGATAGCGAGCAAAATTAAACGTATCTAAAAAATGAAATCTTTCAGTGAGTGGTAGCCATCCCTTATAAAACCAGAACGCATACCAAGCAGAGAGGGCTAGGTTTAGAACATGTAGAAAAAGGAATACCTTTTCCTTCCTCCATGCCTTTTGTAAAATCACAGCATATAATGCAAGAATGGTTACCGGTAAAATGACCAGGCCATGAACGGTCATAACATGGGTGTGTCCTAGAACATAGTTTTTAAAGGTTAACTTTAGGGAATGAAGAAAGGTTAATCTAGCATGAAAATATTCATCACGACTATTAGGCTCATGATCAAAAATAAAGGAATACACTAGTCGATATTCTACTAGTAAAAACATAAGCGTCATAAATATAATGGCTATTAAAAATCGAACATTCATCCCTTTTCCACGGAGCACATCTACTAACCAGAAAATTCCCATTGCTGATAGAAAAAAGAAAAAACCTAATACAATGCTAGAGAACAAAGGTAGGAAGGCGAGTACAATCCAATTAATCCAGCCTCGTTCCCCAGCCCGAATATTTAATAATGCCCAAAGAGCAAGTGGCATTCCAAGTGTGCTTAACATTCCTGATGGCCAAAAGGGAGTCAATGCAAACACAAGTGAAACTCCAACTCGTATCCAACTAAATTGCTCACCCGGTACAAAGTGCTTCTTTAATAATAAGTACATCCCAATAAAGGCGAGAATTCGTGTGATTGTTTGACTAAGTGCATAAGCTAGCATGGAGGGGAATAATGCATGTAGCCAAACAATTACACTGTACTCCGTTCCAAATGCATTTCTTGAAAGATTTCCATTGATAATTTGCGGTATGACCGCATCGACCGATCCAAATAATTCTCCGCTTTCCTTTAAAACTTTATACCATGCGATATTCGAATCTAGGTTATCGTGGACCCTTAAATGGGCATCCTCACCCAGTAAATAGTAGGGTGAAACAAAGAGAAACAAGATTACAATAGCCAGAAAGACAAGCTTTCTTTCTAATGAATTCGTTCGAACAAGCTGAAACATTTTATCCCCCCAATATGGTTAAATATTGGTCAGTGAAAAAACCCAAAAAGTTTATTACCTCTCTGATGCAACCTCAAGTGCATCAACCACATCAATGAGCCCTTCACCGAAGTAAATGTCCTTCCCTCTATCTCCAAGGTCAACAGTGGTATTTTTAATAATTTGCATTACTTCTGTATTTCGTAAGTCAGGATTAATAGACCGAATTAAGCCTGCTAAAGCCGATACGTGTGGGGCGGCCATCGAAGTACCTGACAAGGCTGCGTATTGTTTATTGAAATAAGTGCTGGCAATTTGTACTCCTGGAGCAGAAACGTCAATATAGTCTCCGTAATTTGAGAAATTGGCACGATCTCCATAATAATCAACTGCGGCTACACTTAGTACCTGTGGATATGCAGCCGGAAAGCTAGGCTGGCTCGTGTTGTCATTGCCAGATGCAGCAATTAATACAACATCTCTTTTATAGGCATAATCAATAGCGTCTTTTAACATGTCTGAATGTTGATAATTTCCTAGACTTAAATTAATGACCTCAGCACCTTGATTAGTTGCCCAGATAATCCCTTTTGCAATATCAAAAGTGGATCCATACCCTTCCTCACCCATGACCTTGACAGGGATAATTGGGTTATACCATGTTAGTCCAGCGATACCTTCATGATTGTTTACTTTAGATGCAATAATTCCAGCTACATGTGTTCCATGACCATTATCATCATCAGCATCTGTTGAATCTGATAAAGCATTATAGCCATTGGTTAAACGATCCATTAAATCTGGGTGTTCAAGGTCAACACCTGTATCAACTACGGCTATTTTAACAGCCTCATTACCCTGAGTAATCTGCCAACCCGCTTCTGCTTCAATTAATGGCAAATTCCATTGATACCTCTCGTAATAGATATCATTTGGTGCTGTCTCATTTTGCATCATGATGTAGTTCGGTTCCGCATAAGCAACATTAGCGATTGGAGCAAAATACTGAATAAGATCTACAGTCGTTTCACCTTCTGATTCAAAGGTGTAAATGGAATCAAACCTTTTTATCACTTGTCCATTAATATCAGTTAGATAAGCATTAAGTTGATCTTCTGAAATATCTTCATGGAACTTTACAATGATTTGATTTTCATAAAAATGACTCGTTTCGTTTGGATTATGATGAACGTGTGTTACTTGAGGGCTGTTATCTAAGCGTTGGACAATTTCTTCTCCAATTTGCAGAGAATTAACTGTAAAAAGTTTAGGACGACCTTGTCTAGTAACACCTTCCTCTTCACTAGTGTGTTTAAGGATTTCATCATCCTTCTGATATAAATTCTGGATTTTTTGTACGGTTGGTCCCTGATGTCCATTTTTATTATTATTTTGATCACCAAAAGGCGTCATCACAGAAATAAGAAACAAAGCAATAAATAAAGGGATGATCAACCAAGCAAATCTTTTTTCTTTCATTTTAAAAAACACCTCGTGTAATTTTAATCAACATGTAAAGCATTTGCATAAATGGAAAATTTCATGCGGATTTAGAAAAACATTCTAAATATGTTAACCAAAATAGTGTTTTCACAGCCCATCTTATTTATGATTTAAAGGATTTTTGCAAACAATAAATTCTATCCTAAATATGAAAGGAAGATTATTGATTTATGAAGCATGTTAAGGCTATAGGAATAAAGTATATTTTTACTTCAATTATTCTCTTATCTGTTTTTGGGATTTATTATAATTCGACTGTCTTAGAAATCCTTCTGATAAGTGCACTTGTAACAGGCGTAGCCTATGTAGTTGGTGATTTATTCATTCTTCCGAGACTTGGAAATCTTGTTGCATCATTAGCGGACATGGGGCTTGCCTTTTTATCTGTATGGGGATTAAGTTTAGTGTTTATTGATCCCCCGGACCGACTTGCTCTGGCATCCTTATTTGCGGCTGTATTTATTATGTTAACTGAGGCTCTCTTTCATGCTTACATGGAAAATAAGGTCTTGGACCGAGGGAGTAATAACATGACATTTAACATGACAAGTTTCCAAAATAAATTTCAAACAGAACTTGCCGAGGAGCATGATTTACAAGATATAAATAAAAGAGAGAAATAGGAAGTTAAAAAAGGCAGCATACACAGGGTATGCTGCTTTTTTGATATTAATATTAAAAATATATTGCATAATTACCTAACATTTCATGGAATAACTAACACAAGGACCCGTTTGATTAAATGTTTGAAGGGCTAGAGGCATAATTCGAAATAAAAGGGTGAATGGTGATGATATATGTTTAACTTATTTAGAAAAACAGAGCCAAAGAAACCAAAACTAGTCGAAGCAATCGTAACAGCCTTTCAAAAACATGGTGATTTTCTTGTTTACTTTAATGAACAAGCCATTACACCATACTGGATCTGCTATCAAAAAAATTTAATAGATACAAAGAAAATTCACGAGTACATATTGCCTAATATCAATAAACCAACTTTAGAATCAATAAAGGAAATAAAAGAGTCTGTTCCCATAGAGGATATTATTCTCACAAAAGATGTCGAAGAAATTAAAACAAAGCTGCTTTCAGGCTATCTTATGGTTCAGCTTCACCGCAAGGATGATAAGTGTGCCTTGATAAGAGCTCCATTAGATAATAATAGGAGCGTTTCTCCGCCAGAAGTAGAATTTAGCGTAGTGGGACCAAAGGAAGCCTTTGTTGAATCTCTGGATACTAACTTAAACCTAGTTAGAAAGAGACTTCCGATTATAGATTTGAAGGTAAAAGAAGTAACGGTAGGAGAACTGTCTAAAACGCGAATTGCAGTATTATATGTTGATGGTATTGCGGATAAGACGAACGTAAGAACTGTACTCCAAAGACTTCAGGATATAGAATTTGATCAACTGGTAGATAGTTCATATGTTGCACAGATTATTGCAGATAATCAGATGTCTCCGTTTCCTCAGCTATTAGATACAGAACGGCCAGATCGTGTTGCTGCAGTTTTATCAGAGGGAAAAGCGGTTGTAATTGTAGACGGATCACCGCATGCCTTAATAGGACCAACTACATTAGTAGAGTTTTTCTCATCATTCGAGGATTACTTTCTAAATTGGTATGTGGCAACCTTCTTAAGGCTACTTCGATTTTTCGCGGTTATCTTCTCTATTCTAGTTACTCCAATCTATGTGGCGGTTCTAACTTTCCATTATGAACTTGTCCCCCGTGAACTTATGGGGAACTTGATTACATCAAGAAGGGTTGTTCCGCTACCACCTATTTTAGAAGCTATCTTTTTGGAGTTAACCATTGAGCTACTTAGAGAAGCTGGAGCAAGATTACCAACAAAAGTTGGACAGACAATTGGTATCGTAGGCGGTATTGTAATTGGGACTGCAGCCGTTGAAGCAGGTTTAACGAGTAATGTTTTATTAATCATGGTTGCACTCTCAGCACTAGCATCCTTTACAACACCAGTTTATAACATGAGTAATACCATTCGTATACTTCGCTTTCCATTTTTACTTTTTGCACAACTTTGGGGATTAGTAGGAGTGGTATATGCTTTTTGCTTATTACTAACTCATTTATTAAGGCTGACATCTCTTGGAAGACCTTTTTTAGAACCAATTTATCCTTTACGAATTCATGATTTGAAGGATGCACAAGTGAGACTACCTTTTAGTACTCTAGCGAAAAGGCCACAATTTTTAAGGTCAAATCATCCTACGAGATTTAACAAAAAAAATGCTCAAAAGAAAAAGGATATAGATGAATAAATAAAGAGGGGGTTGAAGGAATGAAGAAAATTGAAGAGCGATTTCTAATTTCACCATTTCTAGTTTTCTTTGTAATTTCTTCAATCCAGATTGGTGTTGGTATATTAGGATTTCAACGGATCATTGCTAAAGCTGCTGGTTATGACAGTTGGATTTCAATTATCGTTTCAGGAGTTTTAGTTATAATTATTATTTCATTGATGTACCGGATGCTTGAGAAGTCAGACGATGGAGATATTATCTCGGTACATCAAATTGTATTCGGCAAATGGATTGGAAACTTTTTATCCGTTCTTTTTACAATATATTTAGTAGGTTTCAGTATCGTAGTCCTCCGAACATTCATAGAGGTTATACAAGTTTGGTTGTTTCCTGAGTTTAATGTACCAGTCTTTACAATCTATTTTCTAATTCTTACCTATTATGTGATTTCGGGTGGGTTTAGAACGGTGGTTGGAATTAGTTTGTTTAGTATCCTTCTTCCATCCTATTTAATTTTCACTGTAATTTTCCCTTTGGAATATTCCGATTTTGGAAACCTTCTTCCTATATTAGATCATTCACTACTAGAGTTAGCCAATGCAACAAAGGGAATGACATTAAGTATGATGGGGTTTGAGGTGTTACTTGTTTTCTATCCGTTTATAAAAAAGCCGAGAGAATCTAGAAAATGGGCATACCTAGGAGTATCTTATGTTACGTTTATTTACTTAGCGTATGCTCTCACTGCGTTTATGTTTTTTTCAGAAGCACAGCTCGAAAAACAAATTTGGGCAACTCTGTCAATGTGGAAAATTGTAGAACTACCCTTTGTTGCAAGGTTTGAATACATCGGAATCGCATCGTATGTATTAATTATTTTACCTAATATTTGTTTAGCGCTCTGGGCTTCAAGTAGAGGTATTAAACGGATTTTTTCGATAAAGCAAAAATCAGCATTAATAATTCAAATGATAGTAGCCTTACTCGTGATTTCATTATTAAACTCAAGACAAGTAATCAACTTGGCGAATGATATCTTAGCTGAGCTTGGATTTTACTTTAATTTCTTGTATATTCCACTACTCTTTGTATTATTAGTCATCCGTACGAAAATGAGGGAAAAAAATGAAGAAAATCCTAATCATAAGTAGTGTTTTCGTCTTGGTTGTTATAACATTATGGTTCGGTTCATTACGTACTGAAATTATTGATGAAATTAATATTGTAACTGCAATTGGGTTTGATCGTGCTGAGGAAGGGAAGATAAGAGGTACGTGTGTTATTCCTGTATTTAAAGCTGATCAAAGTGTTGAAAATGAGCAATTTACAGAAGAGTCTTACTTGGCTAAAGAGGTTATTAATATTTTGCAAAAAAAGTCAGCTGACCCATTAGTTACTGGAGGAATTAGGGCGGGTCTCTACAGTGAAAAGCTAGCAAGGGATGGAATTATTGAATATGTAGATGCACTACAGCGAGATGCGAGTATAGGTTCCAAAATGTATATGGGTGTTGTTGAAGGAGAAACAACAGAGTTGTTGAGCCAAACCCTTGGAAACCTCGGTACCGGGAATTATATCGCCACACTAATAGAACACAATACTAAAAATCGTGATCTGCCAGAAAGTATATTACATACTTTTATGTTTCGGTATTTTGCACAAGGAATGGATCCATATCTACCTATGTTAAAACTAGAAGGAAACAAGGTAAGAATGACCGGGATTGGAATTTTTAGAGAAGATAAATTAGTAGATAAGATTTCAGAGGCGGATATGTTTTTCTTTAAAGCATTAGTTGAAAGTTTTGGTGCCGGTTCTTACACCCTTAATCTAAAGGAACGGGACGAATATGCTGCTATAAAAAGAATTAAGTCCACTAGAACAATAAATGTAGAAGAAAGTGCTGCAGGAACCACTGTATCTATAAAAGTGTACCTTGAGGGGATACTCAGTGAATATTCTGGAAGAAAAGCAGAGATTGATGTCGTGAATTTAATTGTGAAAGAGATGGAAGAAATAATAGAAGAAAGGTCTTATGCGTTAATTAAACGCTTTCAGGAAAAGGGAACAGATCCAGTTGGAATCGGCTTTTCGGCAGAAGGTGCGATTCGTGATTTCGATCCTACGAAATGGAAAGATGATTATGGAAAGTTGAAAGTTGATATTGAGGCAGAAGTGAAGTTAACGGAAACAGGGGTTATTGAATAGTTACTGTTATCCAAAACTAGCTTTTCCTGTTATCATGTTAGTTAACTGAATTTATTAGGAAAATAAAGAGGAGTGTAGTTTTTTGAACTATTTTATTGTCACAGGTACTTCGAAGGGTTTGGGAGAATCTATTGTAAAACAACTTTTGCATGAAGATAATACACTATTTTGTGTATCAAGAAAGCAAAACAACGAATTAAAACAAATGGCACAGGATAAGAATGTGAATTTATATTATTTTTCATGTGATTTACAAAAGCATGAAGAAGTTGAAAAAATGATGGAAAAAATTCTTGGATCAATAGACAGAGATAAAGCCAAAGGAATTTATTTAATTAATAATGCAGGTGTTGTTGAACCAATCAAGCCTGTTGGCAAAGCATCAAATAAAGAAATGGAAGCTAGTATTCGAGTGAACTTATTGGCTCCGATGATTTTAACTTCAACATTTATTCAAAGTACAGAAGACATCCAAGCCAATAAGGTTGTGGTAAATGTTTCTTCGGGTGCAGCCAACCGACCGATTTTCGGCTGGAGCATCTATTGCAGTACAAAGGCTGGATTAGACATGTTTACAAAAGCAGCGGGTCTTGAACAATCGACTAGTACCTATCCTACAAAAGTAATATCGTTCTCCCCTGGCATTATGGATACGGATATGCAAAAAACAATAAGAAGTTCTGAGAAGGACGATTTTGCTGATGTTGAGACCTTTAAACAGTATAACGAGAGTGGAATGCTCCGAACCCCGGATTTTGTCGCGGAAGTATTAACTAAGTTGATGGTCAATGAAAATTTAGAAAATGGTCAAGTTTACGATATTAAAACACTTATATAAATTTTTTAGGAAAATGTATAAAAGTAATTTATATGAGCAATAATAAGCGAGCAAGATTAAATTTGAAACATTTAATTTTGTGTATCTCTACATATTAGGAGGCAACAAAAATGGAACATGGTAAAGTAAAATGGTTTAACAGTGAAAAAGGGTTTGGATTTATTGAGCGTGAAGGTGGAGAGGACGTATTCGTTCATTTCTCAGCTATTCAATCAGAAGGATTCAAATCACTTGATGAAGGCCAAGAGGTAACTTTTGAAATTGAAGATGGCCAACGTGGACCTCAAGCGACTAATGTGCGCAAAGCTTAAAAAAATAAATGGTTCAAAAAAACAGACTTCTTTATGAGGTCTGTTTTTTCGTGTTTAAAAGAATAAACTGTTATAATTTATTTGATAGAAAAGTTTGAAATTAACAATGGAGGTTAGGATTATGACCAAAATATATAAGGTTGGTGTTATAGGTTTAGGCGCAATAGGGGAAAGGCTTATCCAATCATTTGTTCAACACCCAAGTACTGAAGTAGTGGCCGTGTGTGACCAATTGAATGAGCGGGTAGTATCTGTTGCTGAAAAACTAGGCGGTATTCACTCATACACAAATCATCAGCAAATGCTCGATGAAGTTGATTTAGACTTAGTATACATAGCGGTACCTCCAAAATTTCATCATGCGATAGCAGTTGATGTAATAAACAAAGGAATCCATCTATTATGTGAAAAGCCACTTGCTAATTCTGTAGAAGAAGCACTAGATATGAAAAATAGAGCAGAGACAGCTGGGATTGTCCACGCGATGAACTTCCCACTAAACTATGGTCAAGCAGCAAATACTTTTGCAAAATTGATTGAAGAAAAGTATGTAGGTAAATTACGTAGACTTGAACTTACAATGCATTTTCCACAATGGCCTCGTTTTTGGCAACAAAATGATTGGGTAGCAAGTAGGGAACAAGGTGGATTTGTACTGGAAGTAGGGGTACATTTTATTCAACAGGCTCAGCGAATTTTTGGTTCAATAACATATAATAATGGACAACTTGAGTTACCAGAAGATCCAACAAAGAGTGAAATAGGGGTTTACGCAAATCTTGAGCTTGAAGATGGTACACCATTCATAATTAATGGGTTAAGTGATATCGCAGGCGATGAGCGTATTGCGTTTACTGCTTATGGAACAGAAGGAACTTTATCCATAGTCAATTGGGGAGTACTTGAAGGTGGTAAAGTGGGCGAATCAATTGCTAAAATTGATCCGATTGAAGTTGATTCGTCAACTTTAATTGATAACTTTGTAAGAGCTTTAAATGGGGAAGAAGCTAAACTTTACGATTTTAATGCTGGATATGAAGCACAGGTTATTTTGGAAAAGCTAAGAGGTAATTAATAGTCTCAATGGATGATTTTTACTTAGCACCTAGACCGTTCCTTTCCGCTGCAGGCACTTGCTTTCCGCGGGGGGGATGTGAGCCTCCGCGGGGGGGATGTGAGCCTCCTCGGCGCTATGCGCCTGTGGGGGTCTCACACTTCCCTCACTTCCCGCAGGAGTCAAGTGCCTTCCGCTACAATCCACTATTAATTAAAATAACATTAACAAACTAAAATAAGAGTAAAAAAGAGGCGACATTAATGTCAGCCTCTTTTATCATTTTATTCTTTTACAAAGAATTTTTCTAAGTCATCTAATAAAAGGTTAGCAGCTAATACTCCACCAGCTGTGTTCCAAATAGCATCGTCTACTTTGTGAACATTGCCAGCTTGAACTGCACTTAGGTTTTGCCATAGTGGGTCATTAATCATTTCAGTTTCATTAGTAGTAGCTTTTCCGTCTCCTGGCTCATAAGTGAAGTAGAAGATGATATCTCCATCCATTTCAGGAATTCCTTCTTTACCAACTTTTCTCATAAATAGGTTTGCCGGATCATCAGAGAATAACTTTTCTAAGTTTGCAGGTCGTTTAAACCCAATTTGATCAAAAATTACACCAGAGAATGTATCTGTGTAGTAAATACGAGTGTGATCAGCCATGAATCGTACTACTGAAATTTCTGTTTCTAAATCAGCTTTTGATTTGATTGCATCAATACGTGCATCGAAGTCTGAGATAACTTTTGTACCTTCTTCTTCTTTATTTAAAGCTTTTGAATAAAGTGTAAAGTTTTCTTTCCAATTACCTCTTAATGTTTCAGCAAAAACAGTTGGTGCAATTGCATTTAGTTGATCGTAAATCGCTTCTTGACGCATTTTATTTCCGATAATTAGATCAGGTTGTAGAGCAGCGATAGCCTCAACATTCACTTCACTCTCAGTACCTACAACTTCAACGCCTTCCATATCAGCTGTGATATGAGCGTACCAAGGGTCACCAGTCCAAGATTTAACAGCTCCAACTGGTTTAACACCCATTGCTAGTAACGCTTCAGTTCCTTCATTTGTTAAGATAACAACTTTCTCTGGTGTAGCTGGTACTTCAGTTGTCCCCATAGCGTGTTCAACAGTATAAGCAGTTGACTCAGCTTGTTCTGTAGTATCTGCTTTTTCTTCAGTTTGAGGTGCTGCTTCTTTTGTTTCTTCTTTATCCGCACCACAACCAGTTAATATTAATGAGAAAGATAGCAATAGAGTAATAAGTGCTAACATCCATTTGTTTTTCATGTAATTGCCTCCCGCTTGTCTGATAATGATTTTCATTCACAATAATGATAATAATAGCGAATAAACAATCTGTCAACATTTAATTGAAAATGGTTTTCATAATCATTGACAGTTATTCTCACTTCAAATAGACTATATATGAAGAAATTTAATTTGAAAGTGATTTTTCTCACAGGGATAAAAAAAGGTTCCCTTTATAATAAGAGAGACTTATTCCTATCACCACTTTTTTTATAGTGAAAACAGGAGATTTATTAAATATGATATTAAAGACAACACAATCAAGAGTGCTTGGTCTATTAATTGGTTTTTTGCTTCTACTGATAAGCATGTGTCTAAGTATTGTTTATGGTTATGCAAATACAACATGGAAAATCGCATTGGATGCATTTACCCAATTTGATGGATCAAATGAACATATTATTATTCAATCCGTTCGCTTACCCCGCGCATTAATTGCTGCTGCTGTTGGTGCAAGCCTAGCGATAGCGGGAGCTTTGATGCAGGCATTAACTAAAAATCCATTAGCTTCTCCTGGAATTTTTGGTGTTAATGCAGGTGCAGGATTTTTTATTGTAGTTGCTGTTTCATTTTTTTCAATAACATCACTACAGGCTTTTGCATGGATTGCATTTTTAGGTGCAGCGGTAGCAGCTTTCTTGGTTTACTTTATAGGTGCATTAGGTAGAGAGGGTCTTACACCAATGAAATTGACTCTTGCTGGTTCAGCCATGGCAGCAATGTTTGCTTCTTTTACACAAGGTCTTTTAGTTATTGATGAAATGGCACTCGAACAAGTGTTGTTTTGGTTAGCAGGATCGGTTGCTGGTAGGAAGCTAGAGTTGTTATGGAGTGTCCTTCCTTATTTAGCAGTTGCTTGGGTTATTTCCATAGTAATGGCAAATAAAATTAATGTTCTAACCATGGGTGAGGATGTTGCGAAGGGGTTAGGGCAACGAACGGGGACAGTTAAGCTATTGGCTGCAGTGGCTATAATTCTATTAGCAGGAGGCTCTGTCGCTGTTGCAGGTCCAATTGGCTTTATTGGAATCGTTGTTCCACATATAGCTCGTTCACTTGTTGGAATTGATCATCGTTGGATCATCCCTTATTGTGCTTTCTTAGGTGGAATATTGCTAGTAATAGCTGATATTGGAGCTCGCTATGTTGTCATGCCAGAGGAAGTACCTGTTGGTGTTATGACGGCAATCATTGGGACTCCATTCTTCATCTATATTGCTCGTAGGGGGTTTCATAAATCATGAGCAAATACACATCAGTAAGATTTGGGAAAAATATTTCTTTTTTAATAGATAAAAAGTCAGTAACCATATTTTCTGTTCTTTTTGCACTAGTCATTGCATTATTTTTAATAAGCACAGGAATGGGAGAAATGAAAATTGCTCCTCTAACGGTCGTTAAGGTTCTGTTCGGTTATGGTGAACAAATGGAGACACTTGTCGTAAAATCGTTTCGTTTACCAAGAATCATCATTGCCTTATTAGTTGGGATAAGTCTTGCTGTAGCAGGAAGTATTCTACAAGGAATTATTAGAAACCCACTAGCATCGCCCGATATCATCGGTTTAACGGGTGGAGCTGCGGTAGCAGTTGTTGCTTTCTTAGCATTTTTTAGTGATACGAATAATTCTCTTACTGTAAGTATCAAATGGATGCCAGTTGCTGCATTTATAGGGGCAACAGTCGTTGCACTCTTAGTCTATCTATTGGCCTGGAAAAATGGAGTATCACCCATTCGACTTGTTTTAATAGGAATCGGTATTTCAGCTTTGATGCAAGCCTTTACAACGCTTTTTATGGTTATGGGGCCGATTTACCGTGCAAGCCAAGCAAACATTTGGCTCACAGGCACAGTGTATGGATCAACGTGGGAAAATGTGGCAGTATTAACACCTATTGTTCTTGTTTTAATAACGTTCACGATTATTTTAGCTAGAAACCTCAATGTTCAAGAGTTAGGTGATGAATTAGCCACAGGAGTTGGAAGTTCTGTTCAAAAACAAAGACTCATTCTACTTCTTATGGCTACAGCACTAACCGGAAGTGCAGTTGCATTTGCTGGAGGAATTGGATTTGTTGGGTTAATGGCACCACATATCGCCAGAAAGCTTGTTGGTTCTGCCTTCGGTGCCTTGATTCCGGTAGCTGCTCTTGTAGGTGCATTACTGGTTATGCTAGCTGATTTGATTGGAAGAACCTTGTTTTCTCCTTTAGAGGTACCGGCGGGTGTGTTCACAGCCGCAATTGGAGCACCTTATTTTATCTACCTTTTATACAAGAGTCGAAACTCATAAGGAAGGGGCAACTTATATGCATGCTCTAGAAACGAATGGATTATCGCTTTCATATGGTGAAACTTTAATAATAGATGATTTACATCTACAACTACCTCAAGGGGAAATTACAGTATTTATTGGAGGAAATGGTTGTGGTAAATCTACACTACTTCGTTCAATGGCACGTTTACTTAAACCACAACAAGGTTCGATTCTGTTAGAGGGTGAAGCAATTGCCAAGTTAGCAACAAAAGAAGTTGCGAAGAAGTTAGCAATTTTGCCACAAGGTCCTGTAGCTCCTGAAGGGTTAACTGTTCTTCAGCTTGTAAAACAAGGCCGTTACCCTTATCAAAATTGGTTTAAGCAATGGACAGAGCATGACGAAAAAATGGTTAACGATGCACTTGAAGCAACAGGAATGAAGGAATTTGCCGAACGCCCAGTGGATTCCCTTTCTGGAGGACAAAGACAACGTGCCTGGATAGCTATGACTCTAGCTCAAGAAACGGATGTTATTTTACTAGATGAACCAACTACGTATTTAGATATGACCCATCAGATAGAAATTTTAGATTTATTATTTGAGTTGAACGAGAAAGAAAAAAGAACCATTGTTATGGTTCTGCATGACTTAAACCTTGCATGTCGATACGCCCATCACATTGTGGCAATTAAAGATAAAAAAATCTATGCTCAAGGCAAACCAGAGCATGTAATAAACTGTAATTTAGTAAAAGACGTTTTTGCGATGAACTGTGAAGTAACAATTGATCCTTTATTTGGAACACCTTTGTGTATCCCTCACGGAAAAGGAAGGTGCATTTTACGGAAGGTAGAGAAGGTAGGAGTGTAACATGGTCACAAAACTTCAACATGACGAATTAGAACAATTAAAAAATTTTCGTCTAACAGAGGAAGCCTACCTTTCTGAATTATCTATTTCGATTAAAGGGCTACTAAACAAGACGGAGTTACATCCATTTTTACTTAAATTACAAGGTAACCTTAATTCGCCTGATCTCAAGGTAACAGCATCTATGCTTGTTAAAAGATACGGATTTTTTGCAGTATTATCCTTGTATTCTATGACGATATTAAACAAAGGACTAAATGTAAAAATAGATAACATTTCATTAGAAAACAATGAAGAGAAAGAACTATCTGTTTGGTTACCTAATTTTCGTTTAGAGAATTTAGATGTATCTGTGGCAGGATCTGATCGCGCTGGCTGGCGAGATAACTACCTGAAAATGCTGTTTTCAGAACATATTTATAAGGTAGTTTCTGCTCTTTCAAAGGAAACAAAAATTTCTAAGTTAGTCCTCTGGGAGAACATCGCAATCTACATCTTTTGGCTATACGATATGCTATTAGAAGACGAGCGCTTTTCTGATATGCGGCGAGATCAAATCCAAGAGGATTATTTATATGTGGTGGAAAATGCGCCTGGTGATCTGTTTGGGCCTTATAACAAGAATCCACTTTCAAGATACTATACACCAAAGACGTTTTTTCCAGAGCATGATAAAGAGATCCGAGTTCGAAAGACGTGTTGCTTCTATTATCAAACAACCGAAGCACAGGATGACCATTGTTTAACCTGTCCAATAACATGTAAAAGAAAGTAAAGAAATTGGCTATTTGGTCAATTTCTTTTTTTGCAGTTGTTTGTAGGGTATACTAGTTACTACTGAAGGGAGAGAACGGAATGGAACAGAAATTTGTTGAGCAATTTGAAGGACTGTTAGAGAAATACACAGAACTCATGGTTGGTGAAAATACTCCTGAGTTAAAGCAAAAAGTACAAATGTGGGCAATGTATACATATATAGCCAAATCCATGCCAGCCTTGGCTAAACACTGGAATGAAACGTATCCTGATGCAAAAGAACAATTGAAAGAACTGATAGGTGATATTAAAAAGTTAAATGAGGAACATCGAGCGAATATGCAGAAGAAATGATGAGGGCCGTCACACTTTGGTGTGACGGTTTTTTGATAGGGAGCTTTGTGTCTCGGTTGGACAGAAATATACATGTACAACAGATGCATGACCGGCGTAGAACAACTAAATTTAGTGCTGGACTAAAAACTAGCTTTTAATGACTGACAAGTAGTGGTGTTTCTTTAAACGATATCAAAGAGGCGGAATGATGCAGTTGAATGGAAAAAACTAGAATTGGGATGCATCAAAGAGGCAGAATGATGCAGTTGATTGGAAAAAACTAGAATTGAGGTGCATCAAAGAGGCAGAATGATGCAGTTGATTGGAAAAAACTAGAATTGAGGTGCATCAAAGAGGCAGAATGATGCAGTTAAATGGAAAAAACTAGAATTGAGGTGCATCAAAGAGGCAGAATGATGCAGTTGAATGGAAAAAACTAGAATTGAGGTGCATTAAAGAGGCAGAATGATGCAGTTGAATGGAAAAAACTAGAATTGAGATGCGTCAAAGAGGCGGAATGATGCAGTTGGATGGAAAAAACTAGAATTCATAGGCATCAAAGTAGCAGAACACCATAGCCCAATCACTTGCCCTAATACCTGTACTCATGAAACAATTAAAAAACACAGAATCAAAGTCATAATTGAACTTCGCTCCTGTGTCCAATAAAAAATTTTATTGCATCATCCCGTTAGAGCCATATGGGAATTGGGTAGTTGTATAATTGTAGAACTGCTGGTGTTTTTGCTGAACTTTTTGTTGGTCTTCTGCTTCAAGTTTATACCAACCATGCTTAAACATTAGATTATATAATTCACGTTGACAATCCTGTGTTTCATTAAATATAGTACGGAGATCCTGATACAACGCTTCGTGGCTAGCTTCATTCAGTGCAGTACAGTATGCATCTGTCATGTATTTCTCAGTAGCTAGCATATCGTTCATAAAATCTCGATCATTCATTTGTGGGGTTTTTGGTACCTGTGTCTTAGGATTCTTGATCTGATTCGGACTTTGATTTTGTTGGTTCATTCTGTTTGGCCTCCTTACTGCATCTGTTGGTTTTGTTGTTGATTTTGCTGTTGCTGTTGCATAATCCCTTGTGTTGGCTGATTTGTATTTTGTAGGTGCCCAAGGATTTTTTCGTAGTGACGCTGATGCATTTGACCTGCTTTGTCTAATGCTTGACTAAGCTCTGGAATCTGACATTGACCAGCTAAGAAATGGGCTTTCTTTAGAGCCATTAAATTCCAAGACATCATGTCAGATAAGTAAAGCAAATCCTTCGACGTGATAACATTCGGAGCCTGTGACATAACTTGTTGGTTCTGATTCATCGGGTGTTGTTGTTGTTGCATTCAAATACCTCCTAGAATGACTATACTTTTAGAAAAAATTGGTTCATATTTCCGATACAGACAATATTTTGCCACTTGATTTTGAAACTATACAGAAAATAACCGACAAAGTTTACAAATTATCGACAAAAGTTTGATGTAATCATATTCAAAACAGAATAAAGATGATAAAATAATGAAGGATTTAAGCAAGATTTAAATACTATGTATCCGTTTACAGGGGGGAATCAACATGGAACAACTAATGCGTAATTTCTTCTTGTTCCTGTCAAAAAATAAAATGCTAACTAAGTTAGCGAAGAAGTATGGTTTGCGTTTTGGTGCTGCTCGTTTTGTTGCCGGAGAAACTATCAAACTAGCAGTAAATGCCATTAAAGGATTAAACCAAAAGAACCTATCTGTAACGATCGACTACCTTGGGGAATTTGTTGATAATGAAGCAGAAGCAAATGAAATGGCTGATAACTCAATTGAAGCCATTAAAGCAATTGGGAGAGAGAAGTTAGACTCTCAACTATCATTAAAAATGACTTCAATGGGCTTAGATATTTCAGATAAAGTTGTTTTGCACAATATGCGCCGTATTTTAGAGGCTGCCAAGGAAAATGGTGTGTTTGTAACCATTGACATGGAAGACTATTCACGTTGTCAAAAGACACTTGATATCTTCAAACAGCTAAAGTCAGAATACGATAACATTGGTACAGTAATCCAGGCATATTTATATAGAACCGTTCAAGATATGGAGGATTTGAACCAGTATAACCCAAACCTTCGTCTTGTGAAAGGGGCTTATAAAGAGTCACCGGAAGTGGCATTTCCTGATAAAAAGGATGTAGATGATAATTTTAAAAAGATTATTAAAATGCACCTTTTAAACGGAAATTACACAGCTGTAGCAACACATGATGATGCTATGATCGAGTATACAAAAGAGGTTGTTAAAGAACACGGTATTCCAAACGACCAATTTGAGTTCCAAATGCTTTATGGGATCCGTCCAGAAAGACAAGAGGAATTGGTTAAAGAGGGATACAAAATGCGCGTTTACGTGCCTTATGGTAACGACTGGTATGGCTACTTCATGCGTAGATTAGCTGAAAGACCTGCAAACGTT
This sequence comes from Cytobacillus suaedae, assembly GCA_014960805.1. Lineage (GTDB taxonomy): Bacteria > Bacillota > Bacilli > Bacillales > Bacillaceae_L > Bacillus_BV > Bacillus_BV suaedae. The sequence continues at coordinate 3,847,881 of CP063163.1, read as the reverse complement.
GCGTTTGTTTTAAAAGGTATATTAAAGAAATAAATCTTTAAGGGAGAAGACGAATGTCTTCTCCTTTTTACTCTTCTGCATTTCGTTAAAGCTCTCCCTGTGTATTATCAGCACCATATTGTTGATTTGTAGTTTGCGTTCTTCCACTTCTTTTTTCAAACTTAGGGCCGGCATTGCCTTTTACACTTGCAGCACTTACTCCGCGTTTAGATGGGTCCTTTTGTCTTCTTGCCATTGTTTTCATCACCTCCATTGCTTAGATTCACCTATCTTGACTTGAACCATTCAGGTCATATAAAGAATAAAAAGCTTTCCGAAAAATTCGAATTTATGTTACTTATATATTGCGAAAATTATAAATATCCTATATATTAGGAAGTAAGAACTTATTCATTTTCCGGATTTTTTTTGAAGAAAAAATGAATGAGTATTCATTCAAAAATTTGTAAAGGGGGAGCAATGAATGATCCAAAGTATTAAAAAGGCAGCAGTTCTTGGTTCAGGAGTGATGGGATCAGGTATCGCGGCACACTTAGCGAACATTGGGATACCAACTTTATTATTAGATATCGTTCCACGTGAACTAACAGCAGACGAGGTTAAGAAAGGGCTTACATTAGAGGATAAGCAGGTTCGTAACCGCATGAGTAACAGTGCTCTACAGAAACTTCTAAAACAAAAACCAGCACCACTAACATCTAAATCAAACCTTGCATTACTTGAAGCAGGGAATATGGAAGACGATATGGAGCGATTAGCTGACGTTGACTGGATTATTGAAGTTGTTGTTGAAAATCTTGAAATTAAGAAAAAAGTTTTTGCACGAGTTGATGAAGTAAGAAAGCCAGGAAGTATTGTTAGCTCAAATACTTCGGGAATTTCAGTTGAAGCAATGGCGGAGGGACGTTCAGAGGATTTCCAAAAGAACTTCTTAGGAACTCACTTCTTTAACCCACCACGCTATTTAAAACTATTAGAAATTATACCTACTAAGAATACAAGTCCGGATGTTCTTTCTTTTATGAAAGAGTTTGGTGAAGATGTTCTAGGCAAAGGTGTTGTAGAGGCGAAAGATACTCCAAACTTTATAGCAAACCGTATCGGTACATACGGACTTCTTGTAACCGTACAAGAAATGCTTAAAGGCGGATATAGTGTTGGAGAAGTTGATTCTGTCACAGGTCCAATGATTGGGCGCCCGAAAAGTGCAACATTCCGTACACTTGATGTAGTAGGGTTAGATACTTTCGTTCATGTTGCCAACAATGTTCATGAACAAGTTGAAGGTGATGAAAAAAAGGTATTTGAAGTTCCAGCTTTCATGAAAACTATGCTAGATAAAGGCTGGTTAGGTAGTAAATCAGGTCAGGGATTCTTCCTTAAACAAGGTAAAGAAATTTTAGAATTAAACCCTGAAACCTTAGAGTATGAGCCTAGAAAGAAATTAAAAACAGCTTCTACAGAAATGAGCAAGCAAGCGAAGAAGTTACCAGAAAAATTACAAACACTTGTATATGCTGATGATCGTGCTGGTCAGCTACTATGGAATATCACAAGTCCAGCATTATTGTATTCTGCAAACTTACTAGGTGAAATTGCCGATGATATTCTTGCAATTGACCAAGCAATGAAATGGGGCTTTGGTTGGGAACTTGGACCATTTGAAGTTTGGGATGCAATTGGCTTAGAAAACTCTGTAAATAAGTTAGAAGCACAAGGTGCAGTGATTCCTGCATGGATTAAAGAAATGATTGCTAGTGGTCATACTAGTTTTTATAAAAATGAAAACGGTTCACGTTTCTTCTATAACAATGGTGAATATAAACTAATTGTAGAAAATCCTAAGAATATTAATCTAAAAAGCATCAAAGAAAAGAATGGTGTTATTAAAAAGAACAGTGGTGCTAGTTTAATAGATATCGGTGATGGAGTTGCATTACTTGAATTCCACTCACAAAGTAATGCGATTGGATTAGACATCGTTCAAATGATTAACTTTGCAATTGAAGAAGTTAACCGCAATTTTAAAGGTCTTGTTATCGGTAATCAAGGTAAAAACTTCTGTGTAGGTGCAAACCTTGCGATGATGCTTATGGAAGCTCAAGATGATAATATCTTTGAACTAGATATGGTTATACGCCAATTCCAAAAAGCAATGATGAATATCAAATATAGTCCGAAACCAGTTGTAGCTGCTCCATTTGGAATGACACTCGGTGGCGGAGCTGAAGTTTGTTTACCAGCTGCTCACATACAAGCTTCAAGTGAAACATATATGGGCTTAGTTGAAGTAGGTGTCGGATTACTACCTGGTGGTGGAGGCAATAAAGAGCTTTATATTAAGCATCTTGAGGATATCCCGAACGGTGTAGAATTTAACCTTCAAAATGTAGCTAACAAAGTGTTTGAATCAATTGCTATGGCGAAAGTTTCAACATCTGCACATGAAGCACGTGAAAATAACTTCTTAAATAATGCTGATGGTGTAAGTTTTAATGGAGATCACCTAATCTATGATGCAAAACAAGCAGTATTAAGATTACATGAAAGTGGCTATCATGCACCGGTTCGTAAAAAGGTGCCAGTTGTTGGTGAAACAGGATATGCGACTCTTCTACTAGGTGCTCAAACGATGCTATACTCCGGCTACATTTCTGAGCATGATTTGAAAATCGCTAAAAAGGTAGCATATGTGATTGCAGGTGGTAGAGTACCATTTGGCACAGAAGTTGATGAGCAGTACTTATTAGATTTAGAGAGAGAAGCATTCCTGAGCTTAATCGCTGAACCGAAGTCACAACAAAGAATGCAGCATATGCTCGTAAAAGGAAAACCACTACGTAACTAAAAAAATCGAGGCCATTAACATATGGCCTCCTACTATAACAGTATACTCATAGAATATTGTTAACATTTGAAATGGGGGGAATATCGTGAGAGAAGCGGTCATCGTAGCAGGAGCTAGAACACCCGTTGGAAGATCTAAAAAAGGTACACTCGCAAATGTACGTCCAGACGATTTAGGGGCTCTTGTAGTTAGAGAGACTTTAAAACGTGCGGGTAACTATGAAGGTAATATTGATGATTTAATCATTGGATGTTCAATGCCAGAAGCAGAGCAAGGTTTAAACATGGCAAGAAATATTGGTGCATTAGCTGGGTTAGAACATTCAGTGCCAGCCATTACAATTAATCGTTACTGTTCATCAGGTTTACAAGCCATTGCCTATGGTGCAGAGCGTATCATGTTAGGTCATTCAGATACGATTATAGCTGGTGGAGCTGAATCGATGAGTTTAATTCCAATGATGGGGCACACAGTTAGACCAAATCTTAGACTTGCTGAAACAAAACCTCAATACTATATGGGAATGGGACACACTGCTGAGCAAGTTGCAGTAAAATATGGAATTTCTCGTGAAGAACAAGATGCATTTGCAGTTCGAAGTCACGAACGTGCAGCTGCGGCAATAGCAGCAGGTCACTTTGTTGATGAGATTGTGCCTGTTGAAGTAACAAACCGTATTGTCGGTGACGACATGAAGATAAGAGAGCAAAAGCTATTATTCTCTCAAGATGAAGGTGTTCGTCCAGGCACAACTGTTGAAGTGTTATCAAAACTTCGCCCGGCATTTAATGTAAAAGGGACAGTAACAGCTGGTAACTCTTCACAAACAAGTGACGGAGCTGCTGCAGTTATGGTGATGGATCGTGAAAAAGCAGAGTCGCTTGGGCTGAAGCCAATTGCAAGATTCCGTTCGTTTGCAGTTGCAGGAGTGCCACCAGAAATTATGGGAATTGGTCCGGTTGCAGCCATTCCAAAAGCATTAAAGATTGCGGGACTTGAACTATCTGATATCGATTTATTTGAGTTAAACGAAGCATTTGCTTCACAATCTATTCAGGTTATTCGTGAGTTAGGAATGGATGAAGAGAAAGTAAATGTAAATGGTGGCGCAATTGCACTAGGACATCCACTAGGATGCTCTGGAGCTAAACTTACATTAACTTTATTACATGAATTGCAACGTCGTAATCAGCAATTTGGGATGGTAACGATGTGTATTGGTGGCGGAATGGGTGCTGCTGGTATTTTTGAAATGTTGTAAACAAAGATATCAAAAATAAATAAATAATAAGTAATAAAGGGGAAACGAAAATGACAAAAGCAACAGATAGCTTGATTAAGGGTGGAGCATTTTTAATCGAAGATATAGAAGCTGAACGTATTTTTACACCTGAGGATTTTACTGAAGAACATAAATTAATGGGAAAAACGACAGAAGAATTTGTAGTAAACGAAGTTTTACCAGTAATTGAAGATATTGAAGAGCATGATTTTGAAAAATCAGTTGCCTTATTAAAACAAGCGGGTGAACTTGGTTTATTAGCTGTAGATGTACCTGAAGAGTATGGCGGATTAGGTCTTGATAAAATCAGCTCATCAGTAATTACTGAGAAGTTCTCAAGAGCAGGGAGTTTCTCATTATCTTATGGTGCACATGTAGGTATCGGTTCTTTACCTATCGTACTATTCGGTAACGAAGAACAAAAACAAAAATACCTTCCAGGTTTAGCTAGTGGAGAAAAATTGGCTGCTTATGCCCTAACAGAGCCAGGTTCAGGATCAGATGCACTAGGTGCTAAAACAACTGCTAAATTAAATGCGGAAGGTACTCATTATGTATTAAATGGTGAAAAACAATGGATTACAAATGCTGGATTTGCTGATGTATTTGTTGTTTACGCTAAAGTAGATGGAGAGCATTTCTCAGCATTTATCGTAGAGCGTGAGTTCACTGGAGTATCTACAGGCCCAGAAGAAAAGAAAATGGGTATTAAAGGTTCTTCAACTCGTACATTAATTCTTGAAGATGTACTTGTGCCAAAAGAAAATCTACTTGGCGAACTTGGTAAAGGACATGTAATTGCATTTAACATCTTAAATATCGGTCGTTACAAATTAGCAGTTGGAACAATTGGTGGATCTAAGCGTATGGTTGATGTGGCTGTACAATACGCAAATCAACGTCAACAATTCAAAACACCAATATCAAAGTTCTCTCTAATACAAGAAAAATTAGCGAACATGGCTACTAAGACATATGCAGTTGAGAGCTCTGTTTACCGTACAGTAGGACTATATGAAGACCGCCAAGGTAAGCTAACTGACGAACAATTAAAAGATGGGAAGTCTGTAGCTGAAGCTATTGCAGAATATGCAATTGAGTGTTCATTAAATAAAGTATTTGCTTCAGAAGTACTTGACTATACAGTTGATGAAGCTGTACAAATCCACGGTGGATATGGATTCATGGCTGAATATGAAGTTGAAAAAGCTTATAGAAACTCTCGTATTAACAGAATCTTTGAAGGAACAAATGAAATCAACCGTTTATTAGTACCAGGCACATATGTACGTAAAGCAATGAAAGGTGAACTTCCACTATTCCAAAAGGCAATGGCTCTTCAAGAAGAATTGATGATGCTTATGCCTGAAGAAGTAGGCGATGGTGTTCTTGAGCAAGAAAAATATCTAGTACGTAATGCAAAGAAAATTGGTTTACTAATTGCTGGTCTAGCTGCTCAGAAATTTGGTAAAGCATTAGAAAAAGAACAAGAAATTCTTGCTAATATTGCTGACATTATCAGTAATGTATATGCAATGGAATCTGCTCTTCTACGTACGGAGAAAGCTATTAACAAAACGGGCCTTGAAAAGAATAACCAAAAGGTTCTTTATACGCAGGTATTCTGCCAAGAAGCATTTAATGAAATTGAGGCACATGCTAAAGAAACTCTTATTGCTGCTGAAACAGGAGATACTTTACGCATGATGTTATCAGCACTTCGCAAATTCACTCGTTACACTCCAATTAATGTAATTGCGAAGAAACGTGAAATTGCTGCTTCAATTATTGATGCAGAGCGTTACACAGTGTAATTTCAAATATGAAAGAGCTCCTTTTGGGGCTTTTTCTTTTGAAGTATTTTTAAAAAAGTTTCTTGAATTTTGTCGAATTTATTTACCCTGTTAGCAGGAATTAAGGCGAAGAAGTCGAAATCTATTTTGGTAGAGAATCAATTAGTATTTCTTTATACCTTTATGGTAAAATACAGTATTGTAGGATTTTATTTCTAAAGTGATAAAGAAAACAAGCAAAAGAACGGTGGTGAGTACAGTTTGGCACTAACTTTTTATTGGTATCCGAAATGCGGTACTTGCAGAAATGCAAAAAAATGGTTAGAACAACATAATATCTCGTTTGAAGAAGTACATATAGTTGAACAACCGCCATCAAAAGAGGAATTAGAAAGTTTATATCAAAAAAGTGGACTAGAGTTAAAAAAGTTCTTTAACACTAGTGGTCAAAAATACCGTGAACTTGGTATTAAAGACAGAATGAAAACTGCATCAGAAGATGAATTACTTACATTATTAGCTTCAGATGGTATGCTTATTAAAAGACCACTTGTAACAGATGGATCAAAAGTAACTGTAGGCTTTAACGAGCAAATGTTTGAAGAAAATTGGAAGTAAGGGTTAGAAGAACCCTATTTGGGAATTCTTTAAAATAGATTTTTAGTTTATGGAGGGAATAAATGATGAACACACCAAAGGAATTACGTTATTCAGAAGAGCACGAGTGGGTTAAAGTTGAAGGCAATGAAGTACGAATCGGAATTACAGATTTTGCGCAATCTGAATTAGGTGATATCGTTTTCGTTGAACTTCCTGAAGTTGGAGATGAAATTACTGCTGATGAGCCTTTCGGAAGTGTTGAATCAGTAAAAACTGTATCTGAACTATATGCTCCAATTAGTGGAAAAGTAATTGCAATTAATGAAAACTTAGATGACAGCCCAGAGTTTGTTAATGAATCTCCATATGAAAAAGCATGGATGATTGTAGTAGAAGCTAGCGACCTAGGTGAAATTGATAAGCTTATGACGGCTGAAGAATATGAAGCAATGATTAAAGAAGACTAAAAAACACAGGAATTAGCAATTGCTAATTCCTATTTTTTTTGAGTAACATCGCGCTACATGGACACCCTAACGATAAGTAAGTAAAGAAAGGGTGCTTGATTTGGTACTGGAAAATAAGCGAATGGACATTACTGATCGCATCGTTGGAAAGTTATCTGATAACCAAGTGAATTTATATGATGAATCTACTCTTGTTGGACGAATTGTTCTTAATGCTCAAGGGAATCAGTATGAGCTTATGGAAGGATACGAACAAGGCAATAACAAAATATATAAATATGTGGATGTTACCACAGGACCTGACCAAAAATATGTAGATTGTGACTATGAAAATGGCTGGTGCTAATATAGTATAGAGCGGTGGGTTACTTTTCCACTGCTTTTTCTGTTTAATACCAATAAAGAAACATAAACAATCTTACCCCTTTTTCCATACAATAATAGAGGGAATTCGTTAATTTTACGAATAATAGTAAGAAATCTATTGTACAATGAAACTAAGGTGATGGGGAATGACATTAGACTATTTTGAAAAAGTAATCATTGTTGAAGGAAAGTCAGATAAAAAGAAAGTATTAAATGTCATAAATGAAGAAATTGAGATAATATGCACGAATGGTACGATAAGTGTCTCAAAACTAGACGAATTAATTGAACATTTATATAATAAGGATGTCTATATCTTAGTTGATGCAGACGATGCTGGTGAAAAATTAAGAAAACAATTTATGCGAGAGCTACCAGAAGCTGAACACATTTATATTGATAAAATGTATCGAGAAGTAGCCACAGCACCAGAGCAGCACTTAGCAACAGTATTATTAGGTGCAAACTTTGACGTGCATGCAGAGTTCTTATTATAGAAAGGCATACAAGATGTTAAATGAATGGTCTGAGCAAGAAATAAAACAACAAATTCAAGAGGAAAATTCCTTTTGTTTATACCTTTATACTCCAATGTGTGGTACATGCCAAGTTGCAAGCAAAATGCTCAGGGTTGTACAGGAGTTATTACCAGATACAACAATGGGAAAATGTGATTTAAACTATATCCCAACGAAAGCAAAAGAATGGGAAATTGAAAGTGTACCTTGCTTATTACAATTTAAGGATGGAAAATTAACTGATACCAGGATCTATGCATTTAGATCTGTAGAACATTTATATAACACCCTAAAGTAAACACTATCATTTTGGTAGTGTTTTTTCTTGCATTTTTCTGTAAATGAAGTATCATTATTTAGGGTAACGAAATAATCTGAGGTGTAAAGCATAATGACAACAATCATAGCGGATTGGAAACATCAATATTTATCTTATAATCGAAATGTAAAACTCTTCATTATTACAAATATTTGTACTCAAATTGCGATGGGTATATTTATGATTATGTATAATTTTTATATAAGAGAGTTAGGTTATACTGAACAAGTGAACGGTACAATCATATCCATGACTGCCTTAGCGTCCGCTATTATATTAATTCCAGCGGGTATTATAAGCGATAAATTAGGCCGGAAAAAGGTAATGATATATGGGATTTTCTTTACCACCCTATTGCTGTTTTCAAGAAGCTTATTTGAGCTAGAACATTTTTTAGTTATAACAGCATTCCTAATGGGTTTATCGATGGCATTTCTACAAGTTTCAGCGATTCCTTGGTTAGCTGAGAACTCAACTCAAGCACAAAGGGTTCATTTGTTTAGTTTTCATTTTGCACTCATGATGGTGGCAAATGTAGTCGGGAATTTAATGGGTGGAGTAATAAGTGATGCATTTGTTTTCCTATTTGGGATAAGTCCACTGATTAGTGTAAGAATTACACTTCTCATAGCGAGTGCAATTTTCTTAGTCGGAATATTACCTATTTTTAAAATGGAAGAAATTAAACGCGAGAAAGATTCACAAAAGAAAGGTAAAGTCCCTTTCAAAACAATGTTTAAAGAACAGAAGGGGCAATTGAAACTAATAGTACTATTTGCCTTTGCGCAATTATTAATTGGGTTTGGCTCAGGCTTAGTTGTTCCTTATTTAAATTTATATTTTGCTGATCGATTTGAGGCTAGTAATAGCGTTATTGGTATTGTTCTATCTCTAGGTCAAGCTGCGACGGCAGTGGCCATGATTATAGGTCCTATCGTAGTAAAAAAGGTTGGAGAAGTGAAGGCTGTAGTGTTTTTACAATTAGCATCCTTGCCATTCTTACTTTTGACTGCATACACAGAAAATCTAGTTATAGCGATTATCGGTTTTCTATTCCGTCAGGCTTTAATGAATGCGGGCAATCCGATTCAAGCTTCATTAGTAATGGAACGGGTTAACGATTCAATGAAAGGACTTGCTAACTCAGTAAATCAGATGGTGTTCTCATTAGGATGGGCAATGATGGGCCCTGTGTCGACATCATTTGTGTTAATCTATGGTTCGTATTGGGGCTATGCATATGTATTTAGCGTAACTGCAGCTCTTTACTTAGTTAGTTCTACGTACTTCTATTTTGTTTTTAAAGGTACACCTTTCGTCAAAATTCAGAAGACAGTCGCAAAAACATCATAATATTGACATATTTCTCGGGAAATGAACAATTTGTTGGTAATAATGCAGCAAATTGTTCTTTTTAATTCTTTTTGTCGAACGATAGCTAGAGGAAATAGTCCTACTTAATTGAATTTATATATAGGCAAACAGTACGAGGAGGATTCAAAGTGAATTTAGAAAATTTACTAACCAATTTCTTAGAAAGACTCTACGAATTAGAACATGTTGTCTTACTATTACCAAATGAACCACTCGTAATTACATTTGATCATGTTAGTATGGGTCATGCTTATTTATATCTATCAAGTACAAGAAGCTATGTGACAAATACTTTTGAAGAACATATATCAATCATGGGAAATGGAATAATGGAATTTATAAACGGGACTAGTAAACTGACTGACCTCATAAATCAAGAGAATATTGAGGTGGTTGGAAGCTTGAGAAATACTTTACTACTCGAAGCCATATTCTATTTATCACATGAAAAGGATATGAGAAATATTGGGTAAAAAGGAATTGACAGTAAGATTCCTTGGTGTTAAAATTCAGAATAATATTAATTTAATAGTTTACTTATCAAGAGTGGTGGAGGGACTGGCCCTTAGAAACCCGGCAACCGGTAAGATACACGGTGCTAAATCCTGCAGGTATATTTATGCCTGAAAGATAAGAAGAGTCTTATGGAACTCATCCTCTTCTTATGAAGGGGATTTTTTTATTTCACAAATGAGTGAAGGAGAGATGAAAAATGGGTGGAAATGAGAAGAAGTATCGTCTGGAAACAATTGGAGTACATGGAGGTTTACAAGCTGATCCAGTGACTGGAGCGCGTGCTGTTCCGATTTATCAATCAAATGCTTTTAAGTTCGAGAATACAGAACATGCTGCAAACCTATTTGCTTTAAAGGAATCAGGATATATTTATTCTCGTATTCACAATCCTACGGTAACTGTTTTTGAAGAAAGAGTTGCTCAATTAGAGGGTGGTGCTGGCAGTTTAGCTGTTGCAAGTGGAATGGCAGCTATTACAACAGCCATTTTAAATATTGCCAGTTCAGGTGATGAAGTTGTCTCTGCGTCTACTCTATATGGTGGAACGTATAATTTATTTGCGAACACGTTACCAAAGTACGGAATTAATACACACTTTGTTGATTCATCTGATCCTACTAATTTCAAAAATGCAATTACTCCTAAAACAAAGGCACTTTTTGCTGAAACAATAGGAAATCCTAGTTTGGATATTTTAAATATAGAAGCAGTGGCTGAAATTGCACATGAAGCAGGTATTCCATTAATCATTGATAATACGTTTGCAACACCGTATCTATGTAGGCCAATCGAACATGGTGCAGATATTGTTATCCACTCAGCTACCAAATGGTTGCTAGGGAATGGAACAACTCTTGGAGGTATTATTGTAGATGGTGGAAAGTTTGATTGGAACTCTCCAAAGTTTCCTGGCTTTACTACTCCAGATCCAAGTTATAATAACTTAGTATATTCCGAAGCTTTAGGAGCAGTTGCTTTTATTGTAAAAGCTAGAGTGCAGCTATTAAGGGACTTAGGTCCAGCCATTAGTCCATTTAATGCATTTCAGTTTAATCTAGGGTTGGAAACACTACATGTCCGGATGAAAGAGCATATTGAGAATACAAGAAAGATAGTCTCTTACTTAGATGACCACCCTGGTGTAGAGTGGCTATTGTACCCAGAGCATGATAACCATCCTGGAAAGGAATTAGCCAAAAAGTACTTACCTAAAGGTGCTGGTGCGGTTATTGTATTTGGAATTAAAGGAGGCAGGGAAGCAGGAGCAAAAGTGATTAATAATGTAACTCTTTGGTCTCATGTAGCAAATGTGGGGGATGCAAAGAGCTTAATCATTCATCCTGCTAGTACAACTCATCAGCAACTAGGTGCCGAGGAGTTAAAAAAATCAGGAGTGACTGATGATTTAATTAGGCTTTCAGTTGGAATCGAAAATAGTGAAGATCTACTGGAAGACTTAGAACAAGCGATTGAAAAGGCAACAGGATATTCATCTAAAAAGCCAGTAAGTGCTATTTAGAAATAGTAAAATATAAAAATATTATTTTTGTTGACACTGATTTCTTACCCATGATATACTCACTTTCGTACTCAATTAATACTTAACTGTTTTAAAGCGATAATTGAATAAAGTGTAACTCTTATTGAGAGTGGTGGAGGGATGTGCCCTATGAAGCCCGGCAACCGTCAACAATGTTGAAATGGTGCCAATTCACACAAAGCTGTTGCTTTGGGAAATGAGAGGAAGGACCATATTACGTATGCCTTTCTGCTCATTTGAGTAGAAGGGCTTTTTGTTTTTTAAATAAAAGTCCTGTCCTAATTTAAGAAATAGTTACATTAACCAAAGCTTGAAGAACAAACTAAACATAAGTAGTTATCAAAAGAAGGTGAAGCAAAAATGATTACATTACAAAATGTAAAAAAGATTTATAAATCTAAATCGGGATCAGTGACAGCTGTAGATGGGGTCAATCTAGAGGTAAAACAAGGAGAAATCTTTGGAATCATTGGTTATAGTGGGGCAGGAAAAAGCTCATTAATACGATTATTAAACGGACTTGAAATTCCAACAGAAGGCTCTATAGCTGTAGCAGGTCATCAAATTACCAGTGCTAAAGGAAGTAAGTTAAGAAAGGCACGACAAGAAATTAGCATGATTTTCCAACATTTTAACCTGCTGTGGTCACGAACAGTTAGCGAGAACATCGAGTTTCCTTTAGAGATTATTGGAGTGCCGAAGAAGGAAAGGCTTAGGCGTGTGAATGAGTTAGTAAAGTTGGTTGGACTTAAGGGAAGAGAAAAAGCCTATCCTTCACAGCTGAGTGGAGGACAGAAGCAAAGAGTTGGAATTGCGAGGGCACTAGCAAGTAACCCTAAAGTATTACTTTGTGATGAGGCTACATCAGCCCTTGATCCACAAACAACCGACTCAATCCTAGATTTGCTGGTCGATATAAATGAGCGCTTAGGTTTAACAATTGTGCTTATCACTCATGAGATGCATGTTATTCGAAAAATTTGTCACCGTGTTGCAGTTATGGAAAATGGAAAGATTGTTGAGCAAGGTCAGGTTTTAGAGGTCTTTAGAAAACCTAAGATGCCTATCACCCAAAGGTTTGTAAAACAAGTAACCGAGCCAGAAGAAACAAAAGAAACGATTGAGCATTTACTTGATCAATATCCTAATGGCAAAGTGGTTCAACTTACTTTTGTAGGTGATGCTGCAGAGCGTCCACTAATTACAAATTTGATCCGGAATTTTAATTTAAACGTGAACATTCTACAAGGGAAAATCTCACAAACTCAAAGTGGTTCATATGGAACACTTTTCATTCACGTCGATGGTGACACAAATGAAATTAATAAAGCTATTGATTACATTCATAGTGAGCAAGTTGAAGTGGAGGTGATAGCAAATGCTTGAGGAGCTATTACCAAATGTTAAGTGGGAAAAAGTGATAACGGCTACCAATGAAACGTTATACATGACTGGAATATCGGTCATTGCGACATTTATCTTAGGAATTATCTTAGGTTTGTTATTATTCCTTACTTCCAAAGGGAACATTTGGGAAAGTAAAACTATGAACTCATTAATTGCAGCAGTCGTTAATATTTTCCGTTCCATTCCATTTATTATTTTGATTATTTTGCTGATTCCTTTCACTAAAACAATAGTTGGTACAATACTAGGAGCAAATGCTGCCCTTCCTGCTCTCATAATTGGTGCAGCCCCATTCTATGCGAGAATGGTTGAGATTGCTCTAAGAGAAATTGATAAAGGGGTTATTGAGGCAGCCAAATCAATGGGAGCCACAACAACTACTATCATAACGAAGGTGCTATTACCTGAATCCATGCCAGCATTAGTATCAGGAATTACCGTAACAGCAATAGCACTAGTAGGCTATACAGCTATGGCTGGAGTAATTGGAGCTGGTGGTCTAGGAAACCTAGCTTATCTAGAAGGGTTTCAAAGAGGCAATAATGATGTAACATTTGTTGCCACTATTTTAATTTTAATCATAGTATTTATACTTCAGTTTATCGGTGACATTGTCACTTCAAAATTAGATAAAAGATAAGGAGAGATTCATTATGAAAAAAACGTTATATTCACTATCATTATTTGTTTTACTATTAGCTCTAGCTGCTTGCGGCACGGCAAATAACGAAGATAATACTACCACTGGTGATGCAGGGGGAGAAGCTGAAACAGTTAAATTAGTTGTAGGAGCTTCAAACGTGCCTCATGCTGAAATTTTAGAAGAAGCAATACCTCTATTAGCAGAAAAGGGGATTGAACTTGAAATCGTTCCTTTCCAAGATTACATTTTGCCTAACAAAGCATTAGCAGACAAAGAAATTGATGCTAACTACTTTCAGCATATTCCTTACTTAGAAGCGCAAATTGCTGATAATGGTTATGATTTCGTTAATGCTGGCGGAATTCATATTGAGCCAATTGGGGTTTATTCGAAAAAATACAAAAGCTTAGATGAATTACCTGAAGGTGCTTTAATTATTATGAGTAACTCTGTAGCTGACCATGGTCGTATTTTAACAATGCTTCAAACAGAGGGACTGATTACACTTAAAGAAGGAATTGATACAACAACAGCTACAATTGATGATATTGTTGATAATCCGAAAAACCTAGAGTTCAAAGCTGATGTGGATGCGGGGTATCTTCCTCAAGTTTATAATAATGATGAGGGGGACGCGGTGTTAATTAACACGAACTATGCAATTGACGCTGGATTGAACCCTAAGGAAGACTCAATTGCACTAGAAGGCTCAGAGTCACCATATGTAAACATTATTACAGTAAGAACAGGTGATGAAAACCGTTCTGAAATTCAAACTTTAGTTGAAGTACTTCGTTCTGAACAGATCCAAAACTTCATTTTAGAAAAATATGAAGGGGCAGTTGTCCCAGTAAGTGAATAATAATTGTAGGTGTCTGACATAGTTCAGGCACCTTTTTTCGTTAATTTTGAATAAAAGCGAGGAAATGAGAGTATTTTATTCCAATTTTAATCAATTATGATGCCTGATATGAAGTGTGGCTATAAATAAAGGTGTAGATTATTATTTATTAAATTTTGGAATTTGTTAGGATAAGACGGATGGTGTTAGTATTGCTATATGGTTAAAATAATTTATAAATAAATGAAAGGAATGATTCATTATCAGTGAAAAACTGAAATTGAATTACACAAGCGAAATGGAAAAGGCTATGCACCAGGCACATGGAATTAGTTATGAGGTGTATAGATCTAATGTCGAAGCAAGAATGAAAGTAGAACAGAAGCGTGAACAGGATTATGTCAAAGGAAAATTATTAATTGCACGATTGGACAGTAAAGTTCATTCAATCTAATATATTTATGAAAAAACCAGAAGCGATTTCTGGTTTTTTCCTATTTAAATAGGTATTACTAAAAAACAGAATGGTTTTTAACTTTAAGTGAAAAGATAGAAAGAATATAAATTTGGAACTAGGGAAAATCAGGATTGAATGGGATAAAAAACATGTCATCTTAAAATAGTTGTGGCAAGTTCAAAAGGTTGCTATCACTTTTAATTTGTTATAAGATTAGAATGAGAATAAAATGAGAATAAAGGTAATGACGATGAGTCAACCTATACAAAAATTTTTTTTTGTAAAAATGGAGGTATTGTAATGGCAGGTTCAACTTTAACAATTAAAGATCTTCATGTATCAATTGATGGTAAAGAGATCCTTAAGGGTGTAAACCTTGAGGTTAAGGGTGGAGAAATCCACGCAATCATGGGACCAAATGGTACAGGTAAATCAACTTTATCATCAGCGATCATGGGACATCCAAAATATGAAGTTACAAGTGGTTCAATCACACTTGACGGAGAAGACGTTCTAGAAATGGAAGTAGATGAGCGTGCACGTGCAGGTCTATTCCTTGCAATGCAATATCCTAGTGAAATTAGTGGAGTAACAAATGCAGATTTCTTACGTTCAGCGATGAACGCAAGGCGCGAAGAAGGCGATGAAATTTCACTAATGAAATTTATCCGTACAATGGATAAAAACATGGAATTCCTTGAAATGGATCCAGATATGGCACAACGTTACTTAAATGAAGGATTCTCAGGTGGAGAAAAGAAACGTAATGAAATCCTACAATTAATGATGATTGATCCAAAAATTGCTATTTTAGATGAAATCGATTCTGGATTAGATATAGATGCATTAAAGGTTGTTTCTAAAGGAATTAATGAAAAACGTGGAGAAGACTTTGGTTGCTTAATTATTACTCACTACCAACGTCTACTTAACTACATTACTCCTGATAAGGTACATGTTATGATGCAAGGACGCGTTGTTAAATCAGGTGGTCCTGAACTAGCTCACCGTTTAGAAGCAGAAGGATATGACTGGATTAAGCAAGAATTAGGTATTGAAGATGAAACTGTCGGGCAAGAAGCATAAGCGTTAGGGGGATTAACATGACAATTGATACGAAATCATTCGATCAGGATTATGTCAGCAACTTTTCTAAAGAACTAGGAGAACCTGGATGGCTACTAGACCTTCGCTTACAAGCTCTTGCTAAAGTAGAAGAATTACCTATGCCTAAACCAGATAAAACGAAAATTGATAAATGGAACTTTACACAATTTAAAAATCATGTTGTGAAAAGTGCTCCTTTTACATCTTTAGATGAACTTCCTGAAGAAGTTAAATCTTTGGTCGATTTAAATGAAGAAAATAAAAATTTATATATCCAACGTGATAACACACCAGCCTTTCTTGTCTTATCAGACGAATTAAAAGAGCAAGGTGTTATTTTCACTGACATCCATACTGCTGCAACGAAGCATGGTGATCTTTTACAAAAATACTTCATGCAAAGTGGAGTTAAAGTAGACGAACATCGTTTAACAGCTTTACATGCAGCATTAGTTAATGGTGGAGCATTCTTATACGTTCCAAAAAACGTTGTAGTAACAGCTCCGATCCAAGCAATTTATATTCATGAAAATGCAGATACAACGCTTTTCAATCATGTAATTGTTGTCGCAGATGATAATAGTTCAGTAACTTATGTAGAAAACTATATTTCTACTTCTGAAGCAAAAGATTCTGTTGTAAATATAATTTCTGAAGTGATTGCGAACAATAACGCAAAAATCACATATGGTGCAGTAGATACATTAGCAAAAGGTGTAACTACTTATGTAAATCGCCGTGGTGTTGCTGGTCGTGATAGTAAGATCGAATGGGCATTAGGTCTAATGAACGATGGAGATACAATCTCTGAAAACATTACGAATCTAATGGGCGATGGTTCTTTTGGGGACACAAAAACAGTTGTTGTAGGTCGCGGTGAGCAAAAGCAAAACTTTACAACAAGTGTTGTTCATTTTGGGAAAAACTCTGAAGGTTTTATCTTAAAACACGGTGTAATGAAAGACAGTGCAAGTTCAATCTTCAATGGAATTGGAAAAATCGAGCACGGTGCTTCGAAGTCAAACGCAGTTCAAGAATCGCGTGTTCTTATGTTAAGTGAAAAGGCCCGCGGAGATGCGAATCCGATTCTACTAATTGATGAAGATGATGTAACTGCTGGTCACGCTGCATCCGTTGGTCGAGTTGACCCAATTCAACTTTATTACCTAATGAGCCGTGGTATTTCTCAGAAAGAAGCAGAACGTTTAGTTATTCATGGTTTCTTAGCACCTGTTGTTAATGAGCTTCCAATCGAAGGTGTTAAAAAGCAACTAATCGAGGTTATCGAAAGGAAAGTAAAATAATGAATATCCAGGATATTCGTGAACAATTTCCTATCCTTCACCAAGAAGTCAATGGTAGACCACTTGTCTACCTTGACAGTGCAGCAACGTCCCAGAAACCAATCAAAGTTATTGAAGCTCTTGATAGATATTATAGAGAATACAATTCAAACGTTCACCGCGGTGTTCACACACTCGGTACGAAAGCGACTGACGGGTATGAAGGTGCTCGTGAAAAAGTTCGCAAATTCATCAATGCTCATTCGATTGAGGAAGTTATCTTTACAAGAGGTACGACTACAGCTATTAATATTGTAGCTGCGAGTTATGGTAAAGATAACGTAAAGCAAGGTGACGAAATCGTTATTACTTACATGGAGCACCATGCCAATATCATTCCTTGGCAACAACTTGCAAAACAAACGGGGGCTACCTTAAAGTATATTCCTCTACAGGAAGACGGTTCGATATCGCTTAAGGATGCAGAAGAGACCATTACAGAAAACACAAAAATCGTTTCTGTAATGCAGGTTTCAAACGTTCTTGGTGCCATCAATCCTGTAAAAGAAATTGCAAAAATTGCTCATAAACATGGTGCGATAATGATGGTTGACGGAGCACAAGCTGCCCCACATATGAAAATAGATGTACAGGACTTAGATTGTGATTTCCTTGCATTTTCTGGACATAAAATGTGTGGTCCTACAGGAATCGGTGTCCTTTACGGTAAAAAACAATTGCTTGAAAACATGGAGCCTGTTGAAACAGGTGGAGAAATGATTGATTTTGTAGGTTTATACGAATCATCATGGAAGGACCTGCCCTGGAAATTTGAAGCAGGTACCCCTATTATTGCAGGAGCAATTGGACTTGGAGCTGCGATTGACTTTCTAAGCGAGATTGGACTAGAAAACATTGAGGCACATGAACATAAGCTTGCAGAATATGCCATGAGTCGTATGTCTCAAATTGATGGATTAACGATTTATGGTCCAAAAGAGCGAGCAGGTCTTGTGACTTTTAATATAACAGAAGTACATCCACACGATGTAGCAACTGTACTAGATGCAGAAGGTATTGCAGTAAGAGCGGGTCACCACTGTGCACAGCCTTTGATGAAATGGTTAAACGTTTCAGCAACAGCACGTGCAAGTTTTTACCTGTACAATACCGAAGAGGAAATTGATAAACTAGTTGAAGGACTCATCAAAACAAAGGAGTATTTCAGCAATGGCTTTTAATAACAATTTAGACACATTGTATCGCCAAGTAATTATGGATCATTATAAGAATCCACGAAATCGTGGTGTACTAGATAACGAATCATTGACAATTGATATGAATAATCCTACATGTGGTGACCGCATACAATTAACAATGATCGTAGAAGATGGGAAAGTAATTGATGCGAAGTTTGAAGGGGAAGGCTGTTCAATTTCAATGTCATCCGCTTCAATGATGACACAAGCTGTTAAAGGGCAACCGATTGACATTGCTCTAAAACTTTCAAACATTTTTTCCGATATGATGCTAGGCAAAGACTATGACGATAGCATTGATTTAGGTGACATTGAGGCACTTCAAGGCGTAGCTAAGTTTCCGGCACGTATCAAATGTGCAACACTTCCTTGGAAGGCCATGGAAAAAGGCTTAAACAGCCAAAAACAATAAAGGGTAGAAAAGGACTTATTTTTCCTAGTTCATAATCTCCCTCTGAAGGAGTGAAAACAGATGGCTAAAAAGATGCCTGATATTGGCGATTATAAATATGGATTTGCAGATAAAGACGTTTCGATTTTCCGTTCAAAACGTGGTCTAACAAAAGAGATTGTTGAAGAAATCTCTCGTATGAAAAAAGAGCCACAATGGATGTTAGAATACCGTCTTAAATCCTTAGAGCATTTCTACAACATGCCAATGCCACAATGGGGTGGCGATATGGCAAGCTTAAACTTCGATGAAATTACGTATTATGTAAAACCATCTGAAAAATCTGAGCGTTCTTGGGATGAAGTACCTGAAGAAATCAAAGCAACATTTGATAAATTAGGTATTCCTGAAGCTGAGCAAAAGTATCTTGCAGGGGTTTCTGCACAATATGAATCAGAGGTTGTATATCATAACATGAAGGAAGACCTTGAAGATTTAGGTATCGTGTTTAAAGATACAGATACTGCTTTAAAGGAAAATGAAGGTATTTTCCGTGAGCACTTCGGAAAAGTTATTCCAAATACAGATAACAAGTTCTCTGCACTTAATTCAGCAGTATGGTCTGGTGGATCATTCATCTACGTTCCAAAAGGAATTAAAGTTGATACACCACTTCAAGCATACTTCCGTATTAACTCTGAAAACATGGGTCAGTTTGAGCGTACACTTATCATCGTTGACGAAGGTGCTCATGTACACTATGTTGAAGGTTGTACAGCTCCGGTATATACAACAAACTCTCTACACAGTGCGGTAGTTGAGATTATCATTAAAAAAGACGCATACTGCCGTTATACTACAATTCAAAACTGGGCTAACAACGTATTTAACCTAGTTACGAAGCGTGCAGTTGCAGAAGAAAATGCAACCATGGAATGGATTGATGGTAACATCGGTTCTAAATTAACAATGAAGTATCCAGCAGTTATCCTTAAAGGTGCAGGAGCTCGTGGCATGACTCTTTCCATTGCGATTGCAGGAAAAGGTCAGCATCAGGATGCAGGAGCTAAGATGATTCACTTAGCACCTAACACATCATCTACCATTGTTTCTAAATCAATTTCTAAACATGGTGGTAAAGTAACGTACCGTGGTATTGTTCACTTCGGTCGTAAAGCTGATGGTGCTCGTGCAAACATTGAATGTGATACATTAATTATGGATAACCAATCTACATCAGATACAATTCCATACAATGAAATCTTTAATGACAACATTTCATTAGAGCATGAAGCAAAAGTATCGAAGGTATCAGAAGAGCAGTTATTCTATCTAATGAGCCGTGGTATTTCTGAGCAAGAAGCAACTGAAATGATTGTTATGGGTTTCATTGAGCCATTCACAAAAGAACTTCCAATGGAATATGCGGTTGAGATGAACCGTTTGATTAAGTTCGAGATGGAAGGGTCTATTGGGTAAAACTATTTAAAAACTCGTTCGGGGGGTGTCCTGAACGAGTTTTTTTGTTGTGACTAATTGGAATAAATTTGAAAATAGAGCAACAAATAGCTCTCAATCGAATCAGTATATGAAAATCTTGAGAATAGCGTAACTAATAGGTCCTAATCGCGCCACTAAATGGAATAAACTTGAAAACGGAGTAACGAAAAGGTCCTAATCGCACCATGAAATGGAATAAACTTGAAAACAGAGTAACGAATAGGCTCTAATCGCACCACTAAATGGAATAAATTTGAAAATAGCGTAACGAATAGGCTATAATTGCCCCACTAAATGGAATAAACTTGAAAACAGAGTAACGAAAAGGTCCTAATCGCGCCATGAAATGGAATAAACTTGAAAACAGAGTAACGAATAGGCTATAATTGCCCCACTAAATGGAATAAACTTGAAAACAGAGTAACGAATAGGCCCTAATCGCCCTACTAAATGGAACAAATTTGAAAATTGAATAACAATTAGCTCCTAATCGCACCATGAATTGGAGGAAACTTGAAAATAGAGTAACGATTAATTTCAAATAACATCATAAAATAGAATATACTGTGAAAAACACAGAGTGATGAATAAGTCTATTTTCTAACGTAAAAAGAAGACCTACCATGAACCTTAAGTAAATATAGTTCCGACAAAATATTTCTAACTGTGTTTTTGTTTGTAATTACTTTACACCAGTCTTGGACAGAATTCACAGTTATCCTTTCATCAGGAAATAGCAATTGATACTCTTCTAAACTCCGTAAAACGCCCTTATTTACTTTTTCAACGAACCCACAATCTAAACAAACTATATTGTTGTTAGAGACTTTCTGATTAAAGGAGTTACAAGAAGCACATATAATGCCCTTCTTAAGATTGTCATAGCTATAATCTGGTAACCTTGAGTAAGGATTATATTTAATGTGAAGAGATAATAGTTTTTGTGCAAGTTTAGTATCCCGTGCCTTTAGTGGTGAAGTACACATATTTAACTTACCCATAAACCGACTGAGTTGTGAAGGGAAAATAGCAGGAAGTTTCAGAGGAGCTTGATATAGATGAAACTCGGGGTTAATAAAAATCAAAAGTGCCTCAATCTGAGGTTTGAATCCAAGAACTACAAGCAGTTGTCTCAATAATGTCTCGCTTCGACTAAGCTGAAGCAGTGGATCCTTAATTTCACTATCATATGGTGAATACCATCTATTATCTTCAATATAAAAATCACATTCATAATTTTTAACGTTAAATAAATACATTTTCTTACTAGAAACTAACAAAGAGTCGATCTGGAATACATTGTTGTTATAATCTAACAATAAATCATTTATAACAATCCATTCACCCGAGAGATACTTTTCCAACCACACATCATACTTTTGTTCCCCCTTAAATCCTTTTTCTAAACTTATTAGGTAATTTACATCCTTTTCAGTTAAATGCATTCGGTTATTTAAAATCCTAAGCAACATTAACTCCAATGGTTCCTCACGCGTTTTTATTATCATAGTCCACGTCCTTTCAAAATAATTGTAAGTATAACCTTCCATATTTTCAACATTCAAAAATATAAGATCAGAAAATTGTCAAAAACCCCATGAAGTGAGATAATAAATGACATTACAATGATTAACATAGACTCTCGGCCAGCGCCGGGGGTCTATTTTTCAAAGGAGGAAGACCGATGATATACGTCGGTGTGACTGGTTGGGGTGATCAGGATAGCCTCTATCAAGCTGGTACGAATTCAGGTAGTAAACTAAAACAATATTCGGGTCATTTTCCAATAGTTGAAGTAGATTCTAGCTTTTATGCCATACAACCTCAAAAGAATGTAGAACGTTGGGTGAAAGACACTCCCCCATCTTTTCAATTTATTGTGAAGGCATATCAAGGGATGACGGGCCATCAACGTGGTGAATTACCTTTTCCTTCAAAGGAAGAGATGTTTTCTGCCTTTAAAGAATCTCTCGAACCTTATCAAACGGCAGGTAAACTGGCAATGGTGCTATTTCAGTTTCCACCTTGGTTTGAATGTACAAGGGAAAATGTTAACTACTTACGTTGGTGTAAGGAAGAAATGAAGGGGTTACCTTTGGCGCTAGAATTTAGACATCAATCATGGTTTTTACCCCAGTTTTATGAAAAAACATTAAGCTTTATGGCAAGCCAAAACTGGATCCATAGCATCTGTGATGAGCCTCAGGCGGGGAGTGGCTCCATTCCTATAGTACTGAAGCCTACCAACAATGACGCAACTCTGGTCAGATTTCATGGACGCAACATTCATGGATGGCAGAAGCCAAGTGCTGGAAATTGGCGAGAGGTCCGTTACCTTTACAGATATAATGAAAAAGAATTAACAGAATGGGCTGATCATATAAAAGCTCTACATAAGCAATCAAATGATATCTATGTGTTATTCAATAATAATTCTGGTGGAGATGCTGCTGATAATGCTAAGCAATTTATTCAGTTGTTAGGATTAAACTATGAGGGCTTAGCTCCCCGTCAGTTAGACTTTTTTGATCATCTCTAAGCCGTTAATGGAGTTGAAAGATAGTGGAATGGGTTTTACTTTTAGTAGTTGGAATTGTCGCTGGTACGTTAGGAAGTTTAGTTGGTTTAGGTGGGGGGATTGTTGTTGTCCCTGCTCTGATTTATTTAGGTTCAATCATTCCTAGCTTTGGATATATCTCACCTCAAGTAGCAGTAGGTACTTCCCTTATCGTTGTTATTTTTACGGGTCTTTCTTCAACATTAGCTTATATGAAGTATAAAACAGTCGATTATAAAAGTGGCCTGCTCTTTTTTATAGGCAGTGGACCAGGGGGAATAGTTGGTGCATTTGTAAATAAAGCAATGGACGTACAAACTTTTTCTCTGTATTTTGGAATCTTTATGATTTTTATCTCAATCATTCTTATGGTTCGTAATAAAATAAAACCAATGAAAACATCAGAAACCAGATACCACTATAAGCGTTCCTTTACGAATGATGAAGGAGTGGAATCTTACTACGGATTTAATCCATTTATTGCCTTACCAATCTCGTTTCTGGTGGGATATATTTCTGGATTATTCGGAGTGGGTGGAGGTTCACTCATGGTCCCTGCAATGATTTTATTATTTATGTTCCCACCTCATATTGCTGTTGCCACTTCAATGTTTATGATCTTTCTATCTGCAATAACAAGTTCGATAGCTCATATCGGATTAGGAAATGTAAATTGGCTATTAGCTCTTGTCTTAGTACCAGGAGCATGGGTAGGTGCTATAGTAGGAGCAAAAATTAATACAAAATTAAAAGGGAACACGGTTATCAATTTGCTCCGCATTATATTGATTATCCTAGGTATCCGTTTAATTTTTCAAGGACTTACCTAATGGAGGAAAAGAGGCAATAAACCTACGTAAAATTATACACATATTATATCTCTTTTCATAAATTGAATAGAGAAAGGGGTGTAATTAGTTTATGGTAACGATGACTCCAATTATAATCGATTCACACCAATTTACTGCTATCACGGTAAAGCTGCCTAAGACGAATTTTATGGCGGTAACGAATGAAAAAGGGTATATCATGTGTGGAGCTCTAGATGTTGCCCTTTTAAATGAAAAACTGAAAGACCGCGGAATTATTGCGGGCAGGGCTGTAGGAGTTCGAACAATTGACCAACTTCTTGATGCTCCGTTAGAATCAGTTACTATAGAAGCTGAAAACATTGGTATTACTGTAGGAATGAAGGGGAAAGATGCCCTTTTAAAAATGATATAAAACTAGTGTAAGAGGTCTTTAAAAGGCCTCTTTTTATTTTGAAATGATTTGTGAAGTTTTTAAGGATTTCCACAATATATGTTTTACAAATATGCCGTTTCGGTATACGATAGCGAAAGAGATATTATTAAAGGGGTACATTATGATATTAGTTTCTACAAAATCACTAGCACCTGGAAAGATATTGGCTAAAGCTATCTATAATGAGAATGGACAAGTATTAATTAGTGAAGATGTCCCTTTAACTGAGAGAATGATCGTAAGGCTATTAGAGCTAGGAATTACATTTGTTTACGTTAAAGATAATAGAACTGAGGATATTGAAACGGTTCAACCGATACCTAGGACACTGAGAAAAGAAGCAATCAAAACCATTGAAAATATATTTATAGACTTGCAAAAGGAAAACCATTCATCTGGATCCTTGTTTCTAGAAAAGAATTCTAAAGATCTATTAAAGGTTATCCGTTCTGTTGTTCATGAAGTTAAAAATAATAAAGATTTGATTACACTTTTGTCAGAAGTCTACACATATGACAATTATATTTTCACTCATTCGTTAAATGTAACTTTATATACATTAGCTATTGGTACACAGCTAAAAATGTCAGATAAACAACTTGAAATTTTAGGTATTGGTGCAATTTTACATGATGTTGGTAAAATGACAGTTCCAGTTGATATTTTGATGAAACCCGGTAGACTTACGTTAGAAGAGTTTGAGACCATTAAACTCCATACTGAACACGGCTTTGAAATACTTAGAAAAATGCCTACGGTCCCACTAGTTGCAGCACATTGTGCCTTCCAGCACCATGAGAGGATAGATGGCTCTGGGTATCCGAGAGGGATAAAAGGACCAGAAATACATGAGTTTGCTAAGGTCATGGCAGTTGCAGATGTGTTTGACGCTGTCACTTCAAATCGTGTTTACAGAAGCGCTATGCTTCCACATGAAGGACTGGAGATTCTATATTCTGGTGTAGGAAATCTGTTTGACACAAAGATTGTTGAAGCCTTTAGAAAGGCAGTTGTTATTTATCCTGTAGGCCTGACAGTTTATTTAAATGATGGCAGAAAGGGTATCGTATCAAAACAAAATCAAGGGTTAAGTGAAAGACCTGTTATTAGAATATTAGAGGAAGACGGAAGGGACTTAGAAAGCCCTTATGAAGTAGACCTTAAGCAAAAACTTGATATTGTCATAACCAAATGTGAAACAACACTTGTTGGAGAAAGTCTAAATACGAATTAATAAATTGTGGACAACCTATTATTAAATAGGTTGTTTTATTTTTGAAAAAATTGGCCTAGACCCCTATTCTAATGCATAAACATAGCTTGTAAAGGGGGGAAAAGTGATGGCAAAATATCGAGGACGCCTTCCCCGAGGAGGACCATTGCCTTTTCGTTATGTATTTTTGCTTACGTTTGTCTTTTTCATATTCTCTACTGCTGCAGGGTTAATCATGGTAAATAAGGGGATTGAGCCTGTACTAATGGCGTATGCTGAAAATGAAACAAAAAGGATTGCTACATTAGTTATAAAAAATGCAGTTAATAAACAGATTACCGAAGAGGAATTAAGTGCGGAAGAAATTATTAATATTCAACAAGATTCTAATGGAAACATAACCGGTGTCTATTATAATACGAATGCAATTAACCGAGTGGCAACGTTGACAACAGATAAGGTTGAGCAGTACCTGCGCTATGTGGATGAGGGGAATGTAAATGCACTTGAAATACCGGAAGTAGTAATTGAAACCGATGATGATACAAAGAACTCGGGATTTTACTTTGAAGTTCCACTAGGAGCCGCGACAAAAAATGCATTATTAGGAAACTTAGGTCCAAAGGTTCCAGTTCGCTTTCATTTAATCGGAGATGTAATGCCTGATATTATCACTGAAATTGAGGAATCGGGAATTAATAATACGATTATTAAAATCGAGGTAAAACTAGATGTATCAGTGCGGGTAATTCTTCCGTTTGCGACAGAGGAAATACATGCTACTGGTACGGTTCCAGTAGTTGCTCAATTAGTTAATGGAAAAGTTCCAGATTACTATAATAATGGTGGAGAAGGTGCACCTCCAGCTATTCAATTACCAAGAAATAGAAACTAGAAAAATATTGATTTTCAACAAGTTAGTTACTATAATAGTATAGTATTTCTAAAAACTTAATAACACCTTATCAGATCGATGAGGTAGAGGCGCGAAAAGAAAGAGTAGTTCATGTGAGGATGACAACGATGAGCATGAGTGAAAGGGCTTTTTGCCGAAGCAAAGATGAGCGTCATTTCATCTTTGTTGGTGTTACCTTTAATAAGGGTATCACTGTCATTATGAGATTCTTCATAATGAGGCGCTACTGATCGTGATGGAGGATAACATATCTACGAAGAGTAGTGATAGTTATTTTCTATCATTGCTCTTTTTTTTGTGCCCTTTTTTTTCATCATGGTAGGAACGCCAAGGAACATATCTTGTTACATTCTTTACATTAATAGGAGGTTACATCATGTCCGGAACAATTTATTCTTTAATCCCTCCTTTGGTTGCAATCTTAATGGTTATATTAACTAGAAGAGTTTTGCTTTCATTAGGAGTAGGAATTTTATCAGCAGCACTTGTTTTACAATGGAATGCAATAAGTAAGGGAGGAGTATTATTCTTCTTATTAGAAGCATTCAACTCCATTTGGAGTAGCTTTAAAGCAATTTTTGTAACAGAAGGATCTCTAAATACATGGAATATGTATATTGTCTTCTTTTTACTACTATTAGGAGTAATTACTGCGTTCATTTCGATAACAGGAGGAAGTCGTGCATTTGGAGAGTGGGCAGGGAGACGAATTAAGTCTAGAATTGGTGCTCAATTACTTGCTGCATTTCTTGGAATTATAATCTTTATCGATGATTATTTTAACGCTTTAGCAGTTGGTCAAGTAAGTAAACCATTAACTGACCGTTATAGAGTCTCACGTGCAAAACTTGCGTATATTATTGACTCAACATCTGCGCCAATCTGTGTAGTTTCACCAATATCTAGCTGGGGTGCATATATCATTGCTATTATAGGGACAATCCTGGCAACACATGGGATTAGTGAATATACAGCACTATCTGCCTTCATTCAGATGATACCTATGAATTTGTATGTAATTACAGCCATTTTAATGGTTTTTGTAACGACTATATTTAACATTAATCTCGGTAGTATGAAGGTTCATGAGGAAAGAGCGATTAAATCAGGGGAAATGATTGATCCCGCGAAACCTGTTATTGGAGACTTAAAACAGGATTTACCGCAAAGTAACAGGGGAACAGTTGGTGATTTAATCTGGCCAATTATCGCTTTAGTAATTGGAACTGTCGGTTCAATGATTTGGACAGGCTATAAGGCAACGGAAGAAAATAGAACGTTATTAGCTATTTTTGAAAATACCGATGTTGCAGCGTCACTTTTATATGGTGGTCTTTTTGGGTTACTTGCGGCATTTATCTTATTTTTTAATCAAGTTATTACAAAGAAATCTATTTCAACTGGTTTATTTTTAAAGGGAATTATTGAAGGGATTAAATCCATGCTTCCTGCAATCTATATCTTATTATTAGCATGGATGGTTGTTGATTTAATCAGCCAGTTAGAAACTGGAGCCTACCTTGCTTCACGAGTTGAAGAGGCAAATCTTAATGTTGCCTATTTACCTGTTATCTTATTTATTGTTGCGGGCTTAATGGCCTTTTCAACAGGTACTTCATGGGGCACATTTGGTATTATGCTTCCGATTGCAGGAGAAATTATGGCTTCAACCGATATCTCCATGTTATTACCTGCATTAGCGGCAGTACTTGCTGGTTCAGTATTTGGAGATCATTGTTCGCCAATTTCTGATACCACAATCCTTTCATCCACAGGGGCAGGAAGTCATCACATTGACCATGTATTAACTCAACTTCCTTATGCGCTTATATCAGCAGTTATTGCTACTATCGGATTTATTGTAATGGGGATGACAGGAAGTACAATCTTGGGAATTATCATTGTCTTGTTATCAATACTAGTCTTTACAGTTATGTTTAGACAAAAACAGAAGGTAGTATAATACTACTGTTGAAAAAGGATAGAGCTTAGCTCTATTCTTTTTTTAATAAAAGTATTAACATAATGTTTTGACAATTTAGACGAGTATCGCTATACTATCCTTAGAATTAAAATCAGAAAATATAAAAAGTTCCGATTCTTATTGTAGGACATAGCTCATACATATAGAAGGAACAAGCTAAGGGGAGGTATTTATATGGATAATCGTCCACAATGGGGAACACGAGCAGGTTTTATTTTAGCCGCAGTTGGTTCAGCAGTAGGACTAGGGAACATTTGGCGTTTCCCGGCAGTCGCTTATGAGAATGGTGGGGGAGCATTCTTTATTCCTTATCTATTTGCATTATTAACGGCTGGTATTCCAATCTTAGTAATGGAGTTTACAATGGGCCACAAGTACAAAGGATCTGCTCCTTTGACTTATGCTCGAATGAATAAGAAAGCAGAATGGATTGGTTGGTGGCAAGTAGCAGTGTCCTTTGTCATTTCAACCTATTATGCAGTAATTATCGCATGGGCAATGTCCTACTCTGTATTCGCGTTAAACCTAAAATGGGGAGACGATCCAAATGGATTCCTATTTGGTGAATACTTAAAGCTTGCTGAAGCTCCAGGTCAAGTAGGTGGCGTTGTTCCAGGTGTATTTATTCCTTTAATTTTAGTATGGATCATCACACTAGGAATTTTATTTAAGGGTGTTAAGAAAGGAATTGAAGCAGCAAATAGAATCTTCATTCCAGCATTATTGGTCTTATTCTTTATTATCGTTGTTCGTGCACTTACTTTAGACGGTGCAATGGATGGGTTAAATGCCTTTTTCAAACCAAATTGGGATTCAATCTTAGATGGTAAGGTTTGGGTAGCGGCATATGGACAAATTTTCTTTAGTTTATCAATTGCATTTGCTATTATGATTACTTATTCAAGTTATTTACCAAAGAAAACAGATATCACTAACAATGCCTTTATTACAGGTTTTGGAAATT
Organism: Cytobacillus suaedae; assembly: GCA_014960805.1. GTDB lineage: Bacteria > Bacillota > Bacilli > Bacillales > Bacillaceae_L > Bacillus_BV > Bacillus_BV suaedae. Next base: position 3,818,491 of record CP063163.1, on the reverse strand, counting down.
CAGCATTTGAGCTTTTAGCTGGTATCGGAGTATTTAGTATTCTAGGATTTATGGCTGCACAACAAAATGTCCCTGTATCTGAAGTTGTTTCAGCGGGTGTAGGTCTTGCCTTTGTAGTGTTCCCGCAAATTATTAATGAATTTCCAGCGTTTAATCAATTCTTTGGCTTCTTATTCTTTGCAAGCTTAGTGTTAGCTGGTTTAACTTCATTGATGTCAATCGTAGAAACTTTCATTGCCGGAGTTCAAGATAAATTTAAGGTGTCTAGAAATAAAGCTGTACTAATTGGTGGTGGATTATCAGCTCTTATCTCAATTCTGTTTGCTACAAAAGGTGGACTATATTTCTTAGATGCAGCAGATTACTTCATCAATAACTTTGGTGTAGCTTTATCAGGACTAGTTCAAGTAATTGTAGTAACTTGGTTCCTAAAAGAAGTTGATTCATTAAAAGAGCACGCAAACTCAATGTCTGATATCCTTCTAGGTGCTTGGTGGAAAGTGTGTCTAGGCTTCATAACACCAATCGTCCTTGGATACATGATGTTTGATAACATTAGAAAAAATATCGCAGAAAACTATGAAGGTTACCCAACTTCATTCTTACTTTACACAGGTTGGTCAGTAGCAATTGGGGCAATACTTGTTGGAGTAATTTTCTCACTAGTAAAATGGGAAAAAGGAAAGTTAGCTGTACCTACTGATAAGGAGGTATCACGATAATGGAAGCAAGTGCTATTACAATGATGTTAGTAGGAATGGTTATTATTTGGGGCGGATTAGCGGCTAGTATTTTAAATGCTGTTAAAAAATCAAAACAAAATTAATATTGAACTAATAAAATGGTGGACAGCTGTGATGCTGCCACCATTTTTTAGTTTGTATGGCTTATTTCTTTTTCTTTCGCTCTGCTCTTTCCCACATCCTTAAGTGAGGAAACGGGTCAAAGGACCATTCCGTGTATCCATTATCTTTATACATTCCATAATGAAGATGAGGTGGGAACTTTCCAGAAGTCCCAGGAGGTCCATAACCAGAGCTTCCTACCGACCCAATAATCATACCAGGTTCTACAATTTGCCCCTCTTTTAAATCCTTTGTAAAGCCATTTAAATGAGCAAAATAGTGGTAGGTATTATTAATGTCACGTATACCTACACGCCACCCACCATACTTATTCCAACCTTTAATTTCTACAATTCCGTACCCGGTTGATCGTACGGGGGTACCATAATTTGCAAAGATATCTGTTCCTTCATGAATTCTTCGGCCACCCCAACCTCTCGCATCTCCCCAAGTGTTCTTATAACTATAATTGAATCTTAGAGGAACTGGAAAGGCGTGTTTATCCAGGTCAAGAGTATTATACGCTTTATATATTTTTACTTTACCTAGGATAATATCAACCGTTTTGTCTCTTTGATAATAATCCCATAATGCAATTTTTAAATTTTCATGATCATACCCATAGTTAGCTAAATAGCTTGCCATTGTATATAATACATCTTCATCATTGTTACGATCAGCAATTCCATCCCCATTTCCGTCAATTCCAAGGCCACCAAAGACACTAATACTCAAAGGGTTTGTATCTTCAGTATTAGGGTTTAACGTACCTGACCAAATTTCTGGTTTAAAATATATACCGATAAGCCCTTCAGCATTCGGTAAGTCCTTTCTTGACCGGCGTAAGCTTCGTTCATATTGGTCGATTGCAGCAAAATAGTACCATGGAATATGGGTAACCGTCTCTACGTTTTTATATAATAGCATTCGCTCTTCGTAGATTGTTTGTTGATCCATCTCGGAATTTGCAAATGCCGTTGATATGGATAATGGAAGGATAAATGATATGATTAATAAAGAGAGAATAAACTTTCTCATAAGTTGCTCCTTTCATTGTTTTCATATTGTTAGTTTGTTGAATAGAGCCATTTTAATAAATACTAAATGATGGAAATTGCTAAAAATCAATTTCTTGAGGTTCTAGATTTGGTATGATAAAGTGACTAAAGACACGGAACACTGTTGGATTCATTTGATATAATCGATATAATGAAATAAGAAATATTATTTGGAGTTGATTATTTTGGCAAAAAAAGAACAACATTTACGTAAACCGGAATGGCTTAAAATAAAATTAAACACCAATGAAAACTATACAGGCTTAAAAAAGATGATGAGAGAGAAGAAACTACATACTGTATGTGAAGAAGCTAAATGCCCTAACATACATGAATGTTGGGCTGTGAGAAAAACTGCTACTTTCATGATCCTAGGTGATGTGTGTACAAGAGCATGTCGTTTCTGTGCGGTTAAAACAGGATTACCGAATGAGCTAGATTGGCAAGAACCAGAACGTGTAGCAGATTCAGTTGTGCTTATGGGGTTAAAACACGTTGTAGTTACTGCAGTAGCCCGTGATGATTTAAAAGATGGTGGAGCTGCTGTTTTTGCGGAAACAGTACGAGCTATCAGAAGAAAAAGTCCTTTAACCTCAATTGAAGTTTTACCTTCAGATATGGGAGGGGTCCTTGATAACTTAAAAGTACTGATGGATGCTAAACCTGATATCATGAATCACAACATTGAAACAGTTCGAAGCCTTTCTGACAGAGTAAGAGCACGAGCTAAATATGATCGATCTCTTGAGTTCCTAAAACGTGCTAAAGAGATGAATGACTCGATTCCTACAAAATCCAGTATCATGATTGGATTAGGAGAGACGAAAGAAGAAATCATCGAAACGATGGATGATTTACGTGCAAATGATGTTGATATTCTTACATTAGGTCAATATCTTCAACCTTCGACCAAACATCTAAAAGTTCAAAAATATTATCATCCTGATGAGTTCGCAGAATTAAAAGAGATTGCATTATCAAAAGGATTCAGCCATTGTGAAGCAGGGCCATTAGTTCGCTCTTCTTACCATGCAGATGAGCAAGTAAATTCAGCTCAGCAAAATAAACAAGCAAAGCTTGAAGCACAAGAATTAGAAGCAAAAGAAGCATAAAAAAGGGGCGAAAGCCCCTTTTTGTGTCTAAATCGAGCACCGTATCCAGGTGCTTATTCTATTTTGTTACCCACGATTATCGTTCGTTCTATATAAGTTTTCGTTTTCTTCTGGTTTATAGATGTCATAATCCCCTAGACCACCTAATCCGTGCGGTGTTGTATGACCATCATCTATCAATTTGCCCTGTTGATGCAAAATATTGTGTTTATCTGGATCTTGATCTTCTTCCCCTGCACGTTCCTCATATTCATCATTCATGCCGCCAGTGATTTCTCCATTTTCATTTTCCCCAGTACTTATTTTTCTTCCCTGTGGAGACTCAAGCATTCTTGCGATTGTTGCATCAAGAATTTGGTCAACATCACGGACATTTGTATCAAGTAATCCAAATCGTTCTATATCTCTTATCAATACTGGATTATCTGAAACATAAACGTGATACCACCTAGGGACAACAGACAATGCTGATTTTTTAACTTGGTCTGCTGTTTCAAAGCGATTTTCTGAATTTGTCTCATATACAACTAGTACTTCTTCATCTGTAACTAGAGTGGCCGCTTCGTTAACATTAGGCAAAGTAATACTGATTTTACTTATTAAATCAGCCATCACTTCTCTGTTTAAAGTAGGTAAATTATTAGTTATACCTACCTCTCCAGGTACAGGGCTCTTTTGGTGTCTAACATAACCAAAATTTGATTGTTTGTCTCCATTATTTATTAAACCATCATCATTATATATCTCATTTCTGTCTTGTCTATTTATCGTATAACCACTTTCTTCGTAGACCTCTGCTTCATTTGGATTCATACAGCCAGTTAATGCTGCCATACAGCATAAGCCT